>JADHWK010000024.1 GCA_016783505.1 Candidatus Zhuqueibacterota bacterium | reverse complement strand
CCTGTCGTAGATCATCCACCAGGACCATTCCTGCGTCGTCGTGGAGGGACAGCAGGATAGTCTGGGGGATCAGCCTGAAGCCAAGCCCGCTTAAGCGATAATCCCCGGGGGCCCCGTATTGGTAGACATAGAATTTCCATTCCGGCTGGGTCAATTCGGTGTCCCGGATGTCATAGGTGTAGCGGTAGGGCTGGTCAGACCAGTAGTTCTCGGTATCCCCGGGATCGTGGTGGGGGAAGTATAGCTGAACAAAGTAAGACACCGCGGGGGTGAACTCAAAGGCATCATGGCGGTCATACCCGGCCAGGGCATCGGGGGCCACCCCAACCCCACTGTAGGTATCCCTTGGGTATCCAGTTTCAGATTGTACAACTAATTGGAGGAACCAGGATTCATCTAATTGAAGGGGAAGGTGGGGGTTTTCTTTCCCCAGATGGTCGTTCAGCCACTGGGGTCTGGCCGGGGCTGCTTTGGGGGTGATCTCCGTGGGGGGAACCAGCAGGGTGCAGGGGGGGGCCACATCCAATTTAACCGTCCAGAAACCCTGCCAGACCGATATGGTATCGGCATTGGATAAGTCATCTGGGGTTATGGGTGCATATTGGTAGCTGGTGGTATCCCAGGCATAGGCATACTGGCTGACCCAACCTGCTGTGTTAGCCTCTTCAATGGATATGACCACCGACGCACTCTCTACCGCAGTAAAGGTATGGATTTTTTCTCTTGACAAATAGATTTAAATTTATTATATTATTTCGTTAAAGTAAAAAAATTGGCAGGATTATGGATAAGTCAAAGCGAGAATTTTTGAAAAAATTGGTCAAGACCTGTGCTTACTCGGTGCCTGTGATTTTAACCTATCGCATCGGAGACCTTTGGGCTCAGGAGGGGGGGCATGGACATAAACATACCCCCCATGGGTGGTGGGAGCCAGCACCTCCAGGCCCGCCATAGACAAGCTCAGGGATGGGGGTATTTTTTATGGACTCCAACACGAGTCTGTGTATATGCGGCGGTAGCGAGGAGAATGACAATCGAAAATTTTACATCGAACCGACCCTTGGGGTCGGTTTTCGTTTATTTATTTTGTTATGGTATTTTGACTAATTCAGGGACACCAGGAAAATTTCCGGGACATGAAGATAGACCAGAATTATAAACCAAAGGTGCGGGGGGATGTGCTTTTCCGTGAGTTGGATGACGGCTGTATACTTTATGAATCCGAAAAGGGAAAAGTTCATACGTTAAACCCTATCGCTGCTTATATCTGGTGTATGTCGGATGGCACCCATTCCATCAAGGGAATTGCCGACGGGATAACTCGGGGCTTCCGACCTGAGAATGCTAAAGTTTTGGAAGAGGTCATAAAGACGGTGGGCTCTTTTTCAAAAAAGGGTCTCTTGGTAAATTATAGTGATGTTCGTTGAAAGCGATAGAGAATTCGGTCAATTGAGTCGGGCGCCTTACCGAAAGCAAATAGTCGCTGGCAAATTAAAATCCAACCTTTTTCAGATTTATTTGTCATGAGTTCTGAATATAATGACAGGAAAAATTGGAGAACACAGTTTAGGTTGATAATGGATAATAAAGAAAAACATCACAGGCGGTCAATCAGGTTGAGAAATTATGATTATTCACAACCCGGAGCATATTTTATTACAATTTGTGCATACAATAGGGAATGCATGTTGGGCAATGTGATCAATGGCAAAATGCATTTTAATGAATATAGCAAAATCGTTGAAACTGAGTGGTTAAAAACCGCCCAAATGCGCCATAATATTGAATTGGATGTACACATCATTATGCCAAACCATTTACACGGAATATTGTTTATTGTTGATATCTGTGGTAGGGGCACGATGCATCGTGCCCCAACAAATCGTAACCCAAAACATGAATCATTCGGTAAACCGGTTTCGGGATCAATACCAATCATCATCCGGGGATTTAAATCCACCGTCACCAAACAAATCAACGAAATGCGCCATACCCCTGGGGCACCCGTATGGCAACGCAATTATTACGAGCACGTCATCCGAAATGAAAATGAATTAAATCGAATTCGTGAATACATCATCAACAATTCGTTAAGATGGGAATATGATAGAGAAAATCCTGATGGAAAACCTGATAAGGCAGAAAAAAAATTCTGGAAAGAGTTTATCTGGGAGATGAAGCAATGAGAAATCTCCTTTAAGATTCATTTATCTTGAGTTCTGAAATTATGAACGGCAGAAAAAAGCAGGTTGATCCTATCCCCGGCGAATAACTTTTAAAAGGTTTGCTGACTCGCATCCAAATTTTTGCTTTGTAAAAATTTCATTTATACTGAAAACGTAGAGCAACCATACCCACTCATTTATCCAAATATCCAATTATCCAAGATGGACTGTTTTCAAAATTATAAGGTTTATCATTATCCCTTTCAACTTCGTTATCCAAGCGAATTGGCCCCCCACATTTCAGCGGGCGTATATCCAAGCTCCAGGACAAATGGTGATATTACGCCAATGGCCACATTTGCTATAAAGATCCGCCCCAGGGTTGGAGGGAATGGGGAAGGTGTAAACGTTTATAGAAATCACCGGGTCGTCTATAAAGGAGAATGCCTCGAACATTCCTTTCCCATGCTGGAATGGATAGTTACCGAGCAAATTCTCAAAAACCTGGACGGGTATTATCAGCTTCATGCGGGGGGGGTCGAGAGAAATGAGAGAACGATCATCTTTCCCGGCGGTAATGGGGCCGGGAAGACCAGCTTGGTGCTGGCTTTGCTCAAGCGCGGGTATAATGTTCTGTCGGATGAAGTAGTGCTGATTGACCCCGATTCGCTTCTTTTGTTTCCCTACCCGAGAAATTTTGTTGTCAGGGCGAGCCGCTCCGGTGATTGTATTGGGAATTTAGATTTTTCGTATTCTGAACCTGACGAGGAGTATCGTCCCCAAAAAATCTTCTACCTTAACCCCCGAGCGATCAAGGAATATCCTTTTCCTGCCAAAGGATTAAAGTTAAATTACGTAGTTTTTCCCCAGTATGATCGCACCAGAGAGACCGGCCTTGAGCCCATTGGTCAGGCCGGGATAATTACAGGTCTGATAGAACATTCGTTTAACTTCGATCAGTTCAGGGGGGGATGGTTTGACATTCTCCCAAATTTGGCCCGGGGTTGTCGGGGGTATAAACTTTCCTACCGGGATGCGGATGAGGCGGTGGGAATAATTGAAGAATTGACTGGATAGGGGAAGAGTGGAATGATGGATGAGTTATGGATGAATAGGTCCCAACCTTCCAATACTAAAGTAATCACTAAAATATTGTATTTTTCAATATAGAGATGTCTTAGAATGCATCGTTCGTCTTATCAGTCGGGCGCCAGACCGATGATCGTATATCGTTTACCGTTAACGTAACCCGTATTGATGCCCGGTATTAGGTATTCGTAGCCCGGTTTTGCCGGATACCGTTACCCAGAACCGATACGGGCCCCGTGGAGTAAGTTCTACTACTCAACGGGGCGGGCAGCGTTACCGATAAACCGGCTACGATATCGTCTAATTGATTTTTCCAGTGGTATAGCATTCAATTACACCGAGTTTAACGCTTTGTGCTTTAGAATTTGGTGATAAAACCTATGGCCTTGATCAATGATTATCGGCAGATGGCCAACGATAGGGTTCGAATTCAGGCCTATCGAAAAGGGATCCTGGAAGAGGTAAAGGAGGGGGATAAGGTAGTTGAGATCGGAACGGGGTTGGGAACCTACGCTATTTTTGCCTGTCAGGCGGGGGCGGCCCGGGTCTATGCCATTGAGTCTGAGGACATTATTCACGTGGCCGAGGATATTGCCAGGGCCAACGGTCTGGAGGATCGCATTGTCTTTCTCCATGGCCGATCCCAACGGGTTAAGCTACCCGAGAAGGTAGATGTCCTTATCTTCGAAGATTTCAGCAGCCTCTTTGTCTGCGGTGGGGTGGAGGGGATCTATCAGGATGCCAAAAGACGGTTCCTCAAGCAAGACGGTTGTTTGATTCCATCGGAAATCTTTATCTATCTGGCCCCCTGCCAAGCTCCACTGGTTTATGGTGAAATTGACATATGGGCTACAAAGAAGGAAAAGGTTTACGGAATAGATTTCAGCCCGACCCGTCTGATGGTTTTCAATAATTATTATCAGAAAAGGATAAAAGCGGAGTATTTGCTCGGCGAACCGGTCAGGGTTCATAAAATTTCATTGGCGGCTAATGACCCCTACGAGTTCCATACCACGGTTTCCTATAAAATCAAGGAGGACGGGGAGCTTAACGGGATTGCTGGGTGGTTTGACGCCCGGCTGTCCCCCAGCGTCATGCTCTCCAATTCGCCCATGTCCCCACAGAATCTCTGGCATCAATCCTTTTTTCCATTATCCCAACCCCTGCGGGTGAAAAAGGATCAGGTGGTTGAGGTTGACTTCTCGTGCCAACTGCCGAAATACACACGGGAGGGATGGTTCAACTGGCGGGTTAAAACAGGTCAACAAACTGTAGAAGGCAGCACTTTTCGGGGTTTTCCTTTGAAAAGAGAGGGGCTTCCAAAACTTTCTGATGCCTATAAACCCCAAGCTTCCTTAGAGGGAAGGATTCAGGCCTGGATTCTGTCATCCTTCAATGGAAAGAAATCTTCAGGCCAGATCGCCGCCTCCCTGCGAAGGAAATTTCCGGGGGTTTTCCGAAGCCGAAGGCAAGCCCTGGCCCGGGTCGTTCAGGAGGTGGAAAATTTTGCTTAAGTAGGTTTATTCAGAAAGCCTTAAATTGGGTGTTCAATATAAAACCAGGAGGGTTATATTAAATTTTTTGAGAGTTGATTTATCCCGCCAGTCTGCTGAAAAATTATTATTAGATTTAAAAGGGGAACCGTTTGGGTTGGATGCATTTCTCCAGTGTGCAGAGGAAAACCGAGTTGTTCCCCTTCTTTTTTGGAGACTGAGACAGCTTGGAATAGCTTCTTCCCATTTTCCTCAACTCTTCCAGAGGTTGGAAGCGGGTTACTATCAAAATTTGGCCAGAAACTTCCTGTTGAAAAGGGAATTGGTTGGGGTGCTGGGGGCTTTCTTCCAGGAGGGTCTTCACGTGATTGTATGGAAGGGCGCTGTGTTTTTGTTCGGGACCCCCCCCATGGAATCGGTGAGGATCATGGATGACGTTGACATTATCGTCAGAGAGGGGGAGGATGAAAAAGCGATAGAAATTTTGGGGGATCTAGGTTATAAAAAGGGGGGAGAGGGGGATTTTCATTTTACCAAACCGGATTCAGCCGGATTTATTGACCTTCAAATATTTCAACCCCGAAGTTATCGATTTTATTATCCCGACTGGGAGTCCTTCTGGAATAGTTGCACCGTGGTACAGGACAAGGTTCCTGTTCGTTTTCCCAACCCTACCGACCATTTTTATCAACTATTTGTCCATAATACCTATCACCATCATAATTTTATAAATCAGAGCTTAGCTGATTTATATGATTTGGCGAACCTTATCCCGAAGTTTCGGGATGGGGATGAGATTAATTGGAATAGAATCGAAGAATTAGCCCGTAACTTGCATTTGGAAAATTTTCTTTGTATCTTTCTTTACCTTGCCGAACGGAGACTTGGGACTCCACCAATATTGAAAACAAATAATTTGGCGATTGAAAATCGGATAAAGCGGTATTTGCCCTGGTTTGAAGGGGGGGTGTCTGTTCCCGGGTGGCTTTATTATGCCCTGAGTCGGCTTCTGTTGATTAATCTGGGCGGGCGAGGATTTTTGAACTATTTTGTTAATTCCTATCGAATTTTGATAAAGAGGTCTGTTCTCGAGAGTGAGCATTCAGTTATGCGTTCTGCCTACCGGATAAAAGAAGTTGAACCTCATCTGGTATTTTTCAAAATTGTTCATGCTTTTCGAGTGCTACTGTTGCACTTTTTGGCTTTATCTTACTTTCTCTATTCTCGATTATTAAGGCTGCCTGCGTTGAAAAAGTCAGGCAGGTTGAGATGAAGGTTGCCTATTTTTTGAATTTTTACCCCACCCAGAATAAAATGGTGGCCGAGGATGAGATGATACAAATGATAAAACTTTGCCATCAGATTTTTATTTTTCCCTTATGGGGCAAGTTACCAAATAAAGATAAAATTCCGGCGGCTTTAAAGGGTCGCATTTATTACCCATCCACAAAGCTGAATTTAGATACGGCAAAAAACAATTTAGGTAACCTCCTACATTCCACCCATCGATACTTTAACTTTCTAAAAAAGGCCCAAAAATATTTAGGATTTAAATTCGCTTTAGCTACAATAGCTCTGGCACAACAGCTAAAGGAATTCGGTATTGATCGAATTCAATAATAATTGTACTTATAATAAAGGTACAAATAATATGAAAATTATATACTTCCTTAATTCTTACCCCACTCAACATAAAATAGTTGCTCATGATGAAATGATAGAAATGTCTAGAAGAGGGCATCAAATTACTGTTATTTCAGTTTGGGGTGGAGAAAGAAATTTAATAAAATCAGCTCCTTTTAAAATTATTTATCTTAAACAAACAATACGGTTATTTAATCTCCTTTCACTTTTTTTAAAATATTGGTTTAAGTCCTTACAACATTTGTTTTTTTTGAGGAAATATCTAGGAATTAGGGAAGCAATTAATTTTTTTTCAAACTACCCAGACTTAGGAGTAAAAAGTGCGGATAGAATTCACTGCCATTTTGCTTCAAATGCAGCATTAAGAGGATATTTAATATCAAAATTTTTTAATATCCCTTTTAGTTGTACTGGCCACCATTCTGAACTTATTCGCTATCCAGAACCCTATTTAGAAGAGCTTATATTACAAGCAAAACCTTTTATAACTATATCCAACTATAAGAAGAAAGTATTGATGCGGAAATTCTCTTTATCCGAAGATAAAATAGAAGTAAATTATTGTGGTGTTGATACAGAGTATTTCAATAGAAAAGGAGTACCCTATCCGAAAGATTTTAACATAATATCTGTAACTGCATTAAGACACGTAAAAGGGGTAAAATATTTGATCGAGGCTTGTAGTATTCTGAAAAATAAGAATATACCTTGTAGTTGTTTAATTATTGGAGGAGGTAAAGATTTTGAAATACTTAACAAATACATCTTAGACCTAAATCTTCATAATTGTGTCAAACTGCTAGGGCCTATCCATCCTGAAAAAATTCGTGATTATTTACTCCAAGTCTCTGTGTTTGTTCTGCCAAGCCTCTCTGAAGGGATTCCCATCTCACTGATGGAAGCGATGGCTATGGAACTGCCCGTAATCGCCACCAACATTACCGGAATACCAGAATTAATTGATGATGGGAAAAACGGAATTTTGGTTGAACCTAAGGATTCAATCACCCTCGCTCAAGTCATTGAGCGATTGATCAAAAATCCTGATTTGTGCAAAAAATTGGGTCGCTTGGCGAGAGCCAAAATAGAGAAAGATTTTAACCTAAAAAGAAATGTTAAGGTCCTTGAAGAATTACTTCTGAATTCCTAAGGATAGCTGGATGGGGATCTTTAGCTGAGAAATTTTAACTTGTCCCAGATCACGTTTCTGATATCTTTAAAAAATATAAGAATTAATGTAAAATAGATTGTCAACATTAAAAGTAATTTTAGAACAAAGATAGAAAGGGTTGTTTCTGTCCGCAACAATCCACAAACGATTAATGGGATTATATACGAAACGGAGGAGAAGATTAAGATAGGAAATAATATCTGGAAGATCTGGTTATGGGCGAAACCTATTAAGTTCTTCAGTTTTCTATAATTCATTATAAAAGAATAAAAAATTGAGATAATAACTAAGGCACAGACCCCGGTGACGCCGCTCAGCTTTGTAACTGGATAAAGAAATATTCCGAGAATGATCAATTGAACGGCGGATATTTTCAACATAATCTCCGGCTTCCCTTTTGCTAAAAATACCCCACCCATGCCCGAGCCAAGCGATCGAATGAGACCGTAAATAGCGAGTAACTGAATGGGAAGGATAGCAGCCCGCCATTTTTCAAAATAAAGATTTATGAAATCCGGAGTGACCAGAACGATCAGAAACGCCACCGGGATGCTCACTAATGAGGTGACCCTCAGGGTTTTTAAAAACGCATTTCTGAGGTCAAAAGTATAATTGGAAATTTTAGAATAAACCGGGAACATTATTCTACCGATAACATTGGTGATATGGGTGGCGGGAATATTGGCGATGCGATAGGCGAAGTTGTAGATTCCCAGGGTGGCGGTTCCCAAGAGTTTGCCCACAAAGGCATCGTCAATGTTTCGGATGGCAAAGAAGACTACACCCAGTCCCATAATGTTTTTTCCGAAGCCAAAAAGTTCGACCGCCATCTTTCTGCTAAAAGCCAATCTGGGCCGCCATTCAGATACGAACCATACCGCACCCAGTTGCAGGACATCGGCCGAAAGCTGCCCGATGACGAATGACCAATAACCGCATCCTTTAAATGCGGCTATGGTAGATACGATTCCATAGGTTGTGAGTTGAATAGATTCCGGAATTACCCTCTGCTTGAACCGGATTTCTTTCTCCAAAAGTGAAAAGGGGACATCGGTAAGGGAGGTTAAAACCAAAGACAGGGCCATAATTTTGATCAACAGATTTAAATTGGATTCGTTAAAGAACAGGGCTAAATAGGGCGAGGAAAAGAAAGCGAGGAAGTATAAGACCACACTCCAGGCCAGGATGAGAAAGAAAGCGGTATTGGCGGCGGTAGCGATGTCTCGTTTCTGATAGATTAAAGCCCTGTTTAGTCCCATCTCGCGAAAAATCCCGATTGACCCAATAATCAAAAAACCATAAGCGATCAAACCAAAGTCATTGGGGGTGAGCAGTCTGGCTAAAATGAGGGTAGTCGCAAAACTCACGATTTTTGAGAATGCCGAAGTTAGCCCCACCCAGAAAGCGGCGGTTAAAGTCTTTGTTTTTAGTTCCATGTTGCTCAATATGTTTAACTTTTGGCAAATTAATATAGCATTTTTAATTTAATTAAGCAAATAAAAATTTTGTAAAATAGGCTAAATTTTGGTAAAAAGAAACGACCTGGACATTCTGGTCTGTCCAATTTGTAAAAGTTCGGAGTTAAAGATCGATATATTATCATTTGTTAATAAAGCCATTCATGAAGGCGAAATTATTTGTACTTCATGTAATGTCTTTTTTAAAATAGAAAATGGTATCCCCAATATGATTCCCCCCATCCTATCCTTGATTAATCGTGAGGACCTTAAATTGTGGAAAAAGTGGTTTAAAAAACTTAGGAATTTTGAAAGATGGAGGAAAAAAAGATATAAAAAGAAGGAAAAAGGTAACCCAGAAATATTGCGAAATCAGATAGAATACGATAGGCTAAAGACTAATTTTTTCAAATTTTGTAATTGCATTGAGGGAGATATTTTAGAAATAGGTTGTGGAGGGGGCTGGAATAAGGAACATTGTCAAGGAAATTATGTTGGAATAGATCCAATAATTACAATTGATAATCCAGACTTCCCTTTCTATCAAGCTATTGGTGAGTACCTTCCTTTTAGGAATTCTTCTTTTGATTCAATAATAATGACCGCCATATTGGATCATGTTGTATCCGTAGATGAAGTAATAAAAGAAAGCTTCAGAGTACTTAGAAAAGGTGGATTTATTTATATACAGACCCATGTTGAGTCAAATGAGAAAGAACAAAAATTGA
This sequence comes from Candidatus Zhuqueibacterota bacterium, assembly GCA_016783505.1. GTDB lineage: Bacteria > BS750m-G25 > BS750m-G25 > BS750m-G25 > BS750m-G25 > BS750m-G25. The sequence goes on along the minus strand of JADHWK010000024.1, from coordinate 21,415 downwards.
TTAGTCAAAGCGATTTGGCTCCACTATCCAAAAATTTAATAGAATTAATTAATCGAGGACCTTTAGGAATATTAAAATCTGCTTATTACTGTTTAATCTATTCGAGACCAATATCAAAGATTAGGGATCGTTATACCCATATGAATCAGATAAGATTGGATAGTTTACTTAATATTATAAAAAAATTCTCAGCTGATTCAATTCTTCAGGTAACCCCCGATCATAATATTGCTTTTATTAAGGTAAAAAAGTAAAAATCGCATGAAGAAAGTTTTAATGATCGCTTATCATTTCCCTCCATTAGCCGGTGGTGGCACATTCCGTTCTCTCAAATTTGTCAAGTATTTACCGGAGTTTGGCTGGCTGCCAACCGTCATAACCACCAACACGAAAAACTATTGGGCTTATGATGAAACGCTTTTAGATGAGGTCCCCAATAGGGTAAAAATTATCCGTGCCGGGGAATTAGATCCATTTTACCTTCAAATTGTCCTATCTAAATTTGGATTAACCTCTCTTTATCAATTAATTAAAGATAAATTGTTTATCCCCGATGAAAAAATCGGCTGGTTGCCCATCGCATATCTTCAATCAAAAAAGGAACTAAAAAAAGAAAAATACGATCTGATATTTTCAACCTCTCCAACTCCTTGTACGCATATTATTGCATACTATTTAAAGAAATTATTTAACCTACCATGGGTTGCCGACTATCGAGACCTGTGGACTATCAATCCTCTATACTCACATACCAAGTTATTCCGAGTCAATAGAGAATCACGCATGGAGACCCAGTTAAACTCTTATGCCGATAAGGTTATTTCAGTAACAGCTGGGAATAAAAATGAGATAAAAAACAAGTTCCATTTAAAAGATCGCAAATTAGCATTAATCTATAATGGATTCGACTCCCAAACCTTAGAAGAGGAGAATAACCCGGATTTCATCAGCAGTAAGAAGTTCACCATATCCTATACTGGTTCGTTTTATGGGAAGAGGAATCCCGATGCATTCCTGAAAGCCCTTGCCTGGATAAACCTCCATCATGTGAATATTTCGGACTCCATTGCGGCAAATTTCTGTGGAAAAAGCGATTATGATATCCTTAATAAAGCGAAGAAATTAGGAATCGATATATTCGTTAAACACATGCAGTTTATACATTTCGAAGAATTGCAGTCGATTTATAGACAAAGCACCGTTTTTCTATTGATTATCCAGGATGTTGGGAAGAATGCATTACCTGCCAAAATCTTTCACTATTTATCTACTCTAAAGCCGATTCTGGCAATAGTTCCTGATGGAGAAGCAAAATTGATTTTGAAAAAATCCGGGTTAGGATTCTTTGCCAGACCTGATGATGTTGAATCAATAAGAGATCAGATTTTATACCTCTATCATCTTTGGAAAGCCAATCGACTTCACCCCGAGCCAAATATCAATTTTATCAATCAATTTCACAGAAGAAATTTGACCAAACAGCTTGCAGATATTTTTGATTCACTGATATGAAAATCTGTTATCTTGCTGACGCTACGTCCGTCCATACTATTAACTGGCTACAATTTTTTTCCCAAAAAGGTCACGATATCTATTTAATTACGGATACCGAGAATCCGATAGATCACGTGACAACTATCAATGTTGGCGAATGTCTGGTAAAACCCAATATCCCATTTTTATCAGCTACTATTCAAATCGCCGAAAAAGTCCGTCGAATAAAAAAACACTTATCGAAGATCAAGCCCGATATCTTGCATGCCCATTATGCCACCAATTACGGTGTGCTTGCGGCTTTAAGCCATTTTCACCCTTATATCCTAACGCTACATGGATCTGATTTACTGGTGGATTATAATAAGGATTGGATTTCACAGATTTTTGTAAAAATCGCTGTAACCAGGGCTGATATAATTACATCTGCTTCTCATTATCTAACCAAAGTTCTTCAATCAACCGGATTGAGGACAAAAGAGGTCTGTACTTTCCAATACGGGATTGATATTAAAAAGTTCTTTCCGCTCGAGAGGGTTAAGCGAAATTTAGGGAAGACCGTCGTCAGCACCCGCTATCTGATTCCGAAGTACAGAGCAGACGTTTTGATTGATGCCATTTCACTAGTCATAAAAAGAATACCTGATGTAAAATTCGTCATAGTCGGTGATGGAGAACTAAGAAAAAAGTTTATCGAAAAAATAAAAAATCTCGGCCTGGAGAACCAGGTGGAATTTTTGGGGAATATTTCTCATGACCATATTCCGGATGTTTTGCGAAAAGCCGACGTCTATGTTTCCACTTCCCCTTCGGATGGTTTATCCGTATCATTGCTGGAGGCGATGGCCTGTGGGCTTTTCCCTATTGTTACTGATATCCCTGCTAACAGGTTATTGATTGAAAATGGAAAAAACGGATTGTTGTTCCCCGTTGGTAATGCCGAAAGGTTGGCAGAAAACATATGCACCGCACTTGAGAAACCTGACAGCTGGAGATCGGATATTCTCGAGAACATCAAAACAATTCAGAGAAGGTGGAACCGGGACGATAATCTCGGATTGATGGAAGAGATATACAAGAACGTATTAAGAAAGTATTAAGCGCTGTAATGCACATTCTATATTTATGCTATGAAGATTTACGCCGTATTCGTGGTGGCACGCGGCACGTAATAGAGATTGTACGTAACTTTGCAGAAATTGGGCATCATGTAACCCTTGTAATCCCTTATTCATCACCAGAGCTTACGAAGTCAAATAACTTAGAGATTTTTGAAATTTCCTCCCCGGATCTGCCACGATATGGTTGGATCTGGTATTACTGGAAATCCTTCCGGTTCATAATGAAAAAATGGCGAGAAATCAAAGATGATGTGCTTTACATTCGCGAAATGTTATACAATCCATTTCCAGCTGTCTTATCCTTTTTGTTTCGAGTTCCGTTAGTCATAGAAGTAAATGCATTGGTAAATGAGGAATCCCTATTAACACAAACCCGATGGATAAAACGAACAATTTCTTCTTTAATTAGACATTTTGTTTTTCGAAAAACTAATGGCGTGATAGCAGTATCGCCAGGAATTAAGGAGGAGGTCCATTTCTATGGATTTCCTGAAGAAAAAATTAGATTAATATCTAATGGCACTGATATTCACCATTTCAAACCTATTCCAAAACATGAAGCACGAAACTTATTAAACTGGTCAAATGAAAAATATATTTTAGGTTATGTAGGCAGTTGTTCTTTTTATCATAACATTCCAACTTTGATAGAAGCAGCGGTTTTAATCAAAGAAGAATTTCCCTTACTGCAAATACGAATTATTGGCAAGGGACCAGAACGTTCAATTTGGGAAGAAATGGTCCGCACATTAGGATTGGAAGAGATTGTGCTTTTTCAAGGGCAAATCTCATATCAACTTGTTCCTACAGCGATCTCCGCAATGGATATCGCTGTCGTGATTTATGGGAAATCGGCTTACATTGATGGAGGTGTTTATCCTATAAAACTTTTTGAATATTTAGCCTGCGGTGTTCCAGTAATAGGAACTGATATGACTGGCATCAGGGATATTTTAATAGAAGGTTCGGAGGGAACTTGCGGTTGCATAGTTTCCCCTGAAAATCCCCAACAGCTTGCAGAAGTTATTCATACACTGCTTGAAGACCCAGAACGAAGAGGGAGGTACGGTAGATCTGGAAGATTGTTGGTGGAGCGAAATCACTCATGGCTTAGTGTTGCCCAAAAGACCACTGATTTTATTAAAGAGATTATTAAAGATCATCACCAGATTCAAGCCATTATAGATTCATGATATTAAAATCAAGCTAATTACCCATCAGTACAGCAAGGGATGCATTGTCCTTAGAAGATCCCTGATTTGCGGAATAATTACGGAATGAAAGATCAGTAGCTGGTTTTAGAGCGATTCTCTTGGCATAAAACGGTATTTTACTTGATAGAAATATTGGAAAAAAGGACATGTGCGGCATCTGCGGTGTAATTTATCTTGATCGGGGAAGATCGGTCGGGTCGGAGATGTTAAGGGGGATGAGCCAAACCTTAACCCATCGCGGTCCGGACGATGAGGGGCTTTTTATTAACCGAAATGTGGGGTTGGGCATGCGGCGACTCGCCATCATTGACGTGGCCGGTGGACATCAGCCCATATCCAATGAAAACGATGCTGTCCATATTGTTTACAATGGTGAATTGTATAATTTCAAAGAAATTCGAGATTTCCTTATTCGAAAAGGCCATCATTTCAAGACGCGAACGGACACGGAATCCATTCTTCATTTATACGAAGAAGAAGGGTTGGAATGCTTTAAGCACCTGAATGGAATGTTTGCCTTCGCCATCTGGGATTCAAATGAGCGCTCGCTACTCCTTAGAAAACCAAAACAGGGCTTCCGTCTATCCATTAAAGAACGGTTTGAAAAAGAGTTAAAGCATTTTTGCTGGGACGTACTACTAAATTCAAGCAGGTTGAATGATTATTTTAATAAGGATTATATTCAAGAGATGCTAATCTCACATTTTGATAAAAAGAGGGACTTTCAATATCAAATCTGGACTTTATTGGTATTCGCCGTCTGGCTTGATAACGTTAGCATCATGTGCAAGTAATAGTAACTTTATATCCACCATGTTTTCAATAAATCGAAGAAAGTGAGGTAATATTCCTATGATCGTAGCTTCAATCGTTGGAGCCAGACCTCAATTTATTAAATGTGCTGCTGTTTCAAAAGAAATTCGGGAGCATTTTCACGAAATATTGATTCATACTGGACAGCATTATGATTATGAAATGTCAAAATCATTTTTCAATGAACTGAAAATATCCCAACCTGATTATAACTTGGGAATTGGTTCGGGTCTTCAATGCTGGCAAATCGGAATGATGATGATTAAACTTGAAGAAATAATTTTAGATAAAAAACCTGATCTTATAATTGTCTATGGAGATGCGAATTCGACGGCTGCTGCTTCGATCGTTGCAGCAAAGAGCAATATACCACTGGCACATATTGAGGCAGGATTAAGGGAGTTTAAAAAAAATATTCCTGAGGAGATTAATAAACTTATTACTGATATACTCTCTGATTTTTACTTTTGTCCAACGGAGACCGCAGTCAGTAATTTAAAAAATATGGGCATAGAAAAAAATGTCTTTAAAGTAGGTGATGTTACTCTAGACATAATTTATAATAACCTGAAAAGAATAGAAGAAAATAAATCGGTATTGAAGAAATATAATTTAGAAGAAAAGGATTATTATTTTATGACTTGCCATAGAGCATCTAATACCAATAATATTGAACATCTAAAGCAAATTTTATCTGTATTAAAAGATATAGATGGGCAAATTATTTTTCCACTACATCCAAGAACTTCTAAAGCAATAAAACAAAATGGTCTTGAAAAAATTCTCAATATAGGTAATTTAATCGTAACAAGTCCAACCGGTTATTTTGAAACACAGACATTAATTAAACATGCAAAAATGGTTTTAACAGATTCAGGAGGCGTGATAAAAGAAGCGTATTTTTATAAAACTCCAACTATTATTTTGGACATGCAAACGGAATGGGTTGAGACTGTTAGTGAAGGTTGGAGTTATATTGCTGGCCCGAATAGAGAAAGAATATTAAATAGAATCAGAAATTTTAAAATTCCTGATTTTCATTCGAATTGTTTGGGTGATGGAAAAGCATCAGAAAAAATTGTAAAAATTTTAATTAAGGAGTTATAAAGATGAAAAATATAGAGAGAGTTTTGGTACTTTCACCACATGCAGATGATGGCGAATTGGGTTGTGGAGGTACTTTATCTAGATTATTGGAAGAAGGAAAAAAAATTTATTACATGGCATTCTCAATTTGTGAAGAATCTGTTCCCGAAGGATTTCCAAAAAATGCTCTAGAAATTGAAGTAAAAAAAGCAACTAAACATTTGGGAATTAGTCCGAAAAATTTAATATTGAAAAATTACCCAGTTAGAAAATTTAATTATTCTAGACAAGAAATTTTAGAGTCTTTAATAAAAATTAGAAAAGAAATTTCTCCGGATTTAATCTTTATGCCATTTTCTCGTTCACTCCATCAAGATCATAAAACAATTTTTAACGAAGGAATTAGAGCATTTAAGCATCGCTCATGTCTTGGATATGATCTTCCTTGGGATAATACAGAATTTTCTACTACGTCTTTTTTTAAGTTGGAAGAAAAGCACATACAAAAAAAATGGGAATCCTTAGATTTTTATGAAACGCAGAAATGGAGGACATATTGCGATATAAATTTTATCTTCGGACTAGCAAGAGTTAGGGGTGCGCAAATTGCAGAAATTTATGCTGAAGCTTTTGAGATGATAAGAATTATATTTTAATAAAAAATCTTTAGGAGAGAACAATGAATTACTCTATCAAATTTAGAAGTTATTTTCAAGGAAAGAATCTCGATTTAATTGCTTTTGAAAAGCACCATATTGAAATGGTTGCAAAATGGATAAATGATGAACAGATCAATATTCCTAATGGGGCCAGATTCCCAGTTAGTGAATATGAACAGATGATCTGGTATGAGAAAATTTGTAAAGATAAAACTAAACGAAAACTTATAATTTCAACAAAAAATAGAGAACATGTTGGAATGGTTTCATTATTTAATATTGATTACAAAAATCAAAACTCTGAAATCGGAGTTTATGTTATTCCGAAATATCAAGGAAAAGGTTATGCAAAAGAAGCATTAAATTTATTACTTACATTCGCATTTTTTGAACTTAATCTTCATAAAATTTATGCATCAATTTATGATTTTAATATTCCTGCAATAAAATTATTTGAGTCGGTAGGTTTTCAGCACGAAAGCACTAATAAAGAGGTGATTTACTCACAGGGGAAATTCATAGATGTATATATTTATTCAATATTTAGAAGGGATTTAAACCATCAATAAATATCGAAATATTATAATATTTGAGATATAAAAAATTGGTTGATTTTTTATTCAGTTAATGAATAAAAGGGCAATAATATGAATAAAAAAGTGGCAATTCATCAACCTAATTATATACCATGGTTAGGCTATTTTTATAAAATGGCAAAATGTGATGTTTTTGTATTCTTGGATATTGTGCAATATCCAAGAGGTCAAAGTTTTGCCTCAAGAAATAAAATAAAAACATCAAACGGACCGATTTTTTTAACAATTCCGGTTAATATTCCTAAAGGCTATGAAGGGAAAGTAAAATATACCGATGTTGAGTTTTCAGATCAGATTTGGAAACAAAAGCATCTGAGGACATTAGAATTAAATTACAAAAGAGCCAAATTTTTTAATGAAATATTTGAAATTTACAAAAAGCAATTGCTAAGTATGGACAACTTAATAGAATTAAATATAAATTTAATTCAAGCTTTTGCAGACGATCTTGGAATAGATGTTGAAACAATCCGTTTATCAGAGATTTTATCAGAATTTGGTCAAAAAACCAGATTAATTATTGACATTTGTAATAAGTTAAATGCCAATAAATATCTATCAGGTACTGGTGGAGGAAAAGAATACAATGATGAAAAATTATTGAACGACAATGGTATCGAATTACTATACAGCGATTTTATTCATCCCGTTTATCCACAACTATGGGGCGATTTCATTCCAAATTTATCTATTATAGATTTAATATTTAATTGTGGTCCTGACAGTAGAAATTATCTCTTGAAAAAGAACAACTGATGACCAAGCATATTTTTAAAAACTGATGTCTAGACATCTACCCTACAAAATTGGCTATAAGAAAAGCAAGGGTTTTTTATCCAATGAAGGAATGGCTCCGGAATGGACTTCGGGACTTTATCGGGGAGGTTCTATTAAGTCAAGTGGCCTAGGGGCGGGGGTTTTACAATGTGTCAGAAGTTAGAAGAATGAGAGATGACCATATTGCCGGACGTCAGGAATTTCATCATCAGTTATGGGTCCTGCTGGTACTTAAACTTAGGTGGTAATATAAATGTTCTAGCGATATAATAAAAAAACATAAAATTGGAATTGCAGTTGCCCCTGAAAGACCTTTGGAACTTGCCGAAGCGGTTAATTTTTTGCTCGCTAGTGATTCGCTAAGGAAAGAGATGGGAGACAGGGGCCGAGAACTGGTTCAGAGAGAATATGATTGGGAAGTCATCACCCATCGCATAGTCGGATTTCTTAAAAGCACGGAAAGATGAGCCATGTGCGGCATCTGCGGTGTAGTTTATCTTGATCGGGGAAGATCGGTCGGGTCGGAAATGTTAAGGGGGATGAGCCACACCTTAACCCATCGCGGTCCGGACGATGAGGGGCTTTTTATTGACCGGAATGTGGGATTGGGCATGCGGCGGCTCGCCATCATTGATGTATCCGGGGGGCAGCAGCCGATTGCCAATGAAGATAATTCCAAACAAATCATCTTTAACGGAGAAATTTATAACCACCTTGATTTGAGAGAAAGTTTAGTGAGCAATGGTCACCGTTTTAAGACAAGAACGGATACGGAAGCTATCCTGCATAATTATGAAAAAAGGGGGGCAGCCTGCGTCCAGGACCTCAACGGGATGTTCGCCTTTGCCATATGGGATTCAGAAAGGCAATCCCTTCTTTTAACCCGGGACCGACTGGGCATTAAGCCCCTCTACTATTATGTTGATGGCGAAAAATTTATCTTCGGTTCCGAAATAAAAGCCATCCTGGCCTGCGATGATGTGGATCTGACCTTAGATTATCAGGCCATTTACTATTATCTGACCTATCTGTATATCCCTGCTCCTTATACCATCTATAAACAGATCAAAAAGCTCCCCCCTGGACATCTTCTTGTCCTGAAGGATAGGATCCTGGACATCAAAAAATACTGGACCCTTTCCTACGATGTTGACCCTGGTTTGACGGTGAATAAGTGCACGGAAAGGATCGAGGAGTTAATCGCCGACGCCGTCAAAATCCGGCTAATGAGCGAGGTGCCGCTGGGGGCTTTCTTAAGCGGGGGGATCGATTCCAGCACCATCTGCAACTTTATGATGAAAGCGGGGGATGGTCAGGTCAAGACCTTTTCCATCGGATTTCCCATTAAGGGTCCGTTTAACGAATTGGAATATTCTACCCTGGCGGCCTCTCATCTGGGTACTGACCACCATCAAATGGTGGTTTACCCCGATGCCGTCAATTTGTTTTCTAAGATTATGGACTATCTTGACGAGCCCATGGGGGATTCTTCCGTCATTCCCACTTTTCTCTTGTCGGAATTTACCAGGAATCAGGTTACTGTGGCCCTGTCCGGGGACGGAGGAGATGAGTTGTTTGCCGGATACGAGCGGTATTTGGTCATTAAATCAATTTTGGTCTATGAAAAACTTCCAGGATCCATTCGAGATAATGTTTTTGCCCCCCTGGTGCATAACTTCTTTAAGGATACTCAACAGAGAGAGGGCCTTTGGGCCCAGACGAAACGGTTCATGAACGATTTTAAACGAGGACATCAGGAAACCTTTTTGCGGCTGATAACCAATTTTAATTCCTCGCTAATTGATGCCTATTGCTCTCCAGAATTGAAAGAGGAATTCAAATATTATGATCCCCATGAGTTGGCAAGATCCTACTTTGACGGAAAATTCTTGGGAAACCCTTCTGAGCCCATCAATGCGCTTTTAAATCAAGAGACGATGATGTATCTTCCCGATGATCTGCTCTTCAAAGTGGATCGCATGAGTATGGCCCATTCGCTGGAGGTTCGGGTCCCCCTGCTCGATCATCGGCTGGTGGAATTTGCGGCTCGCATTCCGCCGTCCCTGAAAATAAAGGGATTTAGTACCAAGTATATTTTGAAGAAACTTATGTCCAGACATTTGCCCCATAAAATTGTTTATAAGAAAAAGCAGGGTTTTACCCCCCCGTTAAAGGAATGGTTCCGGAACGAACTTCGGGATTATATCCGGGAGATTCTGTTAAGTCGGACGGCCCGGGATCGGGGCTTCTTTAATATATCTGGGGTTAAAAGGATGATTGATGATCACATTGCCGGGCGCCGGGAATTTCATCACCAGTTGTGGGTTCTGCTGGTCCTTGAACTCTGGTGTAGACGATATTTGGATAGCTAAAGGATCGTTCCTTTGTCAGATATAGGGAGGACGGTTTTGAGGGCAAAATCGAAGTTATAAAGGGAGCCGGGTTGAATCCCGAGGTCTCCTTTATCATCCCTATCTTAGATGGAACAAAGAATATTAAAAATCTATAAAAATTTATTATAAGATTAAATTTACATAATCCATAAATAAACATTTTCTATTAAGGCATTAAGGATGGAAAGAAGAGTTCCAAAGTATCTTCTAAAGAAAGGTGGTTCCTATCGAGGGGCATATGAAATTCAGATGCTTAGAAGTTTGTATCCTTTCCCAGATCTATTATTAGAATATTACATGTCTGTTTACTTCACATTTTGTCCTTCTAAGAAACTTCTTGATTTCTTTGATAGTTTAACACGGAAACTTTATTTATCACTTATTGAAAATCATAAGAGAAGAATTTTTACTATTCTGAAATATATAAACACGAAAAATCAGGATATCATTTTAGATATTGCTTCTAATCTTGGGTCATTTTACTGGCAAGTTTCCAAGAAAGCAATGTGTTATGCCCTTGATTTAGACAAAAAAATAATCGCTATTTCCAAAAAGATTTATACAAAACTTAATTATAATAGACCATTTAATTACATCTGTATGAATGCTATGCATCAGGGTTTTAGGGATAATACATTTTCAATAGTTATAGCTGCGGATTTCTTTGAACATCTCAATGATGGTGATAAACTTTTGTCAGCCATTGAGATTCGAAGAATTTTAAAGAAAAATGGCACATTAATACTCAACACAGACAATCTATGGAGATATAGGATCAGCTTATTTTTAAGAAGGTTTTTAGCATTAATTAAACTTCAAAACCCCTTTGAACAAAATTTTCATTTTCAAGATACTCATATAGGTGTTACAGATCCAAAGTCAATGAGAAAAATTTTAAATAAGACTGGATTCAAGAAGTGTCAATTATTTTATATTCATGGGAGATTTCCCTTTGAAAAACTTATTACCAGAGTTCCTTTAATAAATAAAATACTATGCTCGAGTTTCATAATTAAAGCAAATTAAAATGGCCACAAAATAGAAACTAAAACCACCAAATATATTTTATAAACTGATGTCAAGATATCTACCCCACAAAATTGTTTACAAAAAAAAGCAGGGGTTTACGCCTCCAATGAAAGAATGGTTTCGGGATGAACTTCGGGTTTTTATCCGGGAGGTTCTGTTGAGTCGGGCGGTCTGGGATCGGGGATTTTACAATGTATCAGGGATTAAAAGGATGATAGATGACCACATCGTTGGGCGCCGGGAATTTCATCATCAGTTGTGGTTCCTGTTGGTTCTCGAACTCTGGTTTAGACGATATTTGGATAGCTGATGGATCGTAACTTTGTTAGATATAAAGAGAACGGGTTTTGGGGCGAAATCGAAGTTGTTGACAAGGCCGGTCCAAAACCCGAGGTCTCCGTTATCATTCCTACTTTAGATGGGAGTCGGGATGGCTATTTTCAGAACCTTCTCAGGCAATTACGTAAACAATCCTATCAAAGTTTTGAAACCATCATCGTCAATGGTGATCGCCGCCAGGGTCGAGCCATCAACGTGGGTGCGGAAAAATCTCGGGGGGAAATCCTCATTATCCTCGATGACGACACCCAATTAGGTCATGATGATGTTTTCAAAAACTTACTGGATGTATTACATTCACATTCAGATATTGGCATGGCGGGCGTCTCCAATTTGGTTCCCCCCAAGGCCCCCTTATTGGTGCGGCAGACGATGAAGGAAATCCCACGGAGGCATTCCGGTTTAGTTAAAAAAATTACAGAAAGCGATTTAGCGGAGCACCCCTGCTGCGCCATTCCCAAAAGGGTTTTCTTTGAAGTGGGGGGGGAAAATGAGATGATTCCCAGGGGCCTTGACCCTTATTTGCGGAGTGCAATTCGAAAAGCTGGATACAGAGTAGTGGTAATTCCCAACACGTGGGTCCATCATTTGCCCCCAAACAATCCTTTGACCCTTTTAAAACAGTTCTTTCGCAACGGGAAGATGGCCGCCTATGTCAATAAATTTTTCCCCCAATGGGTGATTGACCTACCCGAGGTTCATACCGATGATTTTGTAGAAAAAATATCGGTACTGAGAAGGACCTTTCGCTATGGGATGAAACTGGTAAAAGCCCTTATGCACCTGCGTTTTATCTATTTTATCTCCCTTTGGTGCTATATGTTTGGGTTTATCTGGGGTTATTTTACGCTGGAAAAGGGGGATGTTTGAAGATTTTATCAGATGGGTATTCGAAGATACGGGATACGGGAACAGGACGGCAGAGAGCGGGGAGCGGAAGGCGGAGTTTACTGATCACCAACGATTTTCCCCCCATCGTCAGTGGGATCTCGACTTACTTTTATCAGCTCTGGCGTTTTCTTCCCCGTAAGAGCGTGTTTATTTTAGCACCGAAGACGGGAGGCGATAAAGAGTTTGATCGAAAAGATACCCTCAGGGTGATCCGTAAAGGATGGCCTTTGGGGGAATCCTTGCTAGCCAAGATTTTTAAAACGTTGCTGAACGCCTTTTGGGTCCTTCATTACGTCAAAACCCTACGTGTAGATAAACTACATTGCGGACAGATCGTTGCTTCTGGTCCCGCGGGTTGGTTGTGCAAACGTCTGCTGAAGGTTCCGTATACGATTTATGTCTATGGATCGGAGACTGTACGTTTCGGTCATTCCATATTTCTTTCTGGCTTGATGAAAAAGGTCCTCGCCTCCGCAGCCCAGATCGTCCCCAACAGCGATTTTACGCTACAGGAATACCGGGACTTCGGGGTTTCCGACGAAAAGATGGTGAAGATCACCCCCGGGGTGGATACCACCTTCTTTCACCCGGAACCGCCGCGCACTGATCTGGTAAAAAAATTTGGAATGGAAGGGTGCAGGGTGCTGTTGACGGTTTCCAGGCTGGACGAGCGTAAGGGTCATGATAAGGTGATCGAAGCCCTGCCCCAGGTTCTGGAAAAATGGCCCCATCTAAAATATATTATCGTGGGCAGGGGAAGGGAGGAGGGGAGACTCCGGGGGCTGGTGGATGGGTTTGGTCTTAAAAGGCACGTTATTTTCGCCGGCTTCGTCCCCGATCCCGAATTGCCCGACTGTTACAATCTGTGCGATATCTTCGTGCTGCCCAATCGGGAGACGGAGGATTACTGGCGGCTTAAGGGCGATTACGAGGGATTTGGCATCGTTTTCCTGGAAGCGGCCGCCTGCGGTAAGCCGGTGATCGGGGGGAAGTCTGGGGGTGTCACTGAAGCGGTGGTAGAGGGGGAAACCGGCCTGTTGGTTGACCCGTCCTCGGTTGAGGAAATTTCAGGGGCAATCCTTAGGCTTTTAGATAATGAGGAACTTGCCCAAGAAATGGGTGCCAGAGGCCGGGACCGGGCGGTGGCGGAGTTTGACTGGCGGTTGTTGGCAAAACGCGTGTATAAGATATTAACGAGGTGAACTTCCATGCTTGGAAAATCGTGAACATACCGAGCTTCGGGATATGATTTTTGTATAGTAAAGGCGTAACAGTAACCGGCGGTCTTTGAGGATTAAAAAGCCGGAAGTTTCTTATGGGAATAAGTATATCAGTTGATCAGGGGATCAGCGAGAAGAAGATCAGAGGATCAGGAGAACAGGATAATATAAACGAGTTAAACATCGCATGGAGAAAATTATCTGGTATTCTGATACTCTGATCAGTCCGGCGCCTGACGGATATTCTGATTCACTTTAATCTATATGGGTCTTGTCACTATGAGTTTTTAGAAAAGTAAAGGTTATACGCTAAAAGCTGAAGGCTGATAGCTGAACGCTTCTGTATATTTCCGTGAGATTCCGTGGTGAACTGTTGCCGGTCAATAGACCTTGGTGGTGTGAGAAGAAAAAAGGCCTTTCTAGGGACTCTGACTTCCAACATCCGGGAAGCGGCCGTTCGGTTAACCCAGGGGGTTAACGGGAGAGTGCTGGATGTGGGCTGCGGAAACGGCTTGCTTTTTGTGGAGGCCAAAGCTTCTGGAATAAACCATGGAGGTTATCTAGGCCTTGATTCTTCGTGGGAACTTCTTCTAGAGGCAAAAGAAATATTTCGGGATAACCACATGAGTGGAATTCCCCTCATCCAGGGGGATGGTTTTTTATTGCCCATAAAGAACAGAAGCATCGCCAGGGTCCTGTGTGTAAATACCCTTTTCAATCTGAAATCTAAGAAAGAAGTAATGGAGTTTTTAAAGGAAATGGGAAGAAGTTGTACTGATAATGGTAAAATAATTTTTGATTTCAGAAATAAACACAATCCCGGAATACGGCTGAAATACCTCTGGCATTCCCTATGGGGAAATTTTCCCACCAGGGCTTACTTTATTAAGGAGATTAAAGCCATTTTAGAAAAATTCGGTTTTAGAATATTACGCATCGTACCGGTTGGAAAACCCCATAAGTTGTTGGCCTTGGCTTATCTAGTCGAAGCGGGAAGAGCGGGGTCCGATCCGTAGGTCTGCCCACCCAGTGGAGGACAATCCTAAAGGCCCGCTCTGGAGGGTGTTATGGAAGGATGGAAGAATGGAAGGTTGGAAGATTGGCATACAGCCCGTAGGGATAACCGGCCCAACCGGACAGACTTCTTGTCCTGTATTTCCCCAGTCAGTTTGTAGAATTTGCTGGATATGAACTATGGGATGGATCATTCCATCTGCCGGAACACCTATTCTATTTCAAGATTTAGTACAGGCCTTTTTGGCTGTTTTGGACGGCTCCCGGGCCGTGCAAAAATTTGAAACCTTCTTTCAGGAATATTTGGGTCAAAGATATTGCTTTTTGGTCAATTCGGGGACGACGGCCTTTTATGTCATCCTCAAGGCCCTTAAGCGTTTTTCCAATCGGGGGGATGTGCTCTTGCCAGCGTATACCGCCCCTTCCCTTATCTTGCCCATTAATGCAACCGGATTAAAGCCCAGACTGGTGGATGTTTCCTTAGAAACGTTCAATCTGGATGTAGAAAAAACGGGTCTATTGCTTAGCTGGGAGACCCTCTGTCTTTTACCCGTTCATATGTTCGGCATGCCTTGTGCCATGGACGAGTTGGTGGATGTTTCAAAAAATGAGGGGGCCTTTGTGGTTGATGATGCCGCTTCTTCCATGGGGGCTGTTTTAAACGGTCAACTGACGGGTACTCTTGGGAATGTGGGGTTTTACAGCTTTAATCGGGGCAAGAACTTATCCACTCTTTCCGGGGGGCTGATCTGCACCGACGATCCAGAGCTGGCTCTGGCGATCGAGGAGGAAAGGGAGAAACTGGATGCCCCAAATGGTCTTTCAAAGCTGGGGATAGCGGCAAAGGTCATAGGACTGGCCCTGGCTGTCCGTCCCTGGTTTTATACTCTTTTTAAGCCGGTCATATCGGGTTTTAAGTACACGGCATTGCACCCCGATTTTGCCGCCCATCAGTATACCGGACTGCAAGCCGCCTTGGGGCTGGCGATCTTTCAGCGGGCTGAGCAAATATTTAAAGTTAGAACTTCAAACGGCCTTTTTTTATACCGTCATCTTGCTGGAAGGAAGGGTCTTGTTCTACCCAAAATTTTACCCCGATCTAAACCTGCATTCAATCAATTTCCTATAATTATCGAGGATGAACAAAAAAGAGATCTCATTTTGAATGAGATCGTAGCATCTGGGGTTGAAGCTACCGTTCTTTATCCCTATCCCATCCATGAAGTCTACGACCTGGGATATGACCTGACCGAAGACCCATTTCCCAATGCTACCTATCTTTCCAGGCACCTGTTGCTTATACCCACCCATCCCATCATGCGGCGGGATGATCTGGAGAAGGTCGTTCAAGTTTTTGACCAACATTTTCCGAAGATGAACTAAATCGGAACATATAGTGGGTACCGAATAGCCTATCAACTTTTTCGATCCGAAATATTCCTGTATTTTTTTAGTAATTAAGTAATTAAGTTATTAAGTAATTAAGTTATTAAATAATTAATTTATTAAGTTATTAAAATTGTCGATCTTACAATAGTACCCCCCCCTTTTTTTTAAGGAAGGGTAGGTGGGGATTTATAGAAATGCTTCCATTCAACAAGAAAAATCCCCCTTTAGAAAAGGGGGACTTTGAACAGTTTAATCGAAAATACAATAGTATAGAACTCAATTATGATTCCCCGCAGAAATTTCATCCGGGAGTTTAAGAAGGCCCTGTCCCAGCCTGATTATGCTATCAGGAATTTCTGGAGACGCCTGAAATCCTATTTAAGCTATTATTTGTGGGATGGGAAAAGCGCTTACCCGGAGACGATCTCCCTTTTTTTAACCTATCGTTGCAACCTCCGCTGCACTATGTGCGGGCAATGGGGAGAGGTGGGGTCGGCCAAATTTTATACCCCGGAAATGTTGCGCCAAGAATTGACCCCGGATGTCTTTTTAAGACTGATTGATGAAGTAAGTTCCTTCAAGCCCAATATCACCCTGTTCGGAGGCGAGCCTCTCCTGTATAAGGGCTGGGATAGGATCGTCCAGCGGGCCAAAGAAAAAGGGATGCGCTGCAACATCATAACCAACGGTACATTGCTTGAAAGAAACGCCGGGCTCATCGTCGACCTGGGGGTGGATGAGATCATCTTTTCCTTAGACGGTCCCCGGGAAATCCACGACCGCATCCGGGGGACCATGGGCACTTTCGACCGGGCGGTGATTGGACTTAAAAAGATCAACGAACTTAAGGAAAAGCGAAACAGGAAAAAGCCCCAGCTTAACCTTGCCGGGACCATTTTCGAAGACTGCTATCATCATCTGGAAGAAATGATTGACATCGCCGAGGATTTAAGGGCGAAATCAATCACCTTTCACCATTTAATTTTTATCTCACAGGAGATATTCGACCGTCATGAGGATTTTTTCCGGCCCCGTTTTGGCCGCTCCTGTTTCGACTGGGCCGGTTTTATTCGGGCGGCCTCTCCCCGTATTGATGTGGATTACCTGATTGAAAAAATACATGAAATTAAAAAAAGGTCATCATCGGTGGACATCTCATTTTATCCTAACTTTTCAGACAATGAAGTGAAACGCTATTATTCGAATTTAGAATTCGAGCCAGTGAGCTATCGGAACCGTTGTCTCTCACCCTGGATGGTGGCCTATATCTTCCCCGACGGCTCGGTGCGTCCCTTTCATTCCATCAATTTTTCCGGTGGTAATTTAAAGGAGACGGGTTTTAAGGAAATTTGGAACAGCGATGCCTATCGGGACTTCCGACGAGTGGTGAAAGAAAGGAAAACCTTTCCCGTCTGCAGCCGCTGCACGGAACTTTATCGGTATTAAGGGGCCCCGGTGGGATTCGAACCCACAACCTACGCCTTCGCCGGAGGCGTGTTCTGTCAGATTGGACTACCGGCGCACTTTAAGGATGAAGCCCCCATCCCGAACCTTCACATAGGCGTCAACCTAAGCTGTAAAAAACCGCTAAAACGGTTTAAGATAGTAGGGTAGGGAAAAGAAATAAAGAACCAAAAATATAACGGTTTTAACCGTTTTTTGTTCTTAGAAATTCCGAAACATAATCGGTAAATATCAAAAAATTTTTAATTGATTCTCAAAACAAGCAATTTCTACTAACGCGATTTTCCGAATCCATAATGAAAATTCTTCAAATCATCACTCGCCTTGAAAAAGGGGGATCTGCTGAGGTCACCCTTCAATTAGCAGCAGGATTAAGAAAGAAGGGTTTTGAAATAAAAATCGTCACCGGACCCACCGACAACCCGGAGGGTAATTTGCAGGAATATTCCCGTGGGACCGGAATACCTATTTTAGGGATAAAATCCCTGAAAAGGGGGGGTAATCCCCTGATTGATTTTTTAGCTTATCTCAGATTATTTCATATCATTAAAACAGAAGTCCCCCATATCGTACATACCAATACCTCAAAGGCGGGTATTTTAGGCCGCTGGGCCGCCCGGGCCTGCCGGGTTCCGGGTATCGTCCACACCCCCCACGGACATATTTTCTACGGCTATTTCGGCCCAGTGACTACCTGGTTTTTCATCCTCGCCGAGAGGATAACCGCCCGGTTCACCGACCGCATTATCACCCTGACCGGACAGGAAAAAGAGGACCATCTTCGGTTTCGCATCGGGAAAGCGGTTCAACTGGTGCCCATCCACTGCGGCATTGATCTGGAAAAGTTTGTCCGACCTACCAGAACCCCCCGGGAACTAAGACATCAATTCGGGTTTTCCCCCCAGAACAAGGTGGTGGGATGGGTTGGTCGGTTAGTTCCGGTAAAAGGGTGTGGGTATTTTATCGAGGCAGCACGAATATTGGGGCAGAAAAATCCTGAAGTTAAATTTCTGATTGTCGGGGCGGGTCCTTTGAAGCCTGAATTGGAAAAGCAGGGGACTCCCTTGATGAAGGATAAGCGGTTGGTTTTTGTCGGTCAGCGGAACGATATCCCCGATATTATGCACTCACTTGACCTGTTTGTCCTTTCTTCTTTAAACGAGGGTATGGGCCGGGTATTGATTGAAGCCATGGCCGCCGGGGTTCCGGTGATCGCCACCAGGGTGGGGGGTGTAATGGATGTCGTGCAAGATGGTGAAACGGGATTTTTAGTTCCCCCCCAAAACCCTGGAGCCATAGCTGAAGCCATTGCCAGGCTGCTTCATGACGTTGATTTTTATCGTCAGCTCCAAAAGAGGGGTAAGCAATGGGCCCAAGGGTTTAGTATAGAAAAAACGGTGGACGAAACGATAAAAGTTTACCAGCAGGTTCTTCTTAAAAAAACTTTGATAAGCGGATGATTCCACAGTGAAATAAAAAAACCCAGAATAAATCTGGGTTTTTAAAGGTAAAATGGCCGAAGCTAGAAATAAAACCAAGTGGACTTTATTCCTTCTTAGCCCCGGCAATCTCCATAACCAAGAATACGACGGCTACCAGAAGGCAGGTGTTGGTGAAATTCAAATAGGCCCCAGGTCTCACGACAATATCCCCGGCGAAAACGGCAATGAAACCTAGAATGAAACTGATCGCGGCTGCCACAATAGCAATCCAGGAGATCGTCTTCATCTTTCACCCTCCTTTTTTAATTAAGATTTGATTAATTGAATTTTTTTCTTTTATTTTAATTTTTTTTTTCTTAAATTGTCTATTGTCAATATAAAATAAAAAAACAAAAAAGTCAAGAACTTTTTTTATAAAATTCAACCCAAGGTTTAGCCTTGTTGTTTGCTGCCCACCAGCCTAATTATTTGCCGTGGTTGGGTTTTTTCGATAAGCTAGACCGGGCCGACACTTTTGTGCTTCTGGACACCGTTCAGTATCGAAAAAACGACTGGATAAACCGAAACCGCATCAAGACCGTCCAGGGCTGGCAGTGGCTTACGGTGCCCGTTAGCTACCGGTTTCCCCAGCGCATCCATGAGGTCGGCATCAGCCCCGGGGTTTGGTCCAAAAAGCATCTCCAGGCTTTAAGGAGCAACTATGGAAAATCCCGCTCTTTCAATGAATATTTCCCCTTTTTCCAACGGGTCTTTGCCCAAAGATGGGAGCGTTTGGTAAAATTAAACGTTTTCATCATCAAGGAATTGGCGGGAACCCTGGGGATAAAGACTAAAATCAGGATCGCATCGGGGCTAAAAACGGTGAGGGATGATCCGAATGATAGGCTGATTGACCTCTGTCGGCAGATGGGGGCGGATGAATATCTGGCCGGGGCGGGGGGGAAGGAATATATGGATTTGAAGAAATTTAAGCAAGCTGGGGTTCGGGTCTATTTTCAAGATTATTGCCCCCCGGTCTATTCACAACTGTTTGGGGGCTTCGAGGCCAACCTATCAGTGGTTGATCTCTTGTTTAACCAGGGGGATGAAAGCTTAGCCATCATTCGGGGGGGCAACCGATGAATCTTCCCCAGGATAAGATGAGCATTCTGGCCATCGGGGCCCATCCGGACGATATTGAAATCGGTTGTGCGGGGACGCTGATCAAATACAGCCGTGCCGGTCATCGGGTTTATCTGCTGGTGATGACATCAGGTGGTCTCGGGGGGGAAGATGAAGTGAGGCGTCAAGAACAAGCTGTTTCCAAGGGGATTCTCGGCGCCGAGGAACTCTACTGGGGGGGCTATCGGGATACGGAAATCAGCGTGGATGTTCCCACCATTTCCAGGGTCGAGGAGGTGTTGAAAAGGGTGTCGCCGGATTTTATCTTCGTGAATTTCACCGATGACACCCATCAGGATCATCGGAATCTGGCCCAGATTACCGTCACCGCCAGTCGTTACACCCGAAACGTGCTTTTCTACGAGACCCCAACTACCCAGAATTTTAGCCCTAACGTCTATGTGGACATAAGCGAATGCCTTGAGGATAAGATAAAAAGTCTACAGGCCCACAACTCCCAGGTTTTGAAGACCAACATCGAGGGGTTGTCTATCGTTGAGGTGGCCAGATCCTCGGCCAATTTTCGGGGGGTGCAGGCCCGCGTAAAATTCGCCGAGGCCTTTCAGTCCCTGAGGCTCTTTATAAATATCTGATCCTTCTCTCCTTTTTGCATGCGCTTCGAGGGAGGTGTGATGCGTCCTTATTTAAAATTGTCGTTGGAAAATTGAGAAGGATAATTCCCCATTCCCAACCCACCCTGGGCTCAGAGGAGATTGAGGCTGTGTCTAAGGTGATCGCCGGGGGCCAGATCGCCCAGGGCCAGGTTGTCGCCGAGTTTGAGGAAAAGCTGGCCCATCATGTGGGGTGCCGGGGAGGGGTGGCCACCTCATCGGGAACCGCTGCCCTTCATCTCAGCTTGCTGGCGCTGGGAGTAGGGGAAGGGGATGAGGTGCTGCTTCCCAGCTTTACCTGCGTCGCCCTGCTTCATGCGATTCGGGGGGTGGGGGGGGTGCCCCGATTGGTGGAGGTGGACGGAAAAAGCTTTAATATTGACATCCGTGATTTAGAACGAAGGATTTCTCGCCGGTCCCGGGCTATCATCGTACCCCACATGTTCGGCCTTCCAGTGGCTATGGAAAGAATTAAAAAACTGGGCCTGCCGGTCATCGAAGATTGTGCCCAAACCTTTGGCGTGAATGTAGACGGCCAGCCTGTGGGCAGCCTGGGTGAGATAGCGGTGTTTTCGTTTTACGCCACCAAGCTAATGACCACCGGGGAAGGGGGCATGGTTATTTCCACCCGGGAAGATTATCTGGAAAAGATCCGGGACCTCAGGGAATACGATAAAAAGGAAACCTTTGCTCGGCGATTCA
>JADHWK010000078.1 GCA_016783505.1 Candidatus Zhuqueibacterota bacterium | reverse complement strand
TTGACTGAAATAAAAAATACTATTTACGGAATATATTCAACAGACGCTATCAACGTTATTGCTAATACAACGAATGCATTAGAGGAACTGTTTCGTGAGAATAAGATTGAAATTCGCCGGGTAAAGATTGACATTGAAAATGCACAGGTTCTTATCACAAATCATGAATTGGCGGATATTTTAGATAACTGCTTGCGGAATTCGGTACGAGCCCTGAGCAATAAAAGCAAGAGGTTGATAGAAATATCGGTCTATAGATCTGCTCCTAAAATTCACATTGACATCAAAGATAATGGCTGCGGGATTGCTCAAGAAAGGTGGGAAAAAGTCTTTGAAAGCGGATATTCCGAACACGGCGGCACAGGTACTGGGCTCTTCCAGGCATGGGAGATATTAAAGAAATACGGAGGCCGTTTATATATCAAGGAGAGCCAATTGGGTATAGGCACAACTTTCACCATTGACCTAAATGCAGGAGAGAAAAAATGAAGCCTTTATTGCTGATTATTGATGACGACAAGGAGTTTATAAACGATTTCACTCTTCTGTTAGAAAAAGATTTCAACTGTATTTCTGCATTGAACGGCAGGGAAGGTATAAGATATGCGATTGAGAAGAATCCCGATGTGGTTTTACTCGATCTGATGCTGGGAGAGGATATGAATGGGCTTGATGTACTTTCCAGAATCCGCCAAGAAGACGATAATCTACCGGTTATTATAATTACCGATTATGGCTCTATCGATACAGCTGTTGAAGCGATGCGATTCGGTGCATTTGACTACATTCCCAAAACGCCAAATATTGAGGAATTGAAAGTCATTATAGAAAAATCACTCAAACAGCGGTCAATTAAATTCCAGACACAGTCACTTCAGCAAGAGATCAGGGAATCATTTCACACGATTGTTGGTGATGGACCGGCAATTAGAAATCTTTGTGAGAAAATAGCGCTTTGTGCGCAGAGTCTTAATACAGTGATAATTACGGGTGAAAGCGGCGTTGGTAAAGAATTGGTAGCCAGACAAATTCACCTCAAAAGCGATAGAAAAAATAAATCGTTCGTTCCTGTAAACTGCGCTGCAATTCCAAAAGAACTTTTAGAAAGCGAACTTTTCGGTCATGAAAAGGGAGCTTTTACCGGTGCGAACAAAAGAAAAATCGGTAAGTTTGAAATTGCATCTGAAGGTATCATTTTCTTCGACGAGATTTCCGAACTTGATCTAAACGCACAAGTAAAGTTGCTAAGAGTACTACAAGAAAAAGAGTTTGAACGTGTGGGTGGAAATACGACCATAAAAACAGATGCTAAAATAATTGCTGCTACTAATAGAGATTTAGAAGATCGGATGAGAAAAGGGCTATTTCGTGAGGATTTATTTTATAGACTCGACGTTTTGCCTATTAGAGTTCCTCCCCTGCGTGAAAGAAAAGAAGATATTCCCTTACTAATTGACCATTTTTTGCAGATAGTATGTACAGAAATTAAGATCCCAGTTAAAAAGTTTTCTCCTGAGGCAATTGAAATCTTTATGAATTATGATTGGCCAGGAAATGTTCGAGAATTACGTAATTACATAACTAGAGCTGTGATTCTTAGCAAAGAAGAAGTGGTTCAACCCACACATTTAGAGCCAAAATTAATTGAAATTGCAGAAGGTACACCTATCAGTATTAATAAAATTCCTGAAACCTTGAGCGAGATGGATATGCTGCGAAAAGAGGCTGCGGACAAAGCCAGTAGAGCAATTGAGAAACTTTTCCTCACAAATTTACTGAAAAGGTTTAATGGGAATGTTTCCAGAGCGGCTGTACATGCTGGCATAAACCGTACGAATTTTCATAAAATGATGAAGAGATGTGAATTGTAATTTTGGGTACTTAAAATGTGTTTTTCTACAGTGGTCCGCTTTAAAGACAATATAGGAATCTATTCTAATCAGTCGGGCGGGCCTGTTGCAGAACTATCGCATAGGAATAAATTCCTATGCTAACTCTAAGAAAGTATGTTGAAACATACTGTTATTAGTCCATTTTAATGGACTTTCTTTGAGATGGCGTGATAATTTATTATCACGCAAAGGGGGAAACAGCGATTTCAGAGTTGTGCCACAGGCCCGGGCGCCTGACTGACCTGACCGATACGATAGTTCTGATACAACCCCAAAAGCTCCTCCATAAT
Organism: Candidatus Zhuqueibacterota bacterium; assembly: GCA_016783505.1. Lineage (GTDB taxonomy): Bacteria > BS750m-G25 > BS750m-G25 > BS750m-G25 > BS750m-G25 > BS750m-G25. The sequence goes on along the minus strand of JADHWK010000078.1, from coordinate 6,161 downwards.
CACGGGCATTAAAAAAAGCCCCACCGTTTCCAATGGGGCTTTCCCATATTTTTTCTATGTTGTAATTAGATATTATTCTTCTTTCTTCTCCTCCCCTTCCTCAGGTTTGGATTCCTCCTCACCCTCTTCCTTCTCCTTCTCGGCTTTTTCTTCCTTCTCTTCTTCTTCCTCTATCTTCTCCTCTTCCTCTTCTTCCTCCTCCTCTTTGCGCTCCAGCAGGTTTTCGTCATCCTTCTTTTTCTTGAGGACAATGTAGATTAATGCCTGCCCGGCGCTTAAGGTGGAGACACCATAGGAGACCACCAGTCCGGCTATAATCACCAGCCAAATGGTGAAAAGATAGGCAGAAATGTTCATGACTACGGGGAGATCATAGCCGTAATAATCCTTTACCCAGGTGACGTATGGGCCATATTTCTCCACGCAGGCAGTACTGCAGACGCGCTCTACCCCAACAAACGCCTTCTGGAAAAAGTAGAGGCTATTGTTGATTAACTCATAAAACTTATCCCCCATGGCGAGGTCCAAGATCCAGCGCAGGATGAAAAAACCTTTTTTCACCGCAAATGCCAGGATGAGAAACCCGACCCCGGTGACCAACCCCTGGAGAACCTCGTAGAGCACCAGCCGCCAGGGCTGGGCGGTGGCCGTGGAAAAGGATTCGGAAACGGCTTCAAACACGTCCTCCTTGGTGGTGGCCACGATAGCGGGCACCAAGAGCAGGGAAACGCCCAGGATCAACAGCAGGAAAAAGATGAAAAAGCAAGCGATCATCCAGAAGAAGGAGAAAAACCCGATGCCCAGCTCTCCCACATAGGGGATCTGGCCCAAAAGGCCCACGATGACGCCGCTGACGAACAAAAACAGGATGATCCCTAAGATGGTCACCGGCGAAAAGATGATCGCCTTCCAGTTCTTGAAGGCCACCTGATAGGCTTCTTTCCAGGTAAAAAATGTTTCCCCCTTCAGCTCCAGATAGGTCGCCCGAGCCACCGCCGCACTGGAAAACAGATAGGCGACCACCAATAGGACCAATCCCACGATGTAGATAATCCAGCTATACCAGGGGGCCTCGATCCCGAACAGACAGGGCAGCAGTCCGTACCGATCCCACATGGTCAAGAATTCCAGCCCGGTGACTAAGTAACTGACGTAGGTCAACACCCAGTAGATGACATAGCCCACCAGCAGCCCCACGAACTGGATCCAGACCCGCTGCAGGCTGAATGCCAGTCTGGCCGACCGAAAGATGTCCTTGAAATTAAAGTGTAACGAGACCATTTCCTCCTCCTCCTTAATTTAGTGTATCTTGACTAATATTTACCATATCCAGACCCAGTTTCAGGTTGTTAGGTTAATATATTAATTTTATTTTTTAAAGTCAAGGAATTTTTTCAAATTCTTATCATTGTATTCGGTTAAATTTCTCTACGATGACGTCAACGATAATCTCAACCGAATTCATTCTATCCACGGCCAGCCACTGGATTCTGGGGTCGGCCCTAAACCAGGTAAGCTGACGCTTGGCGTAGCGCCTGGAATTCTTTTTGATCTCGTCCAGCATGGAAAAGAAGGTAAGTTTTTCTTCCAGATAATCAAAAACTTCCTGATAGCCTACCGTTTGCAGGGCGTTGAGCCCGGGCCCATACCCGAGCCGGATTAACCTTTTAACCTCGTCAACCAGCCCCCCTTCAATCATCTGTTCCACCCGCTGGTTAATGCGAAGGTATAATCCCTCCCGGTCCATGGTGAGGCCAAAAAACAGGGGTTGAAAGAAAACCGCGGGGGAAGGTTCGTGGTGATGTTGGCTGAAGGGTTTCCCGGTAATCTCGTAGACCTCTAAGGCCCGTTGAATGCGCTTACGGTCGTGGGGACTGATGAGGGTGGCGTATTCGGGATCTACCTTAACCAGGGAATCATACACCTTCCTCAAACCTTCCCTGTCAATCCGCCGGTCTATCCGGCGCCGGATTTGCCGGTCAGAGGGCAGATTTTCCCCCAGGCCGTCAATCAGCGCCCGGATATAGAGCCCGGATCCCCCGACCACCACCGGGGTTTTTCCCCGTCCCAGAATGTCTGCAATTTTTTCCCGTCCCAGCCGGCCGAACTCCCCGGCACTGAAGGGCTCACCGGGATTTAAAAAGTCAATGAAATGATGGGGAACTCTCTTGAGCTCGTCCGGGGAAGGCTTGGCGGTGCCGATGTTCATTAATCGGTAGAGCTGACGGGAATCGGCGGAGACGATCTCTCCCCCCACCCTTTCGGCCACCCGAATGGAGACTTCGGTCTTACCCACCCCGGTCGGTCCTACGATAACCAGAACCTTCGGTCTTTTTTCCATTTATTAATTTGCTAGAAATAATAAAGTCCAGATCGGGCGGAAAGGGAATATTAGAATATATGAAATCATCAACATTATACAAGGTCATAATAAAGCCATCTATTTTTACCAACAAGTTTAATCCCGATCCTGACCCCGAACCTAATTCCGAACCCACGTGTTAATATTTGTGCGAAAATAAAATTATCATTTTTATTGAATCATCAACCAAATCATCAACCAAATCATCAACCTTATGATAGGTCATAATAAAGCCCTCTACCTTTACCGATAGGTTTAACAACTTCGAGTTTCATCAACTTTTAAATTCTTAATGTGATGTTTGTGGAGATATTTTGAACATATTTCTTATATCTTTATTGGTGATTTTACCGTTCAAATTGATATGTTCCACTATCTGCATTTGTCTCTCAAATAAAGCAATCTGTCCTCATTTTTACCTTTCTCAATCTTTCGCTGCTAAGTTTTATTACTCTCTACTTTAACGGCCTCGATACTTACATTTACCCTTTCAACAAAATACTCCAACCAGTCAGATAAATTTAAGAAAAGGAAGATACTGCCGCCCCGAGCCCCTGTTGGGCCCAAGTCGGGTTAGTTATCAATCCATCTATCCAATTATCCATTCATCCACCCATCAATTCTTCCATCCTTCCATTCTTCCAACTATCAAGTTTGGGACTCAAGTCCTCTTAAACCGTTTATCCAATTCGTTTAAGGACAGATTTATGACCGTGGGGCGGCCGTGGGGGCAGGTGAAGGGAAACTGGCAGGCAAAAAGCTGGTCCACCAAAGCCTGCATCTCCTCCGGGTTCAGTTTATCCCCGGCCCGGATGGCAGCATGGCAGGCGAAGGAATGGGCGATGTTCTCCAGCTTCTCCATATGCTCCAGTTTGTTCTCCCGATATTCGTCCAGGACATCCTTGAGGACCCGGGCCCCATCCACCGCCTTCAGGATGGCCGGCACCGCCTCAATGGCCACCGTCCGGGGGCCGAACTCCCGGATCACAAAACCCACTTTCTCCAGATAATCCCCGATCTCCTTTAACACCAAGAGATCTTCGGCGGACAGTTCCACCTGCTGGGGAAACAGCAACTGCTGTGAGGGAAGCCTCTCCCGATGAAAACTGCGCATGGCCCGTTCGAATAAGATGCGTTCGTGGGCGGCGTGCTGGTCAATGATGGCCAGTCCGCTCTTGATCTGGGAGACAATATACCTCTGGTGCAACTGCCAGATGGAAACCGTCCCTACTTCTCCCCTTTTTTCTTCCCCCGACGGTCCTCCAGTTCCTTTATTAACCTCTTCCCCCTCCGGCACCCCCGGAAAAGCCATAATGGGGGTAACAGGTTGGGGCCCCATCCCGGGGATTGGGCGTGGTTGTTCTACCTTGGCTTCCAAGGACGAAAACAAGGATTCATCGGAGGCCAGGGCCTTTTTGGCGGCAGAGCGCACCAGTTGATAAATCCCATACTCATCCCGGAATTTGACCTCCCGCTTGGTGGGATGGATGTTCACATCCACCTGATCCGGGGGGATTTTGAGAAACAGGACGAAGAAGGGAAAGCAACCTGGGTCCAAGGCGCGGCCGTAGGCGGAAAACACGGCGTGGTTCAACCTTCGGTCAATAATTGGCCGGTTGTTCAAGAAGAGATATTGTTCTCCCCGGGACTTTCGCAGCAGATCTAATTTTCCCAGATACCCTCGAAGTCCAACCGCGCCCGAGCGCTCCTCAAAGCCGATCAGCCTATCCCATTCCCGGGGACCGAAAAGATCCCTCATCCGGGTCTTAAGGTCCCCCTTTTCCAGCCTCATGGTTTCCCCATCGTTATGAATGAGGCGGAAGGAAACCCGGGGAAAGGCTAATGCAAATTTTTTCACCATACGGTAGATATGCCGGAACTCGCTGGTGGTGGACCTTAAGAATTTTCGCCGGGCGGGAACGTTGTAGAACAGGTTTTTCACCACAACCGTAGTCCCCTGGGTTCGGCCGGTCTTTCCCACCGACCTGACGATCCCCCCCTCGATCTTCACCCGGGTGCCCTCACCGCCGGAACCAGCCGCAGAGGTTACTTCAATCCGGGACACGGCGGCGATGGAGGCCAATGCCTCCCCCCTAAAACCTAAAGAATCAATCCTTTGTAGATCTTCCATGGAGGTGATCTTTGAGGTAGCGTGTCTTTCAAAGGCGAGTAAAAGATCTGTTTCTGTCATCCCCGCGCCGTCGTCCACCACCTGGATGTTATCTTTCCCTCCCTCCCCGATGATAATTTCTATCCTCTTGGCCCCCGCATCCAGGGCGTTTTCCACCAACTCTTTGATCACTGAGGCCGGTCTTTCCACCACCTCGCCGGCGGCGATCTTGTTGACGATGTGTTCCGGGAGAATTTTTATTTTATTGATCATATTAGGGACTTTATCATTTTTGTTCTTCACGGATTATAGTGGGCAGACAGAAAAATCAATATAAAAATGCCCTTCCATGTTATTAAAAATCCCATCCCGAAGACTCGGGAACAAATTCCAAACATCCCGAAACTTCGGGACCAATATCAAAATTCCAAACCTATTCACCCTTGTCAACAGATTCAGTTGGATGGGTGAAGGAACAAAACCTATCTTCCTAACTAATTCTCTGATGATCACATCAGCTGTTTTCCATAACTCAATATTTGCAATAGTTTTGTGTAATTTCTCAACAGAATCTCTGCATCGCTCAGCGAATCGAAATTATTTTCTTCTAAAACGAACTGTTTTGGATTTGTCCCGAAGCTTCGGGATTGGTCATTTAATATTGTTTGCCTGCCCGGCCAGGGGAATTTGTTGCTTGGTCCCGAAACTTCGGGATGGAATTTATCCTTTATTATGCAACAGCAAATCAACTATGCTTATCCACACCAACCCAGGAAACGCATCATTCATGATTGGTTCTTTCGGCTTCCACCGGCACCACCAGCCCCATGATCAGATAGGCCAGTACCCCGATCCCCACCGAGACCAGCGTTCCGATGACCCAGGCCAGCCTCACCAGAGTGGGGTCCACGTTGAAGGTTTTAGCCAGACCCCCGCACACCCCGAAGATCATCCGATCATCGGCGGAACGGAAAAATCGGCGTCTGGGAATCCCCGATTCGATGTCTTTATGAACAGGCTCCCGCCGCCGGGAAACACCATAAAGAATGAGGAAAATGCCGAAGATGACGATAGCGACCGGCCATAGGATGCCCCAGGGAATAATGAAGAAGGGAAAGATATGGAGGTTCTGAGCTAAAAACCACAAGCCTATGACGATCAATATAATGCCCCACAACATACGGTGGTCCTGTTTTGTTCTGGGAGGTTTTTCATCTGCCGTATCTTCCGGATTCGTGGGGACAATGATCATAGCTACTAAATAAGCCACTACTCCAGCGCCGCCGAAAAAGACGGACAGGGCCCATAATACCCTGACTAAGGTAGTATCAACACCGAAATACTCGGCCACCCCGCCGCACACCCCATCAATGATACGGTCCTTTCGGGATTTGTACAACCTCTTTTTGGGAAACTTCTCCTCCATTAGTTTTCTCCTTTTAGACCCTTCGGAGTTACCCGTTTATCCAGACGGATCCGTATGGACGGGTTTATATAAACCGCTGAAGCGGTAACTCCTAAATCATTTATCCCTTTTTACCGTTATTCCTGTCAGCTTAGGCTGTTCTCTGGTATTGATCAATATTTCCCCAGAAAAATAATGATCCCGACGCCGATGAAAATCAAAGCCACCGCCTTTTTAAGATAAAATTCGGGGACGAATTTGGCCAGCGCCTCTCCGAAGATCAC
>JADHWK010000077.1 GCA_016783505.1 Candidatus Zhuqueibacterota bacterium | reverse complement strand
ATATTTATTATGGTAACAGCACCCAAAAAAATTCTGATTCTTCGCTTAAGTTCCATAGGGGACATTTTATTGACTAGCCCCCTGTTGAGGGTGCTCAGGCAAAGGTTTTCCGGTGCCGAAATAGATTTCGTGGTGAAAAACCAGTTTGAGCCATTAATACGTCACAATCCTCGCCTCAATCATATCTATTCCTATGAACCCCGAACGGGTTGGCATGGACTAAAGGAGATAAAACGGGCGATCAGGGACAGGGAATATGACCTGGTGGTGGACATTCATAAAAATTTACGCACCGTTTACCTGCGGCATTTTTCCGGAGCCGGGCTGGTAGTCAAGAGTCACAAAGGGTTGTGGCGACGCTTCCTATTGGTGGCCTTTGGTTTGAACCTTTACAGAAGTTCCCCCTCCATACCATTAATTTACATCAGGGCGGTGAGGGCTTTTGGGGTCGAGGATGACGGTCTGGGGTTAGAATTCTTCATCCCCCAGGAGAGCCGGGAAAGGGCGGAGGTGGAGCTCATAAAGGGTGGCTTAAACCCGGGTGATCCCTTGATTGGAATGGCCCCCGGGGCTGGTCATCCCACCAAGCGCTGGCCCAAAGAAAGATTTACCTGGCTGGGAAAAAGGTTGATTAAAGATTATCATGCCAACCTGATCCTGTTTGGAAATGAGAAAGAACGGGGCCTTTGTGAATGGATTGCCGTTGCCATCGGGAATAGTGCCATGAATCTATCCGGGAAATTAGATCTTTTGGAAACCGGGGCCCTGGTAGAAAAATGCACCCTGTTGGTTACCAACGATAACGGCATCATGCATATGGCCGCCGCCCTAAAGAAACCGGTGGTGGCCCTTTTCGGTCCCACGGTAGAGGAGTTTGGTTTCTTCCCCTTCCGCATCCGGAGTGTGGTTCTCCAAAAAGATCTCCCCTGCCGGCCCTGTTCCCATCTGGGATCAACCCGCTGTCCCCGGGGGCATTTTCGATGCATGGCGGACATTTCCGCAGAGGAGGGGTTGGCTGCAGTTCGAGATATTATATCATTGGTAGATCAAAATGATAATAGAAAGGGTTAAATTTCTAAAATTGCCATAAGTTCAAAAATCTCAGAAATTTTTACAATAAGGAGCTCCTTTGAAATAATTTTTTTGAAATTTAGGCCCCGAAGTTTCGGGGAACTTTTTGAAATTCAGACAATTCGACATAGTCTTGACTGATTGTGATGTACTGATCATAGGTGGGTATGGATAATCTCTGGAAAATATTTTATAATGTGATAGTCATCCCCTTACTTTATTGTGGCTTTTGGATATTGAGCCCCTTGGTGGGAAAGATCCGTAATGGAGTTAGGGGAAGAAGGGGACTTTTTCCCCGGCTTAGGGAAGATATGTCAGGGACAGACCCGACCCGACCTACTCTCTGGTTTCATTGTGCCTCTACCGGTGAGTTCGAGCAAGTGAAGCCGGTTATAGATCTCTTGAGTCAAAAATCACCCCGTCCCAATATTGCTCTCACCTGTTTCTCCCCCTCGGTCTTTTCCAATATCCAGGATTATCAGGGGGCTGATGTGGTCTGCTATCTCCCGTTTGATTCGATCAGGAATGCCAGAAGATTTTTAGACATAGTCAATCCCACGGCGATGATCATTACCAAGCATGACGTCTGGCCCAATCACCTCTGGCAGGCCCGGGCAAGGGGGGTGTGGACGGTGCTTTTGAACGCCGCCTTCCCCGCCAAATCCCCCTGGTTTCATCCCATGATCCGAAGCTTCACCCGAAGCATATTCGGCAGCTTTGACTTTATTCTTCCAGCTACCCAGGAAGAAGGCCGGCGCTTCAGGGCTGTGCTGGGGGAACGCACCAATATTCAGGTGTTTGGGGATTCCCGGTATGACCGGGTGTCCGAACGGTCGCTTTGTTCTAAGGATGAAATTGAAAAGTTAGGCCGGGAGCTTAAAGGGAAAAGGGTCATCGTCGCTGGCAGCACCTGGCCCCCCTGTCATTGTCGCCTTCTTCCCGCATTTGCGAGATTATCCGCTGAAGAGAACCATCTGCTGCTTATCCTGGTTCCCCATGAGCCCTCCGACCCCATCCTCGCCGAAATCGAAAGCCTGTGCCGTTCCCATCACCTGTCACTCATTCATTACAGCCGATGGCTGGATGGGAAGGCTCTGGGCGATGAAAAGATTATTTTGATAGACAGGATGGGTATCCTTGCCGAGATCTACCGGCTCGGTGAAATCGCTTATGTGGGGGGGGGGTTTGGTGCCGGGTTGCACAACGTTCTGGAGGCGGCTGTCTACGGCATACCCGTCCTTTTCGGTCCCAGGATCCACGTTTCCCCGGAGGCGCAAACGCTGATGGCCTGTGGGGGCGGGTTTATGGTGCATACGCAAGAGGATTTTTATCAATTATTCAGTTCTTTTTTATCGGATAGGGAACGACTGCATCGCGCTGGTGAGGAAGCTAAACGGTTGGTAATGGAAAATCTGGGGGCTACTCAGAGGGTATGCGATTTTCTGATCCGGAACATTCAAATACATTGAAAAACCATAATAGTCCAGCCACAAAGACACTAAGGCATGAAAATAGATAAGGTCATCCCGGATTTGGAGGGGGTAATCAAATATTCGATAACTGTACTCGAAGGTTCCAAAAGTTCTTTCATCTTAATGAGATTTGAAGATTTCATATTCATGGACGGAGAAAAGTAAGGTGGTCATCCCCCCATATAAAGGGGGGAACAAAGGGGGGGTAGTCCCCCCTAAGAAGGGGGGAATAAAAGAGGGGTGTTTAAGACATGTTAAAGAAAATTTATTACAACCAAAACTCAAAGCACTCTCAAGAAAATTGCGTAGGAAAGGCACTTTATATGAAGTTCTACTTTGGATGCAGATCAAAGGAGGACAGATAGAAGGCTATAAATTCACCCGGCAAAAACCTATTGGGAATTACATGGGGGGATTTCTATTGCAGCAGACTCCGTTTGGCGATTGAAATTGATGGCATCAGCCATAAAGACAAGTTCAAAGGGGATAAGATACGACAGAGGGAAATCGAAAAACAAGACATAGAATTCTTAAGGTTTTATGATTCTGATATAAAGAACAATATAGAAGGTGTGATAGCAGTTATTGGGGATTGGATTGAGAGGGAGGAAAAAGAAGGAAGGATAACGCTTTAATAGCATCCAGTATGTTTTAACACCCCCCTAAATCCCCCCTTAATATGGAGGACTTGTAAATAGGATGAAGTATAAACTTTGTGGTAATCATCCCTTCATATGGGGTCAATAAAATTATAAAATAATTCATATAAATATATCTACCCATACTGACTCGGGAAGATTCATAGATAGGAAGTTTAAGATGGCAGACGTGAGATAGAGTGATGGAATGTTGTATACATTATTCCATTATTCCATCACCCCATTTTCGTTGAAGTCAGTTCTTATCCCGAATATTCGGGACGAGACGTTAGAATATAAAAGATAGATATATGATTGCCGTTCACGACCTCATTTTTGAATATAAAACGGACGGGATAAAAATTCGGGTTCTGGATGGGCTTTCATTCAATATTGGGGGAGATGAATGGGTGGCCCTGATGGGGGCCAACGGGTCAGGGAAAACCACCCTGTCTTTGCTGCTGAAGGGTCTGTTAACCCCGCTGTCCGGCAGGATTTTTATTAACGGTAATCTAGTGGATCCCTCCAGGGAACCCGAAGGGTCGTTAGGGCTGGTCTTTCAGAACCCCGACCATCAATTTGTAGCCCCGACAGTAGAGCAGGAGATCGCCTTTGGGCTGGAAAATAGGGGCGTGGAGCCAGTGAAATTGCGGGAAAAGGTGGAACAACATCTATCCGCTTATCAGTTGTTAGACCATCGTCACCGTTCCCCCAGCCAGCTCTCCGGGGGGGAAAAGCGCCGGCTCTCCCTAGCCTCTGTTCTGGTCATGGAACCAACGGGGTTAATCTTTGACGAACCCACTACCTTATTAGACCCCCAGGACCGGGACGATTTTTTAAAATTTATGCTCTCAATGAAGGGGAAAATGGCCATCCTTTTTATCACCCCCTATCCTGATGAAGCCCTTATTGCCGATCGCCTCCTGATTCTCCATCGGGGAAAGATCGCCTATGACGATCAACCCAGCAAGGTGTTTAACCATTCAACCCAACTAAAGGAGTGGGGAATTGGGGTACCTTCTGGATGAAAGTGCGAAATGTGAAGTGCGAAGTGTGAAATGTGATAACGAATATTGGAAATGTTCAACATTTGAAGGCCATTCTTGCCCGAAGGCCGGTGGAGTTATAAAAGTTTGGGGCTTCGGTGAGACACCTTCGCCCTAGTGAATTTTGGGTTAAACTCAACCGGTTTTAATTAATATAGAGAAACAGGAGGATTAGCTCCCCTTTTGTCCTGGGGTTTATTATAGAGAATCAGTAAGATGAAAGTAGAACTTAAGGACGTTCATTTCGCTTATACGGATTTTGGGGGAGGGGAGCATCCGGTGCTGAACGGGATCAGCCTGACCATTGAGGGGGGACAATTCGTGGGGCTGGTGGGCCGCAGCGGGGCGGGGAAAACCACCCTGGTGAAACTCTTCAACGGGCTTTTAACACCCCAGAAAGGTGTGGTTAAGGTGGATGGGATCAATATTGCCGGGAAGGAAGCGGACATCTTGGATGTTCGCCGCCGGATCGGTCTTGCTTTCCAGTTCCCGGAGAGCCAGTTCTTCGCCGGTTCCGTTTACGACGAGGTGGCCTTCGGACCCCGGAACTTCGGCTTGAATGATCGTGAACTGGACTTAAAAATCCGTCGCGCTCTGGAAATGGTGGGACTGGACTTTGTTTCCTTTGTCCGGCGGTCCTGTTTCACCCTAAGCTACGGGGAACAGCGCCGGGTGGCCCTGGCCAGTATTCTGGTGATGGAACCTGAACTTTTGATCCTGGATGAACCAACGGTGGGACTGGATTGGGGGGGGACGAAGAAAATCGAGGGGATTTTGAGAAAATATCATACCGATCAAAGGACCATTCTGTTGATATCACAAGATCTGGAAATGGTGGCCCGTTTAGCCCAAAGGGTGATTGTGATAAAGAATGGTCATATTTCTTTTGATGGTTCTCCCAACTTTATGAGGGGGATAAACTGATGGCGGCGGGGTTAAGATGTTGAGGAATGATAAAATATTATCATACATTTTTATTTTTCTCTTGACATTTACATTGGATATTTTTATTTTGTGAATGTAACAATCCAAAAAATTATCCAAGTATATTGTCCTGCAAATGCCGGAGATTTTAGGCGGAGACGAGAAAAGCTTTTTCAATAGAAGTTCATCAGTAAGGAGCAGTGTTATACCGCAGTGAGTGGTGTCATAACATGGTGCGGTATAAAACCATGTTATACGCAATAAAATGGAGGAAAATCCAATGAAAGCTTCCAGTCAGTTGGGCTTGATGTTGGTCCTCATAATCATTATGGCCTGTGGTCAGGTCTCTAAGAAAAGCTCTATCGATGTAGAGGCCGAGCGAGAGGCCGTAATGGCAGTATTCATAGGTCTTATCGTGGTAGCTGAGTCAGGGGATGTAGAAGGTTATATGAACCATTTATCAGAAGAAGCCGTAATGATGTACTCTGGCCAACCAGCGGTTGTGGGCACGGCTAAGATCCAGTCTTTCATAACCGACTTTTTTGAGAACTACAAATTCCAGTTTAACCCATGGCAGTCGAATGAAATCCAAGTTTTGGGTGATTGGGCCTTCCACAGGTACAGCGGTATAGCGACCATTATGCCAAAAAGTGGAGGTGAGTCTATTAAGTTGGATCGGAAGTACATAGACATCCTTCGCAAAGAGGCGGGTTCTTGGAAAGTAACTCACCATATTTTTAATACAAACAATTGAGCTATGGAGTAAGCAGAAGTAATGGCAGATATACCGCGAGGCATCCAAGAAGTTGCGTATAACAATTATTTCGAGACAGACCGCCTCAAGTTAGTAAAATATTTGAATTTTGTGGTCTTATAAAAGTTTGGCGAACTAACAGGAGTAATTTGTATAATTCTGGCGGCTGCTCAAATATGGCCGTTAGGCTATAATTAACGGGATTATTTGAACATCATCTTTATGGAAATAATGCTTACATTGCTTACTTTAATTGTCGGTAGTATAGCTGGTTGGGCTATTACTAAATATTATTATCATCGTTCTCTAAACGACCAAAAGGACTCTATTAATATGCTGTTAGAGCAACTTAGGAGAATTAATAATTTAATAGTCAAGTTACCTGGTAATTTATCTAAAGAATCGAAGAAATTTATGATCGAAAATATACAAAGGATTACTAAAGACACAGAAACATCTCATCCAGTAGGTTTTAATCTACTAAAAGAAAACCCAGATTATATCCCTTCCATTTATAGAAAATGTCATTGGTGTAATTTAGGTTTTATAGTCAACAATCAAGAAAACCCCACAATAGCATCATGTACAAATAATTGTGGTGCACAATTAAAGTGGTCAGGAAAATCATGGTTAGAAATGAGGTGACCTAACCAGGGCATCAACTCGGACTCGGCTTCGCCGCGCCGGTTATGCAAATCGTTAGATTTATGTTTAATAAAGTAGGAGATGAGATATGGCCAAGTTTAACGATGCATTACGTGGTTATGCTTATTATATTCATAAACGCGATGGCTTTAAATGTATCTATTGCGGACTAGATGGATCAGAATCATTCTCATCATGGTTGAGTCTTTCATGGGATCATCTTTTGCCAAAAGGGCATCCCAAACGAGACGATCCGGATTATATTGTTACTGCTTGTATGTTCTGTAATGTTGCAGATAATCAATATTTTGTTAAAACAGAGGAGAGAGGCCTCAAATTCGATGGTATGACTCTTGAGGAATTAGTTGCCCAACGGAAGCCATATGTTATGAAAACCAGAAATAGCTATCATGAATTCTGGAATGGAAATGTACGAAAGGATAAAACAGGGAGTTAATTAGCAAAATCCAGCCCGCCGCTGCATCTGACCTGGCAGCCGGCGGACAGTTGAACTAATCCATTAGGTATAAAAATTATGAATGAATTTATTGAAAAAATCATAATAGGAAGAACAATCCAAGCAGCGTTCCAAAGGGGAAAAGTTTACGCGGAAGATCTAAGCAAAAAAGACCGAACCGAACTAAAAAAGAGCATCAAAGAAGAATTAAAGAAAATCGCAAAGAATTATACTAATTCTGTTTCTGAAAGTAGTCACATAAATAAGATACAACAATTGTCACAAACAATATCTAACACGCACAGAGAAAAATTAAAAGGTGGCCAGTTAAGAATTGGAACTGCACAAAAACTATTAAATGTATACATTAAATTTCTTTGGTGCTTAGATGAAGCAAAAAAGCCAAAACATTGTCCTATTGACCGAATCGTGTTAAAAGAAATTAAAGATACTCGTAAGTGGACTGATTTAAAAACAATAAAGGAATACAAAGACGTAATAACTAAAATTCGTAGCCATAAAGGAAAGAAGTCAATTGCTAAGTGGGAATGGGAACTATGGAATAATAAAGCCTAATAACTCTCTGCAGCCGACCCTTACTCCGCTGCGCTCCCTAAGGGCGGCTGAGCTCAGACGTTAGAATATGCCAGAAAATTATAACTGATATAATTTATTGACCTTAAATATGAGAATTATGGTAACCTGTCCAGTATGTTACAATGAAAAGATAAAAGAAGGTCTAATCCCAAAAACTGGAAAATATTCATCTGATTTAGTTCAAGAAGTAATAGCTGAAATTGATGACAATTTTTTTGCTTCTTTTCACTGTGATAGTGGACATCTTTCCATTGGATACCTTAGTAAACATCGGTTTGATATACTTTTAGAATCAGGTATTCTAGCATTCCTTGCAGGGTTTCATTCTGAGTCGGTTTTAAGCATAGCGGGTTCTTTAGAGAGACTGTATGAATTATTCATCTTCGCAGCATTAAATAAGAAAGGTATACAACTTGAGAAAATTGATAAAGCTTGGAAGTATTTGAAAAAACAGTCTGAAAGACAGTTGGGTGCTTTCTGTATGTACTATCTTTCTGAGACAGGAATACAATATACACCGGACACTAAAATAATTGAATTCAGAAATAAAGTTATACATCAAGGATATATCCCAAAGAGTGATGAAGTCAAAAATTTTGCTTCAAAGGTAGTTGATACAATTTTTGATGTAATAATTGTTCTAAGAAATGACTTTAAAACTGAACTAAAAAACATATATTTCTATAACCAAGAAAGGGCAAATAAAGCTTTGGAAGAAATGAGGAAATTGGATAAATCTCTAAATAGGGTACCAGTTTTAACAGTTTTTACACCATCTATCGTAGGGATGGATGAAAATGACAAAATTTTTAAAAGACGCACTTTTGCTATACTATTAGAAGAAATGAAGGAAATTAAAGTTAGGTATGGGGTTACCTAAATTTGGTCATAAAATGGCGCATTCTAACCCCCGCTGCACCGGACTTGAAAAGCGTTCAGTGTGATTTCAAAGTTTTGAGGGTTGGGGAAAGGTGATTTGGTATTTAAGACCTAAGGTGGTCAAAAGTCTCACACAGGTGAGTTCACTCGTTAGGATGAGGGGTAACATTGTATTTTATTAATGGGGTTTTTTAAATGAATATATTGAAGAGATCCAATCGCTTTTATTACACAAGACCAGATGGTTATCCTCAGATCAGGGTTTACCACAGAAAGGGTTCGGGAAGGAAAATGCCGCGATATCTTTTGAAATGTGGGTGTTGTGAAGAGAAGTTGGAAATATATTACGATCCCGAAGGGCTTGAGATAAACGGGGTGAACGGTTCTATTGATGATTGGCGTGAGTTTCTACTTCCACTATTGCGAATTGAGAAG
>JADHWK010000076.1 GCA_016783505.1 Candidatus Zhuqueibacterota bacterium | reverse complement strand
AAATGTTATCCAGATTTTCTGCTAAATATCATAATATTAATGTTCTCCAATAGTGGTTATTTGCTACCTTAATGAAAAACATACCAGCCAAAATTCTTAATCCATATATTGTTTTTTTACAACAGTTCATCTCCATATCGGTACTACACAATAATAAATTCTAAATTAAAATGCAAGTATTTTTTTGATTATCTTAAAAAAATTTTTCATAAGTTTGTTTTTCCATAACTTTGGCAAAAAAAACACCGGCGGGGTATGCTTAACCGCCGGTGCTTTTTCTCCTCGCCTGCCAAGCAACGTACTATGGAGAACATAACTCCGAATGCTCGGATAACTCCGTAGCTCTTTCTTAGAAATCCAAAACTTTAAAGAGCAGAGGGGAAAAAGAATTTAAAAACAGATGGATAAAATGAGTCTCCCCTGCTCCTTTGCTCCTCCGCCCCCTGCTGTTTTTTGAATACGGCCGCTTTGCAACGACTTCTTAGCTCTTTCTTAGAGATTCCAAGATGTCAACGCTACTTTTTCGCCACGAAGTTTTTAACCCAGTCCGTCCCCACCGATTTCGGCCTGGTAATGGGAATGGCTAATGCCCGCTCAATAATCATCTGGGAGCAGAACCCCAGGACTCGTGAAATCCCGAACAGAACGGTGTAATAAGGAAACTCAGTCATTCCGAAGTGATAGAGCAGAGATCCAGAGCCGGCATCCACGTTGGGATAGGGGTCCTTTGCCTTGCCCTGCTCTTTCAGAATGTCGGGCACCACTGCGAACAGGCGAGCCACGATCTTGAAGACCTCATCGTCCGGGCATACCCGCTGGCCGAAGGCATGAAAGGCGGTAAACCGGGGGTCGGTCACCCTTAAGACCGCGTGGCCGTAGCCCGGGATTACCTGGCCGCTGTTCAGGGTATCCCAGGTAAACTTTTTCAACGCTTCATCGTCGGGAACACCGCTGTACTTATCCTTGAGGGCGAGTACGAACTTCAGACATTCCTGATTTGCCAGACCGTGGAGGGGGCCGGCGAGACCGTTGAGCCCGGCCGATACAGCATAATAGGGATCGGACAGGGCCGAGGCCACCACATGTGAGGTAAAGGCGGATACGTTCCCCCCCTCATGGTCACAGTGGAGGGTTAAATAGAGCCTCATCAGGTTGGCGAACTCACCCGTTGGGTCAGGAATACCCAACATGTGGGCAAAATCCCCTGCCCAGTCGAGGCTGGGATCGGAGGGAATCAGATCGCCCTTATTAAACCGGATCCGGTAAACCCCAGCAGCTAGAGCCGGAAGCTTAGCGATTAACTGCAGGGAATCCTCCAGGATGTATTCCCAGTATTCCTCCCGCTTTATCCCCTCAGTATACTTCTTCCTGAACACCGATTCCCCCTCCATGGCCATAATGCCAGTGCTCAACATGACCATCGGGTGAGCGTCTGCCGGCATCGCCCTAAGAACATCCCAGACGTAAGCGGGTACGGTGGAACGATCCTTGAACTCCTTCTGTAGATCCTCCAGAGTAGCTTTGTACGGAAGCTCACCGGTGCATAGGAGATAAAAAATCTCTTCAGGCATTCTGTCTGTCAGCTCCCCAATGGGAATACCCCGGATGATGAGACCTTTCTCAGGCTCAACCAATGAAGTGTCACAGATCAGTGACTTCACCCCCCTCATACCGCCAAAGGCCTGGGTCACCGTCACCTCAGAAATCACCTTGGCGCCGTGCTCCTTGACCAACCCGCGAACATCCTGGCGCAGGGCCGGTATCTGGCTGGCCAGCTTTTCTTTTAGACTTGCCATCTACCCTTCTCCTTTCTTATATAATAAAAATTAATAAAACAAAGACCCGATTTTAACCTGTTAAAAATTTAACGAAAAAAAAGTTAAAAATCAAGCATTTTTTAAAGTATTTTCCCGGGATTAAACAACCCTTCCGGATCAAATGCCTTTTTCACCTGCCGCATGAAGTCCAGTTCCACCTCACGGTACTGCTTCTTAAGGTAGTCCCTTTTGACCAGTCCGATACCGTGTTCGCCGGAGAGGGTTCCCCCCAGCTGAAGGGTCAAATCAAAAATTTCTTCCAAGGCGATTTGGGCGTCGGTATTCTGCCCCTCATCCCTCCTGTCATACATGATGTTCACATGGAAGTTTCCGTCCCCGGCATGTCCGAAGGTGGGGATCAAAAGCCCATGGCCCCTGGCAATACCCTTCACCCCTTTCAAGAAAGAAAGCATCTGATCCCGGGGGACGCACACATCCTCGTTGATCTTGTCGGGTGCCAGCCGGGCCAGGGAGGGGGAAATCTCCCGTCGGATCTTCCACAGTCGCTCCTGCTCCCCGGGCCGGTCCGCATATTCCGTGGCCATCGCCTTATGAATACGACATAAAGAAGCAATCTCTTCCCCTTCCTGGCTAGCCTGATCCTCCGGCCCATCCACCTCGATGAGCAACACGGCAGCGACCCCGTGGGGAAAATCATAGTTTAAATATTGGGTAACGGCAGACAGGGTCTCCTCATCCATAAATTCCATCACAGCCGGGGTGATCCCCTTGGCGATCACTTCATTGACCAATTCCAGGGCCCGCTCGATGGAGGAAAAGGGGGCTTGAATGGTCCGGGTATATTCCGGTTTCTTGATAAGTCGAAGGGCAACCTTGGTAATGGCTCCCAGGGTTCCCTCAGAACCTATCAGTATTCCCGTCAGGTTGATCTCTGACTTATAGTTATCAAAATAGCCGGTGGGAACGATTTCTCCTTCTGCATTCACAAATTCCAGCCCCAGCACGTAGTTGGCGGTCACCCCGTATTTGAAGCACCTCAAGCCCCCAGCGTTCTCGGCCACGTTCCCCCCTAAGGTGGAAATAGTGTAGCTGGAGGGGTCGGGGGGGTAAAACAGGCCTAATTTTTCCACTTCGTCTTGAAAGGTGGCGGTCACCACCCCCGGCTCACAGATTCCCATTTTTTTTTCTATGTCAATGGACAGAATCCGATTCATCCGCTCGAAGTTCAGCACCAGCCCTCCTTGAATGGGCACCGATCCCCCGGACATCCCCGTCCCCGCACCCCGGGGGACAACGGGAATGTTAACCCGGCGGGCGAACTGAACCGCCTCTACCACATCCTGGACTTCCGTTGGGGTTACCACCACCTGGGGAAGGTGACGCAAGGGGGTGGTATCATAGCTGTACATCAACAGATCTTCAGGACCCGTTAACACCTTATCCCGACCCACCTTGCGGATGAGCCTCTTCAATCCCTTTTTCCAATCAGAATCCATAATAGCTAATCCTCAGCGGTCTTTTCTTTTTTGGTTTTTTCGGTTTTGGCTTTCTCAGGCTCAGGCTTCTTTTCCACCTCGGGCTTCTCGGGTTCCCCTTTCTTCCGCTTATAGTCCGTCTCGTAAAACCCACTCCCCTTGAAGATGATCCCGCCCCCGGTGCCCGGGAGCCGGATTACCGGGCCTTTGCATCGGGGACAGAGCCTTATGGGCTCGGCCAGCATGCTCTGGAATTCTTCAAAAAGATAACCACACACCTGGCATTTATATTCGTAGGTCGGCATTTCTATCCTAAGCCACACAATTTAGAAAATCATCTTTTGTTTTTTCTTTTAAAATATCAATATCGCTATCCTGCCTCTGCTTTCCCCTTAAGAATGGATGATCACTCGCCACATCACTTTGACCACCATTCGGTTCAAGCCACCGTTTCACTTAACGGTATCGGTAAAAAAGAAGTTCCTCCGTAAGCAGGATTTGCCTGCCTGCCGCAGGCAGGGACGGAACGAAGCGTAGTCTTTTACCCGTGTTATAAGCCTGTGCTGTGCTTTCTCTTTAATTCTTTAAGGAACTACAAAATCACTTTTAATTCTGGAATTACTCCGACTCAATCTCGAATTTATTCGCTTATCTTTTTCATATATCTCGTATAATTTGTGCTTAAACTCATTGCCATTATTACCATATATTTTCTTAAAAGCATCACGACTTTTTGTAATCATCCCCTTCGTATAATAAAACATGAGAGACAATTTCAAAGCCCTTAACAATTTTTTATCCCATTTATCAGATATATATTGTCCATTTGCATTATAAAGTGCCCGATAACGCATAGGATATGTCAACGCTCCCAATTTATTTATTTCATTAATCCTATAATAGAAATATTCTGGTGTATCATTTTTATCTTCAGAATTATACAAGACATAAACACTTATATCTTTAAATCCATATTTTTGAGACAATTGTATGGCTTTCTGTATATACCCATCTTCTGAGCAATTATCAAATGCAAGTCTTAGTGGTTTGATTTTTATTTGACTCAGTAGTTTTATCTTATCTTCATCAAATAATCTGCAATCTAATCCTTGATTAAAATCAACTTGGGTTATTCCTATTTTCCGAAATTTCATTAGTCTTTTAACGTCTTTTTCAAAGTTAGGTGATGCAAGCCAGTTGTTATCCCAAAAAATTATTTTTCTCTTAGTAATATCAATATCTTCTGGCCAATTTTCTTTTACTTTAAATATTGGTTCATGTTTCCCAACAGCACAAAAAGGACAATTCCTTGGGCAGCCCCGAGTAGTAAAGCTGATGGAATAATTTAAATTAGGATACCAAGAATAATCTGGAGGGCAATTCTCAGCGCCTCGTAGTAGTCCCACATGTGTTTCTATCCCAGTTTTTTCTTTAATATACTCTGGAATGAGAGTTGCCATAATTCCACCTACTCTAGTTCGAGCTTTAGGGAACTTATCTATATAGTATCTAATTGTTTCAATTACGAATTGAGCTTGATATGTGAATAAACTGGTAATATATATGATATCATAATGGTTTTTGAGTTTTTTATAGCATATTTCATTTTCCTCAAAAAGGTCTAAACTTGGACTATGTGGTGTATCCTTAATAAGTTGTACATTATTTCCTTTCCTCTTGTGCCAAGTTGAAATTTTCATCAAACCTAATGGCGGATATGGATTTTTATATGCCGGTTCGACAAGAAGAATGTTTTTCATTAAATTACTCTACATTATAATTTATATTTTAGAATAGCTTCGTGGATCAGATGCAAAAAGTTCTTCTGCAACTCGTTTATAGCAGTGGCAAAAGCATCAATCTCACTGGTAAGCACAATATATTTGCCTCTGTCAATGCCTTCTCTTGCTACAAATCTACAAAATGCCTCACCTACTAATTCTGCTAATACTGCCTTGGCTTCGGGGGTTTCGGGACTTAAACTCTCGTCTAAATACTTTGCAACTACAGGAAACTTAATAAAGACCCGGATTACTCCTTTGTCATAACGGACCCGATGCGAAGGGTCTTTATTTGAATCTGCCTCAATCTTACGGAAAAACCCACCCCTTGGACCAGTCAGCTTCTTTCTCTTTCCTATTTTTCCCAATGGAGCGACTCTCACTATGGCAGTCGCCGTATGCTCGCCTAATTTACAGGTAATCGTTGCCTCCTCTTTATCTATTCTGCCTATGACTCTAAACTTACCACGATAATAACGGTCTGGATATTTATGATCAGGTTGAAGTTCTATATCCGGGTCAAGAATTTGAATATGGAGATTATCTGACTCAACTTTTACTTCGTAGTGTGCAGATGAAAGGTCAAGAATGTCTAATGGCGCATAAACAGAAAAGGGTCTCTCTTTATCAATTTCAATATTTGCGTATGAGGGTTTAATAGTTAATTCCTCTATCTTTTCACCTGGTTCTATGTCAGGAGGCAATTCGCTTAATACCTCTTTTGCAAATCGGTTTAACAAGGAACATAATTTGTTTAACATCTTTCTGGTCTTTTCGGGAGGTGGAGCAGCTGGTTTTACTTCAAGTTGCTTTCTCTTTTTTTCTATAAATGGCTCTAAAATCCTTTCAATCTCATCTCGCAAAACCTGACAAACCTCTTGTTTCCATTCAACGCCTACTCTATTAAGGTCAAGTAGCGACTGTCCTTTTCTTAATCTTTCAGCCAAACCTTCCCATATTACTTCTCCGAAGAAGAAACACCCTGCTTCTTCATATGTATATTTAAAAAGTTCATTATCAAGAATAGCATTGGCAGTTTTAATCAGTAATCCCGCTTTCGCAAAAGGATTATTATGAGGGCTTTCTAACTTCTCATCACTTTTATATATTTTTATCTCAATCGTATCTCCCCGAATAGACAGCTTTATGGACTCATCAAATACGACTTTTCCCTTGGGAGCTTCATACGAGATTGGCGTTGTATACATCAATCCTCTCTTTTCAGGAGTTTCAAAATTCAAGATAACCTTTCTCTTGGGTGAAGAATTGATATCTCGTAGAGCATAATGGTTGGTAATCCGTGGCACTAAAGTTTTATAATCTGGGCAACTCATCTTTTCGTTTGTCACACTTATTCTTACTAATGTTCCATTCCCTTCAATAATACCTATTTCTTCCCTTTCTTCTTTACTTGGAATATGCGACCCCTTTGGTGGTCTATATCTTCCTCCCTTAGTCCCTTGCCACAAAATAGCTTTAGATAGTTTATCATCCTTTATAGTATAGATTTCTCCTATTCCTAAGGCCATTATCGCTTCTTTTAGCCCTCTTCCAAATAACCCCCTAACACTTTTCCCTTTTTCAAATCCACTGGTTTCCGCTGCAAACTTCAAGGCTTTTTTGAGATCTTCTTTATCCATCCCCTCTGCAAAATCTAATACTTCAAGTCTTTCGCATTTACCATACTTTAATCTCCGTATATATATCTTGATTTCTCCTTTAACTTTAATACCTTTTTCCTCAAGCCGTTTATAACTATCATCGCTATTTGTCACAAGCTCAACTATCGCATCGACAAGATTACGAATAGTTCCATAAGTCATTTGTATTTGTATTCTTGGATCTGTAGGGAGGTCTTGCTCTTTTTCTAATTCATCTTCAAATTCTCTTTCAACCATCTTCACTCCTTGCGATACTTAATGTTTCTTGCTTTTAGTGTGACTTTTCAATAAGGGTGCTTTTTGTTTTTCACATTCTTTTAAAAATGCATAAAGTTCTTCTTCTCTATATTGTTTGCATACATCAAGACAATAGTTAAGATTTTGCTCAAGAACTCTGTGAGGAGTCTCAAATGTAGCAACCAACAACTTTCTAAATTCCTCTTCAGTGATTTTGAAATCCTTTTTGTTTTGTTTAAATCTCTCAAAAGGCTCACTTTCTTTTAAATAAGTGATTATTGTATCCCCACGGTCCCTTGTCTGTCCTCTTCGTAGTTCCTTAACCTTGCTCTTTTGCAACTCTCTCAACACTTCTTGAGCTACTCTTTTACCTAATAATGTAATTTGAAATCCTCTTTTTTCATTTCCTGTAACCCATCCCTTATCACGACAACGCAATATCTCAATTTTAACTCTCGTTCCATCAGGCCATTCAGGGTATCTTTGGAAGCTAAATCGTCTCGGGAATAGCGTAAAACATTCTTTTACAACTCTTTCATAAGCACATTCTTCACCATTATTTGCTATCTCATGTATTGCAAATATTGTCAGTTTAGTTAGTGATACTGAGGTATAAATGTTTTCATCAAACTGTCGTTTCATTGTAGTCTCCTAAGCGTGGCGTATAACTTATTATTCACAAAGTACTTCATATAATATTCCCCATCAGCGTACACCTTCATCCTCCCCAATAATCGCCCTTATCCGGGGGGGCAACTAATAGCAATCCCTTTCCGCCGAAATCCAAAAAGAAAGAATAAATATTTATTTAATATGAGATATTTTTCAAGTCTCATTTTTCCAACTTTCTTTCAGTTTTCTTATTTCTTTCTCTAAAGGTGGCAATTCATTTTTTATTATATCCCAGACAATATTAATGCTTATTCCAAAATATTCATGAATTATAACATTTCTAAAATCAATCATCGCTCTCCAGTCAACCTCTGGATATCTAGTTTTGATTGCTTCAGGCAATTGTCTTGATGCTTCGCCAATAATCTCAAAATTCCGGACTACCGCATCTATGGTTTTATTGTCCTTTGAAAGTTCTTCTAACCTCATTCCTTTAGTATATCTCTTAATCTTCTCAATAGACTCAAGTATATCTTCAATGTACAATTTATAATTTCTTTTGCTCATTTTATTTCCTCTGCTTCCTTTAAAATATAGGGCTTTATACGTTCCTTTAATGCATCTTTACATACCAGGTCGGTATTTTCACCAAATATTTTTTTTAATTCCGAAAGGAGCCCTATATAATTTCGAAATGTCGGTTGGTTAAATTCAATCAAAAAGTCAATATCGCTATCTTCTTTTTGGTCATTTCTTACATAAGAGCCGAATAAAGCAATAGATTTAACTTTGTATTCTTCTAAAATCTCTTTATGATACCTTATAATTCTCTTTATCTCTTCTTTTGTCATTTTATACTCCCATAAGTGCCTTTATTATTCTTCTCTCCTAAAACAATAGCATACTTTCTTCCATTCTCATTCAAAAAGAGGAATTTATTGTTTTGGTTAACATTCATTATTTTGTTATTCAAGAAATATTTCATATAATATTCCCCATCAGTGTACCCCTTCATCCCCCCTCAATAATCGCCCTTATCCGGGCTTGAATCTGCTCCGGTTTCTCTGCTCCGATATTCACGATGTAGCAATCCGCTGTCTGAAACAGCTTGCCAAAGAACCGTTTCTGGAGCTCGATCCTTTCCTGCGTCTTCACCAGCAGGTGGGGATTGAAAAAGGGCTCGTTTTTATACCCACCACTCTCAGTCTGCGAACGGCCCTCCTCCAAGAATTTGACCGCTTCCTCCGGCTCCGGTTTGACGATGGGCGGGGAGATGGCATCCTTCCTCATCAGAAAGACCCAGCGAATGCTGGTCCGTTTGGTGTGCTTCTCGGGACCGCCCAACCAGTAGGGGTCCAGCATGGCACGGGAGGCGGCCGAGG
>JADHWK010000075.1 GCA_016783505.1 Candidatus Zhuqueibacterota bacterium | reverse complement strand
CATGCATGAATGGGCGTTAGCAGAAGCAGTAATTTCTACTGCACTTGAGGTATCAAAAAAAGAAAAATTAAAAAAAATCACTAAAATCAAACTTATGATGGGCGAACTGCAGCAAATAGACAGGGAGATATTTGAATTTGCCTTGAAAGAAATTATCCAACCCCAAAGCCCAAAACTGAGAGGAACAGAAATAGAGTTCGAAACAGAAAAAGCTGTGTTAAAATGTAGGATCTGCGGAAATCAATGGGCCTTTGACGATACGATCAAAAGATTAAGTGAGGAAGAGTCCGAATTTATACATTTCATCCCCGAGATTGCCCATGTTTATGTCAGATGTCCTGAGTGTAAGAGTTCCGATTTTGAAGTCGTAAAAGGACGCGGGGTTTGGATAGATTCTATTAGCGGAGAGAGGTAATTTAAGATGGATCCGAGACTGAGCATCATTGATAAAAGACTAATAGGTATTAAAAGACTGATCGCCATTTCCGGTGGAAAAGGTGGGATTGGCAAAAGTTCAGTTGCAGCTACCTTGGCATTGACCCTATCAAAGTCTGGCTTTAAGGTTGGTCTATTGGATCTGGATTTTTGCGGTCCCTCCACCCACATAATATTAGGAATAAGGGGGATTTACCCTAAAGAAGAGAAAGGAATTATCCCCCCTGAAATTTATGGCATCAAGTTTATGTCAATTATTTATTATGCTGGTGATAACCCTTCACCCCTGAGGGGTATTGATATTTCCAATGCCATAATAGAATTACTCGCCATTACTCGCTGGGGCTCATTAGATTTTCTAATTATTGATATGCCTCCCGGCATTGGTGATACAACCTTGGATACAATTCGATTAATAAAAAAAACTGAATTTCTCATAATAACTACTCAATCAAAAATGGCACTGGAAACCGTTAAAAAAGTATTAAAGATGTTAAAGGAGCTGGGAGTTCCAATTGTAGGCGTTATCGAAAATATGAAGGTCAGGGAATCTTCATTTGTTATGGAGCAGATAAAAACGTTCAATGTGTCTTATTTGGGTACCATAGATTTCGATGAAAATCTTGAGGATTCGATAGGGGATGTAAACCGACTTTTAGAAACTAACTTCGCTCAAAATATAAGGGAAATTGTTTCAACCAAGATTGGGAATCTCACCCCTTAGCCCACGAATTCATTCGTGGGCCCTTAAAGCCCGTTAAGATGTTTAACCCGTAGGGTTTTTTTCAAGAAGAATAATCGTTTTCTTCAAAGATATGAATTTTCGGAAAACCGATGAATCGGTTGTGTATATTCTTTTATATTTGATACCCCACGATTAAAATCGTGGGTTTCTTAAGGATTTCAACACTTGTACCAACATCATAAACAAATTTTTTGGATCTGAGTTTAACTACACCCCCGTAGCCAATTTTTAGAATCTACTGAAAGAAAATAAAATCCCGAAGCATCGGGATTAACACCGTGGTTTGAAATTATCGGTCAGGCGCTCGGGCCTGTTGCAGAACTATCGCGATTGATAATTTAGGGGTTATGTTTAGAACCGCTCTAAAGAGCGGTTCTGGTTAAATAGTTGTTAAAGAAAGCCTTAACCAGAACCTTATCTTTAGATAGGTTTTGGCCCTTGCTGAGCAGACAAGATCTTCAGACGGAAAATCAAGGATCTCTAAGTTGTGCCACAGGCCCGCCCGACTGATTAGAATTAAGGCGTCAGCTTTTTATAAGAAAATCTGTGAAAATCCGTGTCCCGTAAGGGATCCCTGTCGGGATAATCCGTGGTCTATTTTTAGATGAAAACCTACCTTGATTGTTTCCCCTGCGTGCTCAGGCATGCCTTACAGTCCGCCCGAATGACAACGCCCGATGAGAGGGTGCAACATGAAGTTTTGGTCAGGGTCTTACGAGAACTGACCAGATTTCCCCTGAGTGCAACGCCACCGGAGATTACCCAAACGATTCATCGCATCATTAAAGAAAAAACCGGGAACAAAGATCCCTACGTAGGGGTGAAAAGAAAATATAATGAAATTGCCCTACGGATGTATCCTGACCTGAAGCGCCTGGTTTCCGGGGCAGATGATTCCCTGTTTACAGCCTGTAAACTGGCCATAGCCGGGAACATCATTGACTTTGGCGCCCTGGGTGAAAGCTTTGATCTGGAGCAGACGATCAAAGGGGTATTGAACTCGGCCCCTGCCATCAATCGTTTTGACGAGCTGCGGCGGGACATCCTTGGAGCATCAGGGATACTTTATCTGGGGGACAACGCCGGAGAGATAGTGTTCGATAGGATACTGGTTGAAGAAATTCTGAACTGCAGGAGCTTAACGATCAAATTTGTAGTCAAGGGTGAACCCATTTTGAACGATGCCACACTAGAGGATGCTAAATTTGTGGGCATGGACAGGATCTGTGAGGTAATCCCTGACGGTCACGGAGCCCCGGCTACCATATTGACCGAGAGTTCACCCGAGGTCCGGCGGGCCTTTGATGCTGCCGATGTGGTTATCGCCAAAGGGCAGGGAAATTATGAAACCTTAAGCGAAACGGGGCGCCCCGTCTATTTCTTACTGAAAGTAAAATGCCCCGTTGTAGCCAGAGACCTGGGGTGCCAGGTCGGGGATTCGGTAATTCACCGGAGCACAGCAATAATACCACATATAGATCCCCGCGCTCCCGGTGGATGTTGTCATCCGCCGGAATTCCTGGGGTGACAATATTATGGTCGAGGATGATAATATCCTCGACGAGCATGGGTAGAGAAGGAAACCGTAGAGTCTGAAAAGTAGTTCCTCAGCAAAAGGGGGATTGGCAATAGTTTATGTCGCAGATCTGTAGTTAGGCGAAAGAGTATGAAGAAAGGAGATGAATTGCGATGCCGACGATTACTGTAGACGGACCGAAGATTCAGGACATTGAACTGAAAAGACAACTGGTGAAAAAGCTCACAGAGGTTGCAGTTGAAGTATATAGAATCGAGCACATTGTCGTACTCATACGAGAAAACGCTCCCGAGAATGTCGGAGTCAACGGACAATTGATAGCTGATCGGCCCAAGAAATAAGATTACATTTTGTGTGTTGGTAAATCTATTCCTTCGTCTGATACTTTTTATTAGGCCAAAGTCAGGGGGTTTGCAGTTCTCCCAATAAATTGGGATCACCCAAATCCCGCTTTGCGGGACCTCTTTTATGCTGGGAAGGTTAGATGAAATATTGTCAATAATATGGCAATGAATTTTAAAAAAATAGAAGATCTACTTAGGTTTCTAAAAGAAAATGGCAACTGGGATAGTGTATATGAGCATAGTAATGCTTTAGAGGTGGCTTTAACTTCTCAAAGTATTGATGATATATTTGGGCTAATAACTAAAGATAGTAGTGCACCATTGATATACGAGAGTGGTTGTGGTAGTGGAGTTACAACTGCTCAAATATGCAGTGATTTATCGGAAAGGGGGATTAACAAGTACAGGTTAGTTGCGCATGATGTTCGAAAAAGTTTAGTAGAACTTGCACGTAGCAGATTTTCTGATAATGATAATGTGGGGTTGGAATTAAGAAGTGGTTCTGATTACTCAGATATTCCTGATGAATCAGTAGATGGAATTTTTTCACTCAATACTATGGTACCTTTTTTACATGCTTATTATTGTGTAGAAAAAGATAGTCAAGCACATAGAGATTATCTTAGAGAAACTTCAAGAGTATTAACAGAAGAAAAGCCACTCATTTTGACTTACTTATGGAAGTCCCTTGTGTTAGTTAAAAATTCCAAAATAGACAAAGATATACCATTTCGGGTTAAACTATATAGTAATCATCCAGCTGTTGAAATCTTTTTAAAGGTATTAGATGAGCCATTTAAAAAATAGAAACATTTATAAAACTTTATAAATTAAACACAAAGGAGGATAAAAATGGAAGAAGGAAGACCAATTAATGTGGGGGATGAGGATTTTGAACAAGAAGTATTGAAATCAGACGTTCCCGTGGTAGTAGATTTCTGGGCTCCTTGGTGTGGACCTTGCCGTATGGCTGGTCCAGTGCTTGAGAAAATAGCTCAAATATATAAGGGGAGATTAAAGGTATGCAAGTTGAACGTTGATGAGGGACGCCAAACAGCTATGAAATATGTCATCATGAGCATACCCACATTAAATATTTATAAAGATGGTGAGGTAGTGGACCAAATTATTGGAGTTACACCAAGTTATGAATCTGATCTTAAGAAAAAAATAGAACCGCATTTAGAAAAAAACAAAGGAGGGGGTTCAAAATGAATGATATTACGAATGATGTCATTATTGTAGGAGGTGGTCCTGGAGGTTTAACTGCCGCAATTTATACCTCAAGAGATAGGCTTGAAACCATTTTATTAGAAAAAGGTCTATGCGGAGGATTACCCGCGGTTACTGATTTGGTAGAAAATTATCCTGGTTTTCCAGATGGCATAAACGGAATGGACTTGATAAATAAGTTTAAGGAACAGGCGCAAAGATTTGGCACAAACATTATCGAATTTAAGGAAGTAGAAAGAATCGAACCAGCCGGGAAAAGGATAAAAGTACAAACAGCTGAAGAAGAGTATAATGCTTATGCGGTGATAGTAGCCTCGGGTAGTATCCCAAAAAAGTTAAATATTCCTGGCGAGGAAGAATACATGGGCAAAGGTGTTTCCTACTGTGCCACATGTGACGGGCCACTATATAGGGATAAGGATGTCGCCGTTATAGGCTGCGGGAATTCTGGGTTGCAAGAAGGAGAATCTCTTCTCAAACATGTAAAAAGTATAACATTTATAGAGTTTTTACCTTATATGACAGCTGAAAAAATATTGCAAGAAAGATTGCAAAAAAGTGAGAAAACAAGGTTTCTGTTAAACCATATGCTCACTTCTATAAATGGTGATATTGGGGTCAATTCTATTATAGTAAAGAACCGTCAAACCAGTGAGGGAAAAAAACTTCGGGTTTCAGGTGTCTTCATATATGCGGGATTTTTACCTAACTCTAAATTTTTAGAAAATATTGTCGAATTAGATGACTCAGGATACATCGTTACTAATGAAAAAATGGAAACATCCGTACCCGGCATATATGCAGTAGGTGATGTACGCTCCAAGCGCGTGCGTCAGATAGATGTTGCCTGTGGAGAAGGCACAATCGCCGCCATATCGGCTAGAGATTACATAAAAGAACTGATATGAAATATGGAAAAATATAAATTTTTAAATTAAAAGGCAGTTGAATTGTATATAGAAAATAAGGCGCTAGTCAAGAAATTCTACAGTGAGCACCAAGCAGATGAGAGTGTTCAATCAAAAGGTAGCAGAAAATTATGATCGGTGGTTTAAGACCCCGGCGGGTCGGTATGCCGACAAACAGGAAAAGGAGCTAATGCTAAGATTAATGACGATAAGTCCCGGTCAATCTTTACTGGACATCGGCTGTGGCACAGGACACCATCTGGTCTGGTTTAAGGAACTAGATTTAGCCGTCTACGGCATAGACAATTCTCCCCACATGCTCAAAATCGCCCGGGAAAAGCTTAAATCAGAAACCAGGCTCTGTCAGGGTTTTGCCGAGAACCTTCCCTTTAATGATAAAACTTTCCAGATGGCAGCCATGATTACCACCCTGGAATTTGTGGCTAAACCCATGAAGGCCCTATCAGAGATGATCCGGGTCGCCCGGGAGCAGGTCCTATTGGGTGTTTTAAATCGCTATTCACTACTCGCCCTGAAGCGAAGGCTTAAAGGGAAATTCACAGATTCGATCTATAACCAGGCAAGGTTTTACAGTATATTTGAACTAAAAAGAATGATCAAAAAGATTGATCGTAGCTTAAAGGTGAACTGGCAGGGCACCCTACCCCCTATTATGACTAAAAACCCCTTTGGGGCTTTTCTAGGAATTCTGGTGAGGATAAAATGAAGGGTAAAATTCATCACTTAGCGACAGAGTTAAAGGCCC
Source organism: Candidatus Zhuqueibacterota bacterium (assembly GCA_016783505.1). Taxonomy (GTDB): domain Bacteria; phylum BS750m-G25; class BS750m-G25; order BS750m-G25; family BS750m-G25; genus BS750m-G25. The sequence continues at coordinate 3,041 of JADHWK010000075.1, read as the reverse complement.
ATCTCCCTTACACCGGTTTCAGTGTCACTTCCGGGCTTATAATGCTGGGGATACTTACGTTCATCGCCAATTTAGTAACCACGAAGGATTTTTCCATCCCCTCGCAGGGACTATTCCATGTCTTCCATCCTATTCATATACTCTTCTCTTCCATTGCTACCACCGCCATGTTCTGGCGACATGAGAGAAAATTAATAAAATCAGTGATCGTTGGTATTGTTGGGGCAGTACTAATATGCGGACTCAGTGACATTATAATACCTTATATTTCCGGATTCCTTCTCGGGGTCAAGATGCACTTGCATATCTGTATCATCGAACATCCGCAGATCATCTTGCCCTTCGTGGCCGCTGGGGTCTTGATCGGTCTCACCATGCCTACCAGTATTCAGACCACCATCTTCTCCCATTCGGCCCATGTTCTGGTGAGTTCTATGGCTTCTATTCTCTATCTGGTCTCTTTTGGAATGGTGGAGTGGATCCACCAGATCGGCGCCGTTTTTATCTATATGACCCTGGCAGTAATAATCCCCTGCTGCACATCTGATATTATCTTCCCCATTCTTATCACTAAAGAGGAGACAACTTAAAACTAAACTTTACCAAACTTCATAAAGTTGGAGTGCAAAAGCCCTGCTTTTGCATTTGCAATCCCGAAACTTCGGGATTGCAATCCATTTTACTGGAATTCGGGGAGAATCGAATAAGGAGCATAGCAGAGATGTCATCGGATTTTGATCAGATGGTTAATGAGTTGGACCGATCCATTATGAAAGAGATGCGGAAGGTATACTCTGAGGTAGTAATAGATCATTTCTTACATCCCAGAAATGTGGGTAAAATTGAGGGGGCCGAAGGACACGGAAAGTTAACCGGAAGCTGCGAGGATACAATTGAGATATATCTCAGAATAAGTGATGATAGAATTGCGGATGCTAAGTTCATGACCGATGGCTGCGGCACCACCATTGCCTCCGGGAGTATGGCCACGGAACTGGCTAAGGGAAAGGACGTCCATGAAGCACTAAAGATAAATACCAAATATGTTTTAGATCACCTTGGTGGTCTTCCCGAATCAGATCGCCATTGTGCCGAGCTGGCGGCGGGCACCCTGCTCAAGGCCATTTTGGATTATTTGGCGTCCAAAAGGGAGCCCTGGAAACGAGCATATAGAAATATATAGTCCGATATTTCTGTTCTTTCAAGGTTGAACCTTGAAAAAATTATTTATTACTGCTGCGGTATAACCTGAAGGTGTTCTTTAATGCTTCAAGGTACAACCTTGAAGCAAAAAATAGAATTTAAATTAGTCGAGCGTTGGAATAATGGAATATTGGAGTAATGGAGAATAGAAAACCTTTTTACACGCCAATATTCCACTATTCCATAATTCCATTTTTCTAATGTTTCATCAAAAAGGTCTAACGATATGAAAAATTTTAAATATGTCTACGGTCCCGTCCCCTCCCGGAGACTGGGAAATTCCCTGGGGATAGACATCGTACCTTTCAAATGGTGTAGCTACGACTGCGTCTACTGTCAGCTCGGGCGTACCACCCAAAAAACCATCCACAGAAAATCCTGGTTTTCCGTCCCTGAGATTTTAGGGGAAATTAAACGGGTATTAGATTCGAACGTTTCCGTAGATTATATCACCTTTGCAGGTTCCGGCGAACCCACGTTAAATAAAAATCTGGGCAAATTGATACCGGCGGTAAAGGCGATAACGAACATTCCGGTGGCGGTCCTTACCAACGGCTCCCTTCTCTCCCAGAAGGGAGTGCAGGAGGATCTTCTTCCCGCCGACCTGATTATTCCTTCCCTTGATGCCGGCACGGAATCCCTATTTCGATACATCAACAGACCCCATCCCGATTTAAATCTGAAAACCGTGACTGATGGACTGGCCGACTTCCGGTCGAAATATTCGGGGGAGGTGTGGCTTGAGGTTTTCCTCCTAGACGGGGTCAACATTCAGACAAAGGAGATCGAAAGCATTCAATCCTTGATTACTCCAATCAATCCCGATAGGGTTCAACTTAACACCGCAGTGCGGCCGCCGGCGGAGGATTTTGTTGGGCAGTTAAAAAAAGAACGTATGGAAAAGGTTAAAAGATTATTTAATGGGCCGGTAGAAATCATTGCCGATTATGATAAAAGCACTGCCGGGGTGTACCGTTCTCCCCTGCGTACCGAGATCATGGGACTTTTAAAGAGAAGGCCCTGCACGGTAGATGACCTCGCAGCGGCTCTTGACGCCAACCCAAACGAATTGCTAAAACAACTGAATCTATTGCAGAAGGACAAAGTTGTCCATTTCCAAAGGCATAATCGGCGCATATATTTTTCGATAAAAAAACATACGGACCAAACCTCAAATTAAATTGGTGCAAAAAATTGGCTTGATAATATTGACATTTTGGTAAATATACGGTTATATAAAAAATTATAAACCCCGAAGTTTCGGGGTAACTCCGTCATTCTCCAAGAGTTACCCGTTTATCCAGACGGATCCGTATGGACGGGTTTATTTTTATCGAATAAGAGCAGAAGGGAGTCTTCAAGTTATTGCAGGATACCAGGCAAATTAGGGAGGAAGTAACAAATGTCGGGATACGATAGGAGCGGCAACCAGAAAGAAACCCTGGCTAACCGCCAGAGGGCACGTTTAGAATTAGACCGAAAGCTTAAAGAGAATATGGCCAAGATCAAGCATAAGATACTGGTGCTCTCTAACAAAGGCGGGGTGGGCAAGTCATTGGTAGCAGTAAATTTGGCTGCTGTCCTGAGTAGAAACGGGACGAAGGTGGGAATAATGGATGCGGATATTCACGGTCCCTCGGTGGCCAAGATGTTGGGATTTGAGGGGAAAAGACTGCCGGTAACTCCCCAGGGAATGGCGCCGATACTGGCGGGTCCCAACCTGTGGGCGATCTCCATGGCCTCCTTGATAGGCCACCCCGATATGCCGGTCATCTGGCGGGGTCCCCTGAAAATGGCAGCCCTGAAACAGTTTCTGGGTGAAGTCCTGTGGGGCGAAC
>JADHWK010000074.1 GCA_016783505.1 Candidatus Zhuqueibacterota bacterium | reverse complement strand
TTCAAGATGATCTGATAGCGATACATGTTTTTAATCCTCAGCAGGGGGGAGGGAGCCGGACCCAGGACCTCAAAGGGACCCCCTTGTTCCCTTAATAAATCAGCAAAGGCCCCGGCCCGCTCCCGGACCGTTTTTTCCTTTCTTCCGTGAAAGCCGATCCGGATCAGCCGGCCGAGGGGGGGGTAACCCAACCCCCTGCGGTCTTCGATCTCATCCCGGTAAAATCCCTCATAGTAGTGGAGTTCGGCCTTTTCCAGAATCTCATTCTGGGGGGAATAGGTCTGCACCACCACCTCCCCCCCCAGGGGGCTCCGTCCCGAGCGCCCGGCGGCCTGAATAAGCAGTTGAAAGGTGCGCTCCCCGGCACGGAAGTCGGGAAACATCAGTTCGGTGTCGGCGGAGATTACCCCCACTAAGGTCACCCGGGGGAAGTCGTGTCCCTTGGCCACCATCTGAGTGCCCAGCAGGATGTCAAATTTCCGATGGGAAAAATCCCTCAATATCCGTAGATGAGCGCCCTTTCCCAGGGTGGTATCCAGGTCCATACGCACCACCCTGGCCCTAGGGAAAAGGGAGGCCAGTTCCGCTTCTACCCGCTGGGTGCCCGTGCCCCGGAAGCGGATATCCCCCCCCCCGCAGATCGGGCAGGCCGTTGGGGCCGGCCTTTCGTAACCGCAGTAATGGCAGCGGAGCTTGCGGTCCCTGCGGTGATAGGTGAGGCTGATGTCGCAGTTAACGCAAGTTTCCACATGCCCGCATTCCCGACATTTGATGAACGTCGAGAAGCCCCGCCGGTTCTGGAGGAGTATGATCTGTTCCCCCTGCTTCAGCTTCGCCGCCATCTTATCTACTAAGGTTTGTGAGAAGACCGAGTCCGGCTTCAGGCGACCTTTTTTCCTCTCCTGGATCATGTCCACCAGGGTCACCATCGGTAGGGGAACCTGATCTATCCGCTCGGTGAGGGTCAGGAGCTGGTAATGCCCCCGGGAGGCGTGGTAGTTAGATTCGATACTGGGGGTAGCCGACCCCAGGATACAGACAGCTCCATTCAGCTCCGCCCTTTTTAAGGCCACCTCCCGGGCATTGTAGCGGGGGTTGGGCTCCTCCTGCTTAAAATTGCCGTCCTGCTCCTCGTCCAAGGCGATCAAGCCCAGATTTTTAAGCGGGGCGAAGACCGCTGACCGGGCCCCGACCACCACCCGATAGTTCCCTTCCTTGATCTTCCTCCAGGCGTCATAGCGCTCGCCCACCGATAGCCGGGAGTGCTGCACTCCCACCAAGTCCCCGAAATAGCCCCGGAACCGGCGGACGATCTGGGGGGTAAGCGAGATCTCGGGCACCAAAACGATAGCAGTGCGGCCCCTTCTTAAAACCTCGGCACAGGCCTCGATATAGACCTGGGTCTTCCCGCTGCCGGTAACCCCATGGAGCAAAAAGACCCCGGGGTGTTCCGCCTCGATCTCCCGGGCGATCTTCAGCAGACTGTCCTTTTGTTCTTCGTTGAGGATAATAGTCTTTACTCCCCCCTCGGGCTCATCCTCGGGGGGTAGCCTCATGACCTCCCTTTTTCCCAGGGAAAGAACCTTTTTATCCACCAGCGATTTTAAGGCTCCCCCGGCGTTGGGCACCAATCTCGAAAGGTCGGCCCGGCTGATTTCACCTTCCTGTAGGATTATTCGGAGGACCTCAGCCTGCTTCGGCGCCCGCTCTTCCAGTTCCTCGGCCTTCTTTTCCAGCAGCCAGCGATCATAACCGGCTTCGAGGGTTATCACCGTCTCATATTTGACCCTGACCCGGGGCTTGGACATCCGGCTGAAGACCACTAAGTATCCCTCTTCGACCAACCAGTTGACATAATAGGACACATTGCTTATTCTTAACCTCCTTCTCAACCCCGCCATGGTGGCCGGGCCCCGAAGGGAGATCTCCTCAAATATGCGAGACTTTTTGGGGTTTTGTTTTCGAAGCTTTTCCACCACCGCCGAAGAATATGGTTCCCGGGATCGGATCAGGAATTGGCTTTCCAGGTTAATCCCCACCGGCAGGGCCGCCTTCAGCACCTCACCCCAGGAGCATAGATAATATTCGGAAATCCAGCGGGTCAGTTGCAGGATCTCCGGTGAAAAGGCGGGGGTATCATCCAGGAGGTCTTCGACGGGTTTGACGGTCTTCAGCCGACACTGACTACAGAACCCCACTACAAACCCCGTTGTCTTCTTTCGTCCGAAGGGCACCAGCACCCGAAATCCCTCAGCAATCCTGTCCCGGAGCTCATCCGGCACCCGGTAGGTGAAGGATTGATCCTTGGCGATGGGAAAAACCACCTCGGCAAAATTTTTAGTCCTACGGACCACCTTTACCCCAGACCATTCACCTTAAAATAATTAATTTTTTCCAGAAAAGCAACAATAAAAAAGGCAAGGACAGAAGCCTTGCCTATAAAAAAGCCCCGACTCTTAACTACTGGGGCTTTTTAGGCCGATTGATATGAAAAGATTTAATGTAAAATGTAAAATCAGCAATTAGCAACTAGCAATTTCAAAATCATTTTTACTTTGTTGTCCACTTTGTCTTGCTAATTTTGCATTGTTAATTTTAACTTTGATCTTACCTCAAAACCACTATCTTCTTGTCTTCCAAACATGTTGTTTTTTTGGAGTAAAGTGACCAGCCTGTCCCGATCAATCGGGATGTCACTTTAAGCGTCCCGAAGGCTCGGGACGCACTCCATATTTGTTAATCTTAGACCAATGCTCTGAGTACATGTCATTCCGTATCAATACTCCCCATGCCAAATATTTTGAACAGAAAGGCATAAATATCACTCTGTTCATCAATAACCTTTGAGGTCGGTTTACCGCGGCCGTGTCCGGCTTTCGTCTCCACCCGCAGCAAAATAGGATTTTCCCCAGTAGCCGCTGCTTGCAAGGTTGCGGTAAATTTTTTTGCATGTAAGGGTGCAACCCGATCATCGGTATCCGCTGTGGTCACCAGTATCGGGGGATATACCACCCCTTTCTTGACATTGTGCAACGGCGAGTAGGCATAGAGAAATTTGAAGTGATCTGGATTTGTCTCTGCATTGCCATATTCCGGAACCCAATAACGTCCGACGGTAAATTTGTGATACCGCAGCATATCGGTAACCGGCACTCGGCATATAACGGCACCGAATAATTCCGGGCGCTGCAGCATACACGCAGCCACCAGCAGGCCGCCATTGCTCCCACCATTTATAGCCAGTTTAGAGGGGTTGGTATATTCGTTTTCGATAAGCCATTCGGCGGCGGCAATAAAGTCATCGAAGACATTTTGTTTTTTGTCCAGCATCCCGGACTGATGCCAGGCTTCGCCGTATTCATCACCGCCCCGCAGATTGGCAACGGCATATACACCCCCATTCTCTAACCAGATCAGACATGGGGTCGAAAAGCGCGGGGTAATGCTGATGTTAAACCCACCGTACCCATAGAGTAGTGTGGGGTTGTTTCCATCAAGAGTAAGCCCTTTCCTGTGGGTGATGAACATGGGCACCCGCGTGCCATCTTTGGAGCTGTAGAACACCTGTTTGGTCTCATAACCAGAGGGATCAAAATTAATTTCCGAACCATAAAGCTGGGTAAGCTGACCGGCTATAAAATCGTATCGGAAAATGCTGGTGGGATAAAGAAAGGAGGCAAAGGCGAAAAACATCTCGGTATCCTCCCTCCTGCCGGAAAGGTCGGCGATGGAACCAAGGGTTGGCAGTTCTATCCGGTGCACAAAGGTGCCGTCAAGGTCGTATAATTTCAGTTGATGGTGTGCATCGTGCATGTAAGCCACCACAAACTGGTTGTTAACCATGGTGACAGACGAGATCACATCATCCTGCTGGGGGATAATTTCTCGCCAATCCTCCATGGCCGGATTTTTTATGTCAATGGCAATCACGCGACCCCGGGGGGCATACAGATCCGTATGGAAATAGAAGACGGAACCGATGTTATCTATGGGATCGTAGCGGGCGTCGGCCTCATCCAGCAGTCGAACGAAAGGCCCCTCGCTTTCAACTTTGCGATAATAGATACGATTTTTGGGATCGGTGCCGTGATAAACATACAGCAAAAGATGTTTCCCGTCCTCGGTAATAATGGGATCAAATCCCAATTCTTTGGCGTCCGGCCGCTCGTAGACGAGCGGGTCCTCTGACTGCGGCGTGCCCAGTTGATGCCAGTAGACCCTATTATAATTGTTACGATCCTCCTCAGGAACTGTGCCCGGCTCTGGGAAGCGGTTATAATAGAAGCCCGAATTATCATGCTTCCAGGCGATTTCGGTAAACTTGCACCACTTGATCACCTCTTCATAATCTTCGACCGAATAAACGTCACGAATTTTGATCTCCTGCCAATCACTGCCGGAGGACGAGAGGCCGTAAGCCAGCAGTGTCCCATCTCTGCTGAAAGCCTTATTGGTCAGCGCCACCGTGCCATCTTCGCTGAATTTGTTGGGATCAATGACCATTACCGGTTTGGCATCTAAACTTTTCTGCATGTAGAGCACGGATTGATTCTGGAGACCATCGTTCTTGGAAAAAAAGTAGCGATTCCCTTCTTTTCTCGGCACGGAATATTTGGGATAATTCCATAACTCGGTTAGCCGTCCTTTTATTTTCTCACGGGCAGGGATCGCTTCAAGATAGGCAAACGTAAGCCTATTCTGCGCCTCCACCCAGGCCTGCATCTCTGGTGCATCCGGGTCTTCCAGCCAGCGGTAGGGATCGGCTACTCTGGTGCCGTGATAATCCTCAATCACATCATCCGTTCGGGCGACCGGATAGGTGAATTTCTGCACCTGGGCCAGCCTGAAACATCCGGCCAAGATTATGCTGAGCAGGAACGGTGTGAAAAATCCCCTCTTGAGCGAAGTCAAGAGTAAATGAGCCTTTTTAACCCGGAGCGATTTGTTAATTCTGCTTTCCATTGTTCATCCTCCTTTAAACCTTTTTGCCCTAAAATAATTAATTTTTTCCAGAAAAGCAACAATAAAAAAGGCAAAAACTTCGGGGCCTTGTCTTGATTTTTTTCCTACTCTAAATGCAAATAAAATTCCTTCGGGTTTAGTTCTTCAAAATCCTTCTTAACAACAAGATGTTTTCGAATATCCGTGCAAAGATGGCATTTTGAGAAATAGCCCTCTTGAGATTCCCGGTAACCAAGGTCTTTGGCAAATTGGAAAAGTCCTCCCAAATCCTCGTCCATTAAAAAATTCAATACGGGATATTCTTCTGATCTTATTCCTTCTATTAATAATCTGTCCAAATTCCGGCAATCCCCCAGGGAGATCCCCCCACAATATCCTGGTATATAATTCCCATAATTATCAAAGTGGTTATGCCAGTTTCTTAGAAATGATGGCATGCACGGCTTGTTAAAAAAGTAGTCAGCAGGATATTGGTGGAAATTCTTTCCCAGCTTCCGTCCTAATTTATAGGCGGCTCTTCCCATCCAAAAAAATTCCACATTCTTTATAAAATCCCCTCTCTTCTCGAGATTAAGATAATCTTTAATTGAAACCCTATCTTTGATTCCCAACTCTTTAAATCGTCTATAATATTCTAATTGATAAACCATCAGATTTTCACCGAATACTCCCTGGCTGATTCTAATACATCTTTCAGTTCTTTCAAAAGGCACGTATTCTAGAAAAAATGGGTTGACAGAAATCAAAATACCATTCAATCCCCTTTCTTTTAGAAGCTGCAGTTTATCCCTGGTTAATTCGTCATTAACGCACCAGTAGCAGTTTGTTTCTACAAAAGTTGAGGGAATCTTTAATTCGTGAGCAATCCCCACCGCTTTACACAATAATTCATAATTTAAAAAGGGTTCCCCGCCGGTAAAATGGAGACCATGGTTTAAACTGATTGTTTCAGGGCCATATGGACTGGGTTTTATTTTACCGGCTAACTGCATCAAAATCTTCCGCAAATCTTCTTCTGAAATCCAATCCCCTCCCCATTTTGGAGAACATGCGTACATACAATGCAGGCACTCAGCATTACATTTATAAGAAAGGATTAATCCCCCGGAGATAGGTTCTGGGATTTGTTTTTTCATCTGAAAATAGACCACGGATAAAACGCCTGCCTGCCGCAGGCAGGGATGACACCGATTTACACAGATTTTTTATAAAAGGCTTACGCTCCGATGGAGTCTGATACTGCGGACTCATTCGGAGTTATCGGACCTTAACCTCCTATTAATTTGATAGTTATGGAGTTAATCCCAATATTTCGGGATTTTATATTGTTCCTGAAAATACTATCACCCCGAAGATCGCCGAGAACACAAAGAAGGGTATTTTCATCCCCATTTGTCCCGAACATTCGGGATGAGGGTTTCATTTTATATTCCCTTTGATGAGAATGCCCTCAATTACCAGCAAATTTTTGCCCTTGCCACAAATGTCACACACCATCTGACCCATAACGTTCCTGGTTTTTGCAAAGTCCCGATCCCGAAGTTCCGGGACGGGAATTGGGCGAATGGAATAGGCCGCTAAAAAAACTGTGAAAAACACAACCATCATTCAGGAGACCGTGCTGCTAAGTTTGACGCCTGTGCCATAAGCCAAAAGTTCAGCGGCACTGCCGATGACGCTAGTGGTCATATAGCGGACGTTTATGATCGCGTCAGCCCCCAGCTCCTCAGCCTGGGCCATCATCCGATCAGTAGCTACCTTGCGAGCACGTCCCATCATCTCCGTGTACTCAGTCAGCTCACCGCCAAGAACCAGTCTTACCAGGGCAGAGAGGTCCTTTCCAAGCCAGATGGCAAAAATGGTGTGTCCTTTGACCAAACCCAGCATCTCGGTGATCTCACGGCCAGGGACTTCTGTAGAGTTCTGGAGCAACATCCGAGGCCGGGACTCATCGGGGAGAAGTTCCTCTCTTGGGACCTTGCCTTTCCGCTGTTCGATGGCCACCATCAGCAGGACCAGCAGGATACCACCCATAAGGCAGTAGATCGCAGTCTTCAACCACCAGGACAAAGTGGGATCGTGATAGACGTACCAAGGTATCCCGACAAAGATCGCGGTGAAAAGCCCGAGTACGAAGGCCAGCGAGCCGATCAGTCGAAGCGTCTTCATAATTCCTCCTTAGTTTTAAAATATTTACATGTTTAATTTCTCTTCAAATTTCTTGGAAACCTCAGCACCTGACAAGTCCGTAAGCACTTTTAAAAACTGCTCTGTTGAATTCACTTTTTTTATTGTTAGTTGTTTTAATAACTGTAGAAATTTATCATTACCAATTTCTAATTCTAACTCGTGAAGTAAAATACAACCCTTGTCATATAAAACAGAATTGGCATTTTTGTCCATTCTATTTATTCCCTTAATTGCAGGCAGGTCCTTCGATTTTTTCCGTTTCTCCCCTATCCAATTTACAAATGGTTCATTTCCAAATTTCTCTCTGACAGCTATTAGTGCCGAATATTCAGCAAAGGATTCATTAAGCCAATCTTCCCATGAATCAGGAGGAGCTTTTGACCACCAAAGGTGAGAAAACTCATGGGCAATATACTTGAAATAACCAATTCTGTTTTGATAATAATCTACATCTTCAAATGTTGTAAGAACAACAAAACCTCTTCTGGCATAACCTCCTCCCATACTTCTGGGAGCGATAACAATTGAAGCCCGATGTGCTTTAATATCACCAAACCATTGGCGATAGTTTTCTAATATCCATAGACCTTGTTCCATAATATCAACTGCGGTAGAATCACTCAGAGCAATAAAATTTATATCCACACTTAAACCATTTTTCTGGATGTCTTTTGTATGAATTTCTTTGCCTGCCATTATTATAATATCCCTCTTGGGACTTTCCTGTGAAATCTGCCAATGGTCATCCATTTTTTTTGTCTTACCCATACCAATAACTTGATATTCCGGGTTGATTGCTACATCCACTTGATATGTGAGATTTTCAATTTCAGGCTGATATGGAAACCATGGGGTATACATACCCAGCTCTATCCATTCTTCCGTGATTCGATTTACCCCCCATTGGCTTACAATTCCTATTTTCCCGGCATATTGCAAATTGATTTTTAGTGCTTCGCCCTTTTGTAGGGGTTTGCTCAAATAAATCGTAAGCATCCCTGCTTCTGGTGTAAAAGGGAAACGAGAAGTATCTTCTATATTAAATGTATATTTAACAAGATTATTACATGTCAGGGTTTCAATGGAAAAATTTCTATGAAGTAAAAATGTTAAACTGTAGGCTTGATTTTCTTCCGCATAGTAGGTTAAATCTACATTGGCATCGAGCAGTTGTTTTTTTACATCGAGTTTGAGATCAATTTTATAAAAACTGGTATCAGTTTTTTCTGTTACAGAACAACTGGTTAATACAGTCAACAGCAGAATGTAGAATGACAACCTCATTGGAATCCTTACTTAGATTTTAAAATTTCGGCTAACTACTGGATCTGCGAAATAACTTTCGCCAAGCCTTCCCATCTAAGGGACTGATTATTTTCTCGGTTTATTGAAATATATAGTATCATTTAATAAAAGTCAACACAAAAATAAAAAAGGCCGGTGAATAAGGAACCGACCTTTTTCTGTCAACGGAGAAAGTTCAATTTAAAATATAAAATTAGCAATTAGCAATTAACAATTTCAGAACCATCTTTACTTTATTCTCCATTTTGATTTGTTCATTTTGTCCCGAATATTCGGGACTAATTTTGCATTACTAATTTTGATTTTAATCTTTACCTCAAAACCACCATCTTCTTCACCTGAACAAAGTCACCTGTCTTTAGCCGATAAAAATATATCCCGGACACCACCCTTGAACCTTTTGTATTTTTTCCATCCCATTCCACCTGATAATCCCCGGCCTGCTGTTCTTTATCCACTAACGTTCTTATTGGCTGACCCAACAAATTGTAAACCCCTAAAGGGTTAGCTTTTCAATTTCTGGGAGTCGCTATTTTATCAGTAACATTTTCCTCACCTGACTAAAGTTAGCCGCCTGCATCCAGTAGAAATAAATTCCCGATGGAAAACCCGAGGCATC
>JADHWK010000023.1 GCA_016783505.1 Candidatus Zhuqueibacterota bacterium | reverse complement strand
AAATTCGTTTCATTCTTCCTCCTGAACTAACGATATGATTGCTGTTTTGTCATCCAAAACCATTCAAATGTTCCGACAGTTAGAACTCAGACCCGTCCCAAGATCTTTCCGAAAGGTTCGGGACAACTGGAATAATGGAATGGTGGAATGATGGAAATAAGTATATCAGGTGATCAGGATATCAGTCGGAAGATCAGTGAATCGGAACATCAGGATAAAATCTGATACACTGATAATCTGATTTTCTTACTATTAATTTGTTGATATTCTGATCTACTTTAAAGCCCTTTTTTAGAAATTCCTAAACAATCAGTACAACCCCCCTGCTCCCCTGCCCTTTCTTTTTCAAGCTCAAGAAGATATTTCTTAATTCTTAACCCCCCGCCATAGCCGACAAGAGAGCCGTCCTTACCCACCACCCGATGACAGGACACCAGGATGGGGATGGGATTTCGGGCACAGGCCGATCCCACCGCCCGCGCCGCCCCTGGTTTCCCGATCTTAAGGGCCACCTCCCCATAGGATCGGGTTTGGCCAAAGGGAATCATCCTCAGGACTTTCCAGACCTTCTGCTGGAAAGGGGTTCCCGAAGGATCAAGGGGACATGAGAATTTCTTTAACTCGCCACCAAAATAACGTTCCAGTTCGATCTTTACCCCATTATATTTTGTGCTATCTTCAATTAGATGATAGTCCCCATAGGTCTTCTTTATGGAAACTAAGACACCATCCGCCGGTTCATGAGGCAAAGCCAACCGACATAACCCCCGTGGGGTGAATACCAAAAGAACCTCCCCAAGAGGGGTTTGGCAAAATGAATAGTAGATTTTTTTCATTATTAAATATTATACAAAAATTTTATAACAATGTCAAGTATTAAAAATAAAAAAGCCGGAAACATAAAGCTTCCGGCTTTTGTTAGAAAACCGCTTTTCACCCCGTTGATAATATCTGCGGGTTTCAGTTGACGGAAATTTTGATCGCCTTGGGCTCAACGACCTTGGCCTTGGGAAGATTAACAGTTAACACCCCGTCCTTGAACTGAGCCTTAATCTTGTCCCTTAACACCTCTTCACCCAGCCTGAAACTGCGGCAGAAACTGCCGTAAGCCCGCTCAGCATGGTAAAAATTCCCTTCATCGTTAACCTTCTCAATTTTCTTCTCGCCCTTGATCGTCAGCATATCATCTTCGACAGTAACCTTTACATCTTCCTTGTTCACACCGGGCAGCTCGGCACTGAGGACGAAATCGTTTTTCTTCTCCACGATGTCCATCCTGGGACTGAAGTCCCTGTCAAAAAAGGGCCGATTCAAACCAAAAAGGTCATCGAAAAAGAAACTGGGCCTGAACAGCGATCTGGTCGGTTGCCATTTGACTAACGTCATTTTAGACCTCCTTTCCTTAATTTCCATGAATTTTTTCTTTTTCCCAAATTTCGTTATTTAAATAGGCAATCATCGTGCCAAAAAAATTCATAAATAAATTCCCCTTTCCCTGTCCCCAAGTCTGTCGTATGGGCATTGCATGGTGTCATATGGGCAGACATAGGTTATTTTTAGTCAACCATAAAAAAGCCGTAGGCTCACCAAGTCTACGGCTTTAGAAAAAATATCCTAGAATTTCCAAGAAATCGGCAGTCATTATTTAAAGATCAAAATCCTCCTCCTCACAGTCAGGTCCCCAGCGATAATACCACCTAAAAGGCCCTTTTCGCTCAGGATAATCAGGATAATAGAAATATTTCCATTTTTGGGGACCAAAGATTGGGAAATCCCAGGTTTTGTATTTTTCTGGTGCTTCGGCCAGTTTCACTTTGAATTTCTTTTTTTTCCTATTCCGTTTTACCAACAGGGTTATTTCATCGCCCACCCCGGCTTCCCGCACCCAACTTCGAAGCCCTTGGGCATCTTCTATTTTCTCGTCATCCCATTGAATCACCACATCCCCGGCCTTAAGACCCGCCTCCTCTGCTGGGCTATCTTCTAACACTTCAGATATCAGGGCACCCTTTCCGTCTTTTACCCCGAAGTATTTCCCTAATTGATCCGTTAAATCCTGTAATCTAACCCCCAGCCAGGCCCGCTCCTCTTTGGCCATTTCGAAAAATCCCTCCGGCCCCCAACGGAAAAATCCCAACCCCGGCGGTCCCCACGGCCTTCCCCCGACCTCAACCTCAAGAACCTTTTCTTCACCGTCCCGAAAGATTTTTACGGTCATCTTGTCCCCGGCTTTTCCCTCCCGGATCCACCGCTTAAGTTTATAAATGTTTTTGACCGTTTTTCCATCCCATTCCACGATAATATCCCCGTCCTCGATACCGGCTTCCTCAGCAGGGCTATCCTTTGCCACTTCCTCAACCAACACCCCATATTTGCCCCCATAATCTAAGGATTCCTTAATTTCAGGGGTGAGATTATCCAGATAAACACCCAGCCATCCCACCTTGTCCCCGTCACCCACGGCGGCGTAAGCCCCCATCCCCTGTCCGTATCCTGGCCCAACCGCCAAAAAGATCAATAAAATAAATCCCACTGGCACCGGACGAATTTTTAAAGGCTTCATTTTCTCCTCCTTTTTCCCTATTTCTACTAAATTTTAACGATAGATAAAAGGAAAAGTTCCTAAAAAAGGTTGAGGGGGTATATTAAAAAAGGGTCAAAACATCTACGTGTCCGTAAAGACAACTGCAGGTGTTTCACCATTTTCTGGATCGGCCCAGTAAATCTTTATATTCGCTGCGCTAATACCAGTGTGTTCCTGGAGGTAATTCGATCATGCCTTTGTTGCTGATGTCGGTCATTCACTTAGCGAATGTCACCATCACCCGGTCAAATTCCTCACCAGAATAAAGTGCAAACGTTGAATAGTGGAAATTGCGGCCTCGCTTCAACAGTGACTTCACCAACTCCGTCCGCACATGCTTGAATACCTGTATACCTACCAATTGCAGTTCCAATGTACCACCGATCGCCTCTTCAAGGTGTTCACGCCGGTACAATCTGGTTTCGTATTAAATAAACCTATGGAAATACTTTCCTCACACAATGCGGGCATTCTGCTCGGGTGTGCGGGTACAGATGGACAAAAGTCCGTCACGGCACAAAATGCGTGCTGCTCCTGCAATAAAACAATCAAGATCGAAATGGTGAACCGCATTGAAGGTGGTGACAGCATTGAAGCAGCCATCGGCGAAAGGTAGGTCGTTGGCATTGGCGAGACAGTAGCGGATATGCTTAGAAGGGAACTTCCTACTCATAGGTCTGCAGCATTCCGCTAGCATGGCTCCAGAATTATCGCAACATAAAAGCCTTAGATTACTATCGAGTCGTGCCACAATGATTTCTGAATAGCGTCCCGGTCCGCAGCCGAGGTCAGCTACATTAACTAAACGATTATCGCGTGGCAAGTGGGTGATTATCGCTTCGATGACGCCAGGATCGGTGTGGCGAACTTGGGCATACACCGAAGCCACACGCTCAAAATGATGCTGCATGTCCTGAATATTACCCATAGTATCAAAGCTAGACAAATTTAGGATAACAGAATTCAAAGCTTTATTCTTACCAATCGAGCTGGTGGTCGGGAATACCTAACGATAGACCATATTTTACCGCTTCCGTTATCTTTTGCTTATCCCCTTTTGTATACTTAAAAACTTTGTTGGGAAAGATTACATACTCGTTGTTCACGGTGGAGATATTGGCATACCAGCGTGGCTTGAGTGATTGACTCAATTTCTCCGCTGTATTATCAACTTGACTTTCATCCCCTTCGAAAAAAATTGCGGTCCAAGTTTTGGGTTGAAAATCAGCGGTGTTATCAACATCCCACTTTTCTATCTTGGTAACCCGAATCACATCCAGGACGCTGGCTTCTTTTAGACTTTCTTTAAGCAGTAATCCACTAAACATCGGTTTGCTCCTTTCGGGACCTTGCAATTCCACGGGTTACCACCGATGACAAACGTCATGCTCGTCAATGATGTTATCCCGAATCTAAGGGACGGCACTATTATATCGTCATTTCAGTAATTCCAACTGTAATGACATACATGTTAAATAAACCGCCTAACTGTAAAGGTTAACCGCCAGCCACAGCGACATAAAATTTGCCCTTTGCCTTGAACCATCCCTCCCCTGTAATCCCGCACGTGTTGGCAATTCAGCATCCTGCGGAATCATTTCAGGGTTGTTTTCAGTCTAATTCCTATGTATATTTTTCTATTTTATGTCTCCTATATCACTTCTCATCCTCCTTGGTTCCCATTTTTCTATGAAATTCTCTGGATCGTTCCTCGTCATAACACATCCGGGGCCAGCACCACCCCCACTTAGATTCGGGGTTTTTTCTACGGATGATCATGGAGAGACCGAGGTAGATTATGAGCAGTGGCCAGATGATGTCCCAGGCATCCCCGGTGATAACCCCGACATTTTTCAGCAAAAAGACGACCCCCACCACGATCAAACAAATTGCAAAAATCATTTTAATACTCCCTTCACTTAAGATTTGCCTTGATTTCCTTTCACCTTTTACTTTTGATAGGGATTCTTATTAAATCCCTACCTCAGGAGGCACTTTGGTTGGAATTACGTCCAGGTGCTATTCCCCTCATTTTTCTCCTACTATTCTTGAATGCGTTTGATTTACATCCAAAACCGTAACGACCACGTATCAAATGCGGTGTTAGACCTGAGTAAAAAAGACATAGATATTATGATCAATCCAATAAGCCTGATGGATAGTACAGTTGGCTAGCTGTGAAGATCGGTGACTTTTGCTTCTTGAAATATAACGCTCCCATGATATCCCTAAATCATATCAAGTGAGAAACTCAGTATCTCTGGAAATATTTTATTACTGTAATGGTTGCTGACCAACTGAGAGAGCAATCAACCATTGTGCAGCAAAATAGGTACTCAAGGTCAAAGCTCGAGCACTTATATATTGTCCTCGAAAACGGTTAAGGGCCAGTGCTGAATCCGAAATGAGAAATAACACTGCTCCAAAGGAAGCCAGTAATGCTTTACTTTGCCCAATATAGTTCCATCGCTCCCATGCCTGCCATGCC
The DNA here is from genome assembly GCA_016783505.1 of Candidatus Zhuqueibacterota bacterium. Classification (GTDB taxonomy): domain Bacteria; phylum BS750m-G25; class BS750m-G25; order BS750m-G25; family BS750m-G25; genus BS750m-G25. Next base: position 28,116 of record JADHWK010000023.1, on the reverse strand, counting down.
ATGACCAAAATCACCACTACATACACCAGGACGGGCAGCGTCAGTTTACCAAGGTACGGTGAAAGGATGAAGAACATGAAAATACCACAAATAACGAAAGGAGGCAATAACCACCACGAGTAACTTAAGCCAATCCCGGATGTAAACGCCGTTATGTATAAAATATGAACGATAAAAAAACTGATGAGCCCAGCGATGAATCTATCTGATGGAAGCATCAAAAACACATCCCCGGCCAAGGAACAGACCAGGCCGACTACAATTGCATATTTGTAAAGTGAACCATCATTTTGTCCTACTTGTATAGCAATAAGCAGGATGAAAACCATGGTCAGTGGTTTGAACAAGTAGACGTGATATCGTGGACCCTGATATTCAGCGTGAATGTGTAAAGACGCTGTAACTATCGTCAACAGTGTTAATAGTACAATCATTATTTTCACCGGTAGCGCACAGGCATTAAACAACCTTTGATGAAATGGGAATCAATGGCCCTGCCTTGTAGGGTCAGGTTCGGCAAGGCTCAGCAGAACTATTTACAATTTTTATGTATCCTAATTCATTGTAAAAATTTATCAACCTCTCTATTAAATCTGTTAACAATAAAAGTTGTTAATCTGCCCTTTTCTCGCAAGATGGTTTTATAGAGTTCCCTTATAGTTCCCTTCGGGATGGTGGGATTTTTACGAGGAATTAGTGAAATAGCGTTTTTTTCACAAGCCGAAATACATACGCCACAACCGAGGCAGATATCTTTATTTACTGAGCTCACACGTTCTGAGAACAGTAGCGACAATATTTCACGTAAAATGTTATTGTCCACCAAACCGATTTGGGTATTTATTCAACCTGTCGATCAGAGGAACTAAACTATTCTTTGAATTTGTAATGTGTCCCACAGATTTTCCCTAGAAAAAGATCTTTATCATAACGATCTAATATGACCAATTTGGCAAGGGAAGTTTTGATGAATAAAAGATGTAACCTAAAGACAATAAGAATAATATGTTCGGGTATAGATGGCGACTATCCTCACTGGTTTATGGTTTCATTAGTGGACTTCATTAGCCTTTCCCACGGTTTTAGGATAAAATTGTCCTTGAATCCTCCCATTGCCCGAATTTGATAGTTACGGTAAGCTTCATCGTTTTTTGCCAGCTCAAAGCAACTGGAGCTGTAACCGGAAGAATAGCGATTGTAACCACCAATGATTTTATTAAACAAGCTGATACCATTGTCGGGATTCTCCCTGGCCTCCATGTAACAAAAATAATATTCCATAAATCCGTAATATAGGCTGCTGGAGATTGAACAATAAGCTTTACTATCGAAAAAGTTTTTGTTCAGTAGAATATCAGGATTAAAAGAGGAACGGGCTATTTGAGTGATGCCCCAGTCATGCAGTTTGTTATAAGAGCCGCTGCTGACGATGATAAAAAACCAATCCTTGTAACGTAAGTAATGCTGCCATTTACTTTCCTGCCAGGCAAGGGTTTTGAGGGCACGCAGAAAGAGCTCCTTTTCTTGGCCCCTTAGTTTATTTCCGAAATCTGCCAAAAGCGTGTTGCCGATCCTGTTGATAAGTTTGTCCACAGCTCGATAGTATTTTGCTTTATTCTCCGGCCTTTGCCATTCTTCTTGTGTTAAGGCGAAGTCCAGCTCAATCATCCCCTTACATTCTCCCGTTACATCTGCATAATGGGTACCCCGGTTACCGCGAATGTCGTCGTTCAACCCCCATCGATCAAAGAGATCATATATGCGGGTTTTAATCCCGATACCCTCTTTTTCAAGATCGGCTTTTGGAACAGGGATAAGGCTATCGCGTCGAGAGCCGGTAAAATCCCTCTCCCATCGCGAAGCCGGTTCATGCAACCACGGCATCGGGGCAGACAATGTTGTCCGGGTGACATCTTCATCGGGCTTGGGTCGCACTTCTTTCCTGACAAGTCTGCAGTAACATCCGGACAGAATAAGAACCCCCAAAAACAACAGACCGATAAAAAAATAAATCCGAAAAAATTGGTGATTAACCTTAAGCATAAATCTTCTTGACATGCTTCACCTCCTTATATGCTTGGGTTGAGGTAGAACCGGGATCATTAACGAACCTAAGTTTGGTATTCCACCAAATAATAATACCTTATCAAGTTGTATATTCATCCTTCCCATAACCTCCCTGGAGATACTACGGCTAGGGATAGATTGAATAGTGCTTTAAGCGGATATAAAAAGAGAATTGCTGGCGTGTAAATTATACAATATCCCGTAGTCCAATGAGATTATTTTGTTGACAATATTGATAGATATTCCATCTACTATTTTTGGAAAATAATCCTGCCATCAATTATTGTCGCCCAAACTGAATAATCAGTGTCAAACACGACTAAATCAGCATCCTTCCCAACCCCTATTGATCCTTTTCGATCTTCAATACCAAGGAGTTTAGCGGGATTCTTCGCTACTGTATTCATTGCCGCCTCAAACGAGCAATTGTTGAATTTCTTGAATCGCATGGCTAATTGATCCAACCCAATTGCTGTACCGATGAGTGTCCCATCGAGATAACGAGCTACGCCATCTTTCGATTCGTACTCTCTCCCATTGTACAAGTACCTTCCTTCTGGCAGTCCAATCGCTTGTATACCATCAGTGATACAAATTGACCTACCCTCGCCAATTATCTGGTAGATCATTTTAATTATGCCGGGATGAAGATGAACACCATCAGCAATGATTTGAACGCTGATATCGTTCGCTTCAAAAATCGCCAGGAGCGGCCCAGGTGTTCGGTGGTGAAAAGGGGGCATCGCGTTGAAAATATGGGTGACATGGGATATGCCGGCATCAAACCCAATTTTGGTTTCATCGTAGGTTGCATTGGAATGACCAAATGAAGCAACCACACCACGATTGACAAGTTGATGAATGACATCTAAACTGCCATCGAGTTCCGGGGCGATGGTCATAATTTTTAATGATGCAGCCGTAATATTCAGAATATCTTCGAGCGTTTTGGTTGAGGGATCAGATATACTACTCCTTGACATCCCACCCCTTCTTTGAAGGTTTACAAAGGGTCCCTCCAGATGAATACCAAGTAGATTTGCTCCTCCAAGATTTTCTCCAGTATGTTTTGCAGCCAATTCTAGATGGATATTATCACTATTGGAATGAACCACAGTAGTTGCTAGAAAACTCGTTGTTCCAAAGCGAGCGAGCGTCTTCGATATTGTTTGTAAAGCATCAAGGGAGCCATCCAGAATATCGGCACCGCCGGCACCTTGTATATGAACATCTATAAAACCAGGTACGACAATTCTCCCATCAGTATCAAGGAAATGTCCATTTTCATGATTATTTGTAATCTTTCCTATTTGAATGATGACGCCATCTTGAATCAAAACGTCCACAAGTTCACTATCATTGAGCGAATAGTAGAGTTTGCAATTCTTTAATATTAGTTCTCTAGCCATTTTTATTATAGCTCTATATTTATTCGCATTTTAGATCATATTTGCAGAAAAAGCTTTGTTGTTATTGTTATTTGGTTACAGATTAAAATGAGCACAAATCATTTTTTACTCGCCCACAAGTTATTCTATCGATTCTCTTTCCTCACTTTTTGTCTCTGGAACCCCCTCCAATTCCCGAACCGAATGCCGTAACACCCCCGATGGAATGGTAATCCTGGGAGCATCTGATCCATCTATTTGAATCAATTCGCTGATCGGATCTTCCTTCAGGCGCAGGAATTTAAAGCCTAAAAAATAAGGCTTCAGCGATAGCAACTCTTTCTCTTTTTTATCTCTTGTTCCATCTTCATGGGCTCGAAGCTTGGCATTATACCGCTCGATTTCTCTATTTTTCTTCTTGAGCCTTTCATTAACTTTGCGACGTTCTTTATTGTATTTCTCCGCATCATAGTATAGTTCCATAATCGGCTGCTCGACCACCTGAGGCCTGACAGAATGGAGAAAATTAACTGTGCCGTCATTACCTATAGTGATCAAGCCCACATGCCCGACCCATTTGCCGTCCTCGTCTCCACGAACAATGTTGACGAAATCCCCCATTTGCAGTTCATTCACAATTTCGGGAAGTACCTCATATGGAATATAAACCCATTCCAGTGTATCCACCGGTATATCCTGACCGATATCCCACTTTTTAAAAAAGCGCGCCCTATCCACAATCATAGTATCCTTCACGGCTTTATCCCCTGCAAGCTCTTCGGTGATGTCTTCAACCAACCAAGCGTTATTGTAATCCCAGTCGGCTACAGTATAGTGATTGCGTGTGAGTATACCGATCTGCCCGTTTTTATAGCGAATTCTCTGCAATAGGGAAAAGAAGTTGGACCAGTTTTGGGCTAAGGCCATAGCGTATACATGTTCACAAAACACCACACAATCACTTTTTTTGAGAGAGTATAGCGGATCCATGTCGTAAATTTCATAGGAAAACTCTCCCAATAAAAAAATCTGATAAGGCTGACTGACAAATTTCCGCGCCAGATGCTGTACGCGCTTTCTTAAATCCGGCTCAATCTCCTGAAAGTAGCCCAAGTATCGATCAAGTTCCTGTTCCCTAAACTTATATAACTGCTTGGCTTTCATTTTTCTTAATTCTTTTTCACCAATCCTGAGTCGTTCTGCAGTTTCAAGTTCATCGTTATTCAATTCAACGCTTTTCCACTTGGGCCTCATCACTGAACAGCCACTAAGTACCAGCAATAAAGATAAACTGATCAGCATGAGAGAAAAAATGTATAATGCTCTTTTAGGCATTTTCAGGATCCAACTTCTGTTTGTTCTTCGATAATCTAACAAATCCGATCGTAAAAGCAAAATGAGCATCGGCCATTTGACAAAAAGTAAAATCGACCACTACTAAATTATGCATATTATATAACTTGTAGAGTAAGACGCTGGTGCAGCCTATTCGTGTAACCATGGAATCGGCACGGATAATGTGGCATAGGTAACATCTTCATCGGGCTTGGGTCGCACTTCTTTCCTGACAAGTTTGCGGCAACATCCAGACAGAATCAGAACCCCCCAAAAACAACAGTCCGATAAAAAAACAAACCCAATAAAATCTGTAACTTACATCAAACGTTGATTCTCTTGACATGCTCGACCTTTCAAAATTCTTCCATGCACATCAAGGATGTCATCCCAAATCCCGAGGCTTCGGGACGGGACTATTATATTGACATCCCAGAAATTCCGGCGGATGACCCGCCACCAAAAAATTGGCGTGTAAGTGACATCTACCGGTAGCTTTAGAGGGCCGAAACATGGGCGTTAGAAAGGCGGCGGCGATGGCAAACGCCCCAGCTATTCCCTCTCCAATATTTTTTAAATTGAATTTGTTATCCGCCATTTTTATGCTTCTTTTTCAATTCTCTGAAAATAGATAAGACGGCCTAACACCCTGATCAGCCGTTTGTCAGGCCGCATGGCCTGAGACAAATCGGCTGCATTAGGTTTTCGGACATTCCTTCTTTCTAGAGACTATCAACAAGAATTGAGGCAATCCTGCCAAAGGAGCGATTTCCCATGCTTCTGGTTCATCACCGAATTCATCCACCAATAACAACTCGCATCCTGCATCCACTACTGCTGCTAAGAACTCACTGACAGTCCAATGAAACTCGTACGCGGGCAACGACCCCGGTTCTGCGCCCGGGATATCTTCCGATCTGTCCCATCGATGTGGGCCGCGATCAAAATAGCTGAATGCAACCTCGAGGGTATGCTTCGATTCCTTCCATATCCTCCGGAAAGGGTGGTATTCGTTGACAACGAACAGTCCGCGGGGTTTCAGAATGCGAGCTGCCTCACTGTAGTACTTCTGCAGGTCAGACACCCATACTGCAACATGGCCACCCGTGTAGACCACATCAAAACATTTACTGTCCAGTGGGGACAGATCAATGACATCCGCTTGGACGAAGGCGATGGACAGCCCGAGTTGGGACGCTCGCTTGTTGGCAATGTTGAGTTGCTCCTGCGAAATGTCAACAGAGGTCACCTCGCCCCCCAGCCCCGCGAGAGCAAAAACGGCAAGGTTGTCTCCGCTTCCCAGAACGCATACCCTCTTGCCGCTGACATTGCCAAGCCATTTTAGCTCCTGCTCAGTGAACACGAGGCGTGCATCGCGGTGGCAACGTCGCCAGTCTATCGTGCGATCCGCCTGACCAAGCCCTGCTAACGCAGCAGCATCCCAGCCCTTTCTATTGGCCTCATGTATCTCGTTCATGACCGTTTCTTCTTGACGTCCAACGGTTCGGAGCTCACCTGTCCCCATCCTTCGGGATCAGGTGAAGCGACTGGTTAAGCGGTTTAGATACCTGATTATAAGTTAAATACTGATACACTTAAGAACGTAAATAACTCGCACCATTTACATCTATGATCGCACCAGTCATATATTCTGAACCCTCTGAAGCAAGAAATAAAACTGCATATGCCACTTCTTCCGGTCGTGCAACTCTACCCAGCGGACTCTGATTCCTTATATTATCTCCCTCCGGACCTGATAAATATTTTGATGAGAGATCGGTCTCAACAAATCCAGGAGCAACTACACCGATGAAAATATTGTATTTGGCTAACTTTTGAGCCAATGACTGACTCATTGAATTCAAAGCGGCCTTACTAGCACCATATGCAGGCTGTTCAGGTTCACCTCGAAATGCACCACGTGACGAAACATTGACTATGCGACCACCACTCCTTTTCATCATGTATTGGGCTGCCCAGTACATAACATTTGCCGGACCGAATAGATTAACCGCCATAACTCGCTGCCAGGCTTCCTGCCATGTATTATACTCAATCTCATCTATTGGATGTTTCTGTGATATACCAGCATTATTCACAACGATATCTAAACCATCAAAATCATTCGTAACTCTTTCAATCAACTCTTTCACTGAATTAGGATCCGATACATCCGCCTTTATCATCAAATGCGGACCACCTGGCAATCTGTCAATAGTATCTTGTGCTGCATCTGCATTATGGTGATAATTAATAGCGACACGTGCACCATGCTTTGCAAAGGCCTCAACACAAGCCCTACCTATTCCCCGGGAACCTCCAGTAACTAATGCATATTTACCAGAAAAATCCATAACTATCTCCAATATTCAATTAAATAAGCAAAACCGCCTAACTTATATTGGACTGCCTAAACGCCGTGTTATAACACGTCATTTTGGTAATCAAGCGATTCGGAAAAAATTAGTTAAGGAAAAAGCATTAATCCATTCGCAGGGTATCAACCTGAATCGGTAGCACCCCACCTAATACGCCAGGGCCGAAACATGGGCGTCTCAAAGGTGACAGCGATGGCGGCCGCTCCAGCTATTCCTTCTCAAATAGTTTTTAAATTGAATTTGTTATCAGTCATCCTTATGCTTCTTTTTCTATTCTCTGAAAATGGATAATACGGCCTAACGGGACCGGGCATCATCCGCTAATAACGCCCGATGTACTTACAAAATAGAAAAAACTGGTTTGATCTCATTAGCCGTCAAAAGAGAACGCAATCTATAATACAATTGATCCTTCACAATATGTGACCGCTTTTCCTGAAATCAATACACGCTCCCCCAAATCTTCACAAAATAATTCACCCCTACGCTTTGACATCTGAATTGCATACAAAGATTTTTTGTTCAATTTTTCAGACCAATAAGGTACTAAAGTAACATGGGCTGAACCCGTTACCGGGTCCTCAGGAATGCCCACCCCCGGTGCAAAGAATCTCGATACAAAATCAGAGTTGTTTCCCTTGGCGGTGACAATTATCCCCAGGCAATCCAGTTTCTTTAGAATTTCAAAATCCGGTTTGATTGAAAGGATTGTTTCTTCATCTTTGAAAACAGCGAGATAATCCCTTGATTTGAGTACTTCAGAAGGTTCATATCCAAGACCATTGGTTAGTTCTTTTGGAATTTCAACCGGCACCGGTTTTGTTGAAGGGAAATTCATGGAAATAATATCATTTTTTTTAGTAACCTTTAAAACGCCGCTTTTGGTAATAAAGTTTATTTGATGATCTTTGTAATCCAGATGGTTATAAAGGATGTGGGCTGAAGCGAGGGTAGCATGGCCGCATAATTCAACCTCTGTCTTTGGCGTGAACCATTTTAGCTCAAAATCATTGCCTTGTTTAACGAAGAAAGCTGTTTCGGATAAGTTGTTCTCGGCGGCAATGGCTTGAAGAATTTCATCATCTACCCAATTATCTAAAGGACAGACTGCGGCTGGATTACCGCCAAATACTTTGTCTGTGAAAGCATCAACTTGATATATTGGAATTTTCATTACTTCCTCCAATAACAAAAATACACTACAGATCGGAAATTGAAACTAATATCTTGTTGAACTTATGAAAAATCAAGGAAGGATTAAAACATGTTGATGTCAAAAATAAAAAAATTCAGGTGTTGAAATACGACCTGCACGCCTAACGATTTTGAATAAGCTGCCGCAAGGATAATGTAATCAATATGTTAAATTATGCACAAAACTTCAAAGAAACCACCAAACGTCCCATTCGCGCCATCGCCCTTGCGGTCAGCTTGAGCCAATTGTTATGCCAAATTTGTCACCAATTCTTTTCTTCTATCTTTTTTATTAAATCTTCATCATTTGCTCTTTTTGAAAGGAATAAGGCTTTATTCTTCCATTTTATTGCAGATTTAATATCTCCTTTCAAATTATAATATTCAGCTAATTTTAGAGAAGGATCAACATACATTAGATTTAATTGATTCACCAATGGTTCTGAGACATGTAAATCAGCATACCAATCAATATCTAAATAATCTAATCTAAGGTCATTTTCAATTATCTTTCTATTACTTTCATCACTGTTAAAAGGCTTTTCACTATACGTAAATACAAATCCAGTCAGGTATAATTTATCCTTAAATCTTTCATAATAAGGTTTATAAACTGTCCGGGCTATATGAATCATTATATTAGGATAGTTTGTTCTCAATGATTTTACCAGTGCATTAAAATATGAAGTAACGTCGGTTTTTGATAATTTTTCTATATTTAAATTGATACCTTTATCAGCTAAAATTGATTTTAGATAATCTCGATATGAAAATATCCCGTGCATTGTTATGATTAATACATCTTTTCTTATCCCTTTTGCTTGCTGTAATACCCAGGCAGGGTATGTGTCATTGTCTCCATTTGTAAATAAAATTGAATTTTTGGTTGTTGAATTCAACATATTGTAATTCAAATTATAAATGCCAGTTGAAATATCCTTACTCTCATACAGCTTTTTGCAAAACTCAGAGCTCTTGTGTTTCTGTCCTGTCAGTGTATATTCCTTTATAAATTCCCAATATAAATCAGGTCTATTTGGATTAATTTGATAAGCTTTTTCAAGACGAGAAAAATCAGTGGCATAATTATAATAATGTATATAATGATATACCCAGGAATTCGGAATAGCTTTACCCATTTCATTATAGATTGAATCCATAAGCGCTTCTCTGGTATTAGTTTGTCCTTTAACATTTGCCCACCCATATCTGGCTGCAAAAAAATAGTTGTACCATGCATCTTCATTATGTGGATTTTTTGATATTTCTAATTTCCACAATTTTCCCTGATTCTTATACCAATCTTTAGAATTGACCACATAACAGTATCTATATACTTTTTGTGGTGTATTTTCTGGTGATTGTCCATAGAGATAATGTGAAAAAATGATAAATGAAACAAAGAGAAGTAAAAATAAATTATTAATTTTAGACATAATATTTTCTCCATTTTTTATAGGTATAACGGAATGGAGCTCAGCCTCCGCGCGGCTCATACGACGGATGAAACACAGAAAGACACCTTCCAAATGCTAAAAAGACTCCAAAAACCACCTCGAAAGTGCGGTCGGATGCAACCGCTTGTTAGGCCGCTTCCCATCTTGAAAAAGTGTCGCTAGATCAAGTTATGTTCCTTGTGCTTGCCTGCAATGGCAGCCGCCAGTTTGTCCAGGGCATCAAAATCGCTCTCTCTGGGAAATCCCTTACAGAGTACTGGACTCAATATCTCTACTTTCAGATTCGGAATCAACCCGGCAATCTGTTCAACCGCTTTACTGCTCCAGCCGTAGGACCCGATAATCGAGGCGAATTTTAGTTTAGGGCGCAAAACATTGGCCAAGTGTGCGGCATAGAAAACAAGAGGATGTGGCCCAAGGTGAACCGTAGGCGTCCCAATTACAATGGTGGCGGCATCCACCAGAGCAATCGCCAACTTTCCAATGTCAGTCACGACCAAGTCAAATTGGTAAACTGTGATCCCTCTTTCGGTCAACGCACTGGTCAAGTATTCCACCATTTTCTTGGTACTGCCGTGCATGGATATGTATGGGAGAACTACGACGTTTTGGGGCTCCTCCGAGATCCAGCCTCGGTAGGCGTTTATGATAAAAGCTGGTCGGTCGTAGATGGGACCGTGGCTTGGCGCTACCAGAGCGATTTCACGACTACCGATTTTGTCCAAGTTCTTTTGGATGACCTTGCGGAAGGGCATCATAATCTCTGCATAGTACCTCTTGGCGGCTTCATACACGCGAGCCTCATCGGTAACGTATAAATCGGTAGTGGCCAAATGCGACCCGAAAAAATCACAACTGAACAGGATGCGCTCCTCTTGAAGATAGGTGACCATAGTTTCCGGCCAATGCACCCAGGGCGTGAAAATGAACTCCAGCGTCTTGTCGCCAAGCGACAGAACCTCCCCATCTTTAACCGCGATCACCCGATCCTCTGGAATGGACAAGTGATCTATGAGCATCCCTTTCCCCTTGGGGGTCATAAGCACCTTTGCGTCTTTGTACCTTTCCAGGACGTGGGGAATGGCCCCAGAATGGTCTTGTTCGGCATGGTGAGCAACAATGTAATCAACTTTTGGGACGCTCGCTAATTGGGACAGAAGAACATCCACCATGGTGGGATCAACGGTGTCTAACAGTACCGTTTTCTCGCTTCCTTGAACCAGGTAGGCATTGTAACTCGTCCCATCAGGAAGCGGTATGAGAGAATCGAACAAACGTCTATCCCAGTCAATAGCACCCATCCAGTAGATACTTTCGTTAATCTTCCTTGCCTTCACTGTAGTTCCTCCTATTTTGGTTTGAAACTAATCAAGTTGATAGGACTAACATATTATGATACTGCCTAAACGCCGTGTTATAACATGTAATTTGAGTAATGTAACATTTCGAAAAGAAAGGAATTATTAAGCATAAAGCACTACCCCATCCCAACTCCATCAATAGCCGCTCCACAGTAGAAGCATTTTGAATTTTTAATTTTATTATCCAGAATTTGATATCCCCATCGTTTAATAAGTACTTTTCCACATTGGTAACAGTAGGTACTTTCCCCCTCATCCCCGGGAACATTACCGCTGTAGACATATCGCAGGCCGGCCTTAAGACCGATCTGGCGGGCTTTTCGTAAAGTGGCAACCGGCGTCGGGGGCACATCCATCAGTTTATAGTGGGGGTAGAACCGGCTAATGTGCCAGGGGGTCTCCGACCCCAGATCATCGTGGATAAAACTGGCGATATTTTTCAAATTATCTTCGGAATCGTTATGTGTAGGAATGATCAGGGTGGTCACCTCTACCCAGATGCCCAGCTTCTTCATCATTTTCAGTGAATCCAAAACCGGCTGAAGCTTAGCCCCCACTAATCGGCGATAAAATCGGTCTTCAAAGCTTTTTAAGTCCACGTTGGCGGCATCCAGATAGGGGGCGATGGCCTTTAACGATTCTTCGGTAAAATAGCCGTTGGTTACGAAAATATTTTTTATATCGGCATCATGGGCTTTTTGGGCGATCTCATAAGCGTATTCGAAGAAGATGATCGGCTCGGTATAGGTATGGGCGATACTCCTGCATTCATACCCCTGAGCCATGGCCACTATTTGCTCGGGTGTAATATCCTGCCCCGGGATATATTCTGTCCTCTGTTTGCTGAACTGGGAGATGTTGCTGTTCTGGCAGAACTTACAGTGAAAATTACAGCCCACTGTGGCGTAGGAAAAGGAACCCGACCCCGGGTAGAGATGGAAAACGGGTTTCTTTTCCACCGGGTCTACACTGGTAGAAATGGCCTTTTGATATACCAGGGTAAACAGAGTCCCTTCCCGGTTTTCCCTCACCCCACAGATTCCAATTCTTCCCGGTAGGATTTTACAGTAATGGGCGCACAAGCGGCAGACGACCTTACCGCCGTCAACCTTCTCATAGAACATCGCTTCCTTTACCATATTGAAAAGCCCTCATAATACTAGCGAAGTTTCGCCTTAAACCAACGAGATTAAATTTCAGGGGGTTTAAAAGGCTGTAGTGGAAGTAATTCGTCATTCGTTTAGTCCCGAAGCTTCGGGAAAACCCGTATCGAAGCCCGGTATTAATTATTGGTAACCCGGTCTTACCGAATACCGAAGGCCGTTATCCCAAGATGCGTCCGCACCGAAAGCCGATACTGGCCGCGTCACCGAAAAACAGGCAACGGGACTTTTTCACCCTTTAGAATAAATGCGAAAACTCTATCAAAACTTGACACATTTGTAAAGAAGTTGCCTTTTATAGACGGCAAGATACTTACTGATATTAACGGACCCCATTTTATTAAACGGGAACGGCATTAGCCCTTCTTTACCCTTACGTCCCCCCTGCGCTCGGTAAAGCCAACGGCGTCAAAATATTCCATCAGGGGAACGGAATATTTTCGGCTTGTATTTAGGAGTTTTCCCACCTCACTGATGGTAACTTCACCCTGTTCATTTAAAAATTGGGAGATCTTCTCCCGGGCCTGCTCGATCATCCGTTGATGGAAAAAATGAGAATTATCCACCCGGGCTAGTTTACCCATATCCTGCATGATAGTAGCCAGTTCATTGACAGTACCGGGCCGGGTATCCAGCATCTTCGCTATTTCCTGGATCCCCGAGGGATGAACCCCTCCATCCAAAAGAATTTCCTCAATTCGATTGATCAATTTTTCCCGCTGGGGCGAGAGTCGCACCCGGTAGGTGGCCAACCGTACTAAATTCCCCTCTCGTTTAATCCTCCTCCCCTTTTCCAAGTCTTTAAGGATTTTCTCAAACAGGGCGGGATGAACCTCCCGGTTAAACTTGGCTTTGAGCTCCGCCAGCGCCAACCCCCGATGATCAGGATGGGCCCGATGGAAATTTTCAATAATGCGAATAAATTCTTCTGAAGCACTTTTAATATTTTGCCGATGGAACAGGATCTTTCCTTCATCATCCAGGGAAAGGATAATATTTTCTTTCACCAACTCAGCAATTATGGTCTTAACTAAATCGGGATCCACCCCTCCCTCCTCCACTAAGCGGGCCATTAGAAGGGTATTTTTCCGGGACAACATAAGTTTCGCCTCGATGATCTCCCGGGGATTTCCCCCCGCCATGGTTCGCAAAAACTGCAATACATCTCTTTGAAAACGCCGGTGTTTGGGTGGATGGGGATGAATAACCCGTCCCCCACCGATAGTGAGCTGGGGGGAATAACTCCGGATGACAAAGGCGTCACCGGGGATGGCAGCGTAAGGGCTCTCCAGCAGAAATTGCACCCACTCCGTCCCCCCGGGTTCTAATCGGTCCGTTTCTAACAAAACTACCCGGCACAAAATTTCCTTGGTGCCGATGTGAAGCCTCACCCGGGTGCGGTTTTTCATCCCTCGGGCCGATTTTAACAGGTTCAGACGAGCATCCAAAAAGGGACTGGGCTTAAGATAGCCTTTCTGGGCCAGCACATCCCCCCTGGCCAGTTCGTTCTTACCGATCCCCATTGGATTCAGGGCCGCTCGATCCCCGGCCCGGGCCGTCTCCGCGGTCCTCCCGTGCTTCTGAATCCCCCGGATTTTCATTTCCCTTCTCTGGGGAAGCAATTCCAGGGTTTGCCCTACCCTGACCGTTCCCGACAGGACGGTTCCTGTAACCACCGTTCCGAAACCCTTAATTGTAAACACGCGGTCAATGGGCATGCGGAATAGCTGGCGGAAGGGTTTGGCTTGCGCCCTGGCCAATTCCCCATCCAGAACCTTCCTGAGGGCCTCAATGCCTTCCCCCGTTGTTGACGACACGGGGAGGATGGGTGCTTCATCTAGAAAGGTCCCCTCCACAAATTTATGCACCTCATCAATCACCAGATCCAGCCAATCCCTTTCTACCAGATCAATCTTAGTGATGGCAACCAATCCCTTTTTTACCCCCAATAAGTTTAAAATATCTAGGTGCTCCCTTGTCTGGGGCATGATGCCGTCATCGGCGGCGATAACGAACAGCACCAAATCAATAGTGGCCACCCCGGCCACCATATTCTTGATGAACCGTTCATGCCCGGGGACATCAATAATGGCGGCGTTTTCCCCGTAGAAGGCAAACCCCAGGTCAATGGTGAGCCCCCGTTTTTTCTCCTCTGGCAGGCGGTCGGTGTCCATCCCCGTCAACGCCTTAACCAGCTCCGTTTTGCCGTGGTCAATGTGTCCGGCAGTGCCGATGATAATGTGAGACATCCCTTATCTTGATATAATGATTACAACTATCCAGCTAATAAGCTCCTTCCCCCTAAAACCCTTTTTGCCTTTTTATGCTTTCGTAGGCTTTTTTTATTTGGACGAATTTTTCCTGAGCCAGTTTTTGAAACTCCTCTCCCAGATGGGTGACCTTATCGGGGTGGTATTTCTGGGCTAAATTCCGGTAGGCGCGCTTGATCTCCTCTGCGGTGGCTATTGAAGAAACGCCCAGAATTTTATAATCCGATTTATCCTCTTTGAAGAACATATTCTTAATGGATAGATGATCCTGGGCTTTTATCCCAAGATGATCGGAAATTAACTGGATGGCTTCCAGCTCACCGGGGCTGATGAGTTCATCGGCCTTGGCGATGCCGAACAGGATGTGAAGCAGCTCCAGCCTGGAGTAATAATCCATCTGGTTCTTTACCTGCCAGGCCACCTCTTCAATCCGGTAGTGCTGGTTCACTACCCCCTTGAATATCTGCATGAGGTCGGCAGCTTCAACCCGACCGAACTTGTCAATAAGAAACCGTTTAACGAACTGGACTTCGGCTGAAGTCACCTTGCCGTCAGCCCGGCTGACGTGAGCAAACAGTACCAAAAGGGTCACGGCAAAGGAACCCTGGTCCACCTTACCCCGGGGACGGGGACCATAGCCCCGCCCCTGACTCGACAGGCTCAGCAACTCGGCCTTCTTATCGAACTTATCCCCCAACATTCCCCCGATGATCATCCCGATAGGTCCGAACAGGGCAAACCCAATGCCACCCCCAATGATCTTTCCCGCCCATTTGACCATGATACTATCCTCTATTTTTTATCTGACATTGCCGAATGTTGAAGACATTTAGGACCTATAAATTAATTCTTCCCTTTCTGTGTTTTAGTCCCGAACCTACGGGATGGGTTAGCGGAATTTGTTTGCTCAATTAAATAATGATTTAATTTAAAGTGTAGATTTATAGATTTTAGATAACTTCGCTTTATTAGACCAGTTAGCCTTATCGCTAAATCTACCTAATAGTGTAAGGATTATAGGATCTCGTGCTTCGATCGGTTCGTTCAGGCGACCGACTATATAGAACTGGCAAACTAAAACTTGCTGAATTTTAATCCTATCCGCCGTCCAGAAATATTTTTTCGATAGCTTCCTTGATCAGTCCCACCTCATCATTCCTCACCGTCCTCATGTTCAGATAAAATTTATCATCTTTCACATATCCGATAATCGGCGGTTCGTTTAGCCGCATGGCTTTGGCTAATCGGTCAACCGAAATCCTTTTGGGTTTAATGGAAACCGCCTTGCTGGGGATTTTCTCCAGCGGAAGCGCCCCTCCCCCTGTTTCTGCTTCCGAATCCTCAACTTTAATTATTAGTTTATCAATTTTAATTTTTAACTTTAAACTTTCAACTAAGTACTTTGCCCTTTGCCCTATGTCCTCAGCCGATTCCGTCAGCATCCTGAACACCGGGTGGTTGGATACCAGCTTTTTTTCATCGAAATATAGCTTTAATACCGCCTCCAGCACAGCATAGGTCAACTTGCCGCAGCGTAACGCCCGCATCAGGGAATTCTTTTTAATCCTGTCCAGATAGATTTTTTTTCCGACCAGAATGCCAGCCTGGGGCCCACCTAAGACCTTATCCCCGCTAAAGCAAACCACCGCCGCCCCCTTCCTTATGCTCTCGGAGACTACCGGCTCGTATGGCAGGCCGTATTTCCTCAGGTCTACCAGCACCCCACTGCCCAAATCATCAATAATGGGAAGCTGGTATTTTTCCCCTAGACTAACCAACTCCTCCAAAGGCACTTCCTGGGTAAATCCCAATATCCGGTAGTTGCTGGGATGAACCCTGAGGATAGCCCGTGTTCTTGGACCAATGGCATTTTCGTAATCTGATAACCTTGTTCGGTTGGTAGTACCCACCTCCACCATCTTAGCCCCGGACTGTGCCATTACGTCAGGGAGGCGGAAGGAACCCCCGATCTCGATCAACTGCCCCCGGGAGACGATGACTTCCTTCCTTTTTGACAGGGTGTTCAACGTCAATAGAACAGCCGCTGCGTTGTTATTGACTACCGCCGCTGCCTCAGCCCCGGTCAAAAGGCAAAGCAGTTTTTTCACGTGCCTGATCCGCTCCCCCCGCCGGCCGCTTTCAATATCTAATTCCAGATTGGTGTAACTATTTATCAGGCTAA
Source organism: Candidatus Zhuqueibacterota bacterium (assembly GCA_016783505.1). Classification (GTDB taxonomy): domain Bacteria; phylum BS750m-G25; class BS750m-G25; order BS750m-G25; family BS750m-G25; genus BS750m-G25. Next base: position 11,321 of record JADHWK010000023.1, on the reverse strand, counting down.
CCAGACTTTCTTGAACGGCGTGGGGAAAGGGAGCCCGGCCCAGACCAGTATGAAGGATGATACCCGTCCCGTTGATCACCCTCCTCAGACTGGGCGAGAACAGTTTGGATAGTTTATCCGACACCAAAGCTAAAAGTTCCCCTTCGTCAGGAACCCGGGATAGCTTTCCCCGTTTCACCTTTTCACGAACCTGGCCGATTTCGGTCCGAATGAGTTCAGCCACCACCCACCTAGGAAAATTTTTTAGCCCCTCTTTTTCCCAAAGGACAAGCATCCTTTCAACCGATGGGAGGTTGGCCAGTAATTTTCGACTATCGGTCAGGCTAAAAGAAGTCCGCAAGCTTCGGGAAAGTTTGGACATGGTCTAACTCCGGCTATTATCAGTTTCCTTTATGAAATTGTTTAATGCCAATGCCCTTTTTTTGTCGAATAGACATGTGACAACTAGACCTATTATTTGAATGATAACAACAGATGCAATTTTGAGGTGATTTTGAGTGGATATTTTTGTATCATAGTTAAAGTCTAAAGAAAAATATAGCAAAAGTAAAAAGAATGGAATGAGAAAAGGAAGAACATAAAAACAGGCTCTAAGAAATATTATATTATCTTCCATTTCGTTTTGCTGTTTAGATTTAATTTTGTTCTTGATATTCCATAAAATAGCTTGAAATCTATTATCACAACTACTATTGAAAGAAATCAAAAAAAAGGCAGTGAGAACGGAAACAAGTAAAAAGCCAATTAAACCAATCCTAATGAATTGGCAAGAAAGAAATGAAAACCCAAAATATAAATATATTAAGGGAATAATACTAATGAATAGAATAAAGACAAAGAAATAAATTTTATATTTTTCCATTAATTGATATTTAACATCATGGTAATAAGTTGGAATTATTCTGTTGATTTAATTCCTAAGAATATCTTTCTCAACATACGACATTTTTTTGATTCCTTCTATATTCAAAATTGGCTTCAATAATTAAATTTAATCCCCAAAAAAGTATGATTTGGGAAATTACTGTAGCTAAAAACAAGGTAGGATTTATTAAAGTAAAGTGAGTATGCTACAATAGCAATTACTGTAACTATTATGATAATATATTGAATTATAGATTTTTCAGTGCCTCGAACATTCTCCCAGGTGCTTTCATAAATTTTGGATAAAAAGGCTTTGTCACCATTACTAAGTGGTTGATTTGTTTCATCGTTATTCATTATACACCTCATATATTTTATATCAAGTTTAATGATAATGCAAAATCACCCCATTTCCCCCCGCCGCCCAGCCGATGATATCCGTCGTTGCGCTTAACCATAATTGAAAAATGAAAATATCAGTTAAAATAATCTAACAAAAATTTCCCATAAATGCAAGTATAAAAAAAGCGGGACCAGTGGGGTCCCGCTCAGATTTCTCGCCGCAGGGAAAAAATCACACTATTCTTTATCTTCATCGGAGTCCAGCACAGATTCATTCTGTTTTTTGTCTTTCTTGTACAAGAATTTCTCTGCTGAACGCAGGATGATAAAGCCCAAAATGGTGACAACCACGGCTTCGATGTACAGTCCCGCCCCGGCTGCTAAGCCGATGGCCGCCACCAACCAGATGGAGACCGCCGTGGTCAACCCGTAGACGGCGCCCCGGGCGTGGAGGATAGCCCCGGCCCCCAGAAAACCGATGCCGGTCACTACCTGGGCGGCGATCCGGGTGGGGTCCACGTTCTCCAACCCCTGGGCCGTCCTGATAGATATGATCATGAACAGACAGGATCCCAGGGAAACCAGCGTTAGGGTACGCAGACCGGCCGGTTTATGCTCCGTCTCCCGCTCATAGCCGATGAGACCCCCTAAAATGATGGACAACACCAGCCTTCCCAGATAAATCCAAATTTCCATGGAAGTTCCTCCTTTAATCCCGGATTCGGAAGGCACAGAACGACACTGGTAATGATTGCTGATTGCTGATTGCTGCTTGAGCCCAGGTTTTAACAATTAGCAGTTAACAATCAACAATTCAGTGTTTTTTCGCCACGGCGAACCTTCGGTCAGTGTTAAATTTTCGGATTTGGGTTAATGGACGATTTTCTTTAAATATTCAGGATAGCCGAAATCGGGACTGTTCTTTTGATTATGACAGCGCACGCAGGTTGCTTCCTTAACGGCCTCTGCATGATGGTCTTTATCCACGTAATGACATTCCGTGCAGGAAACCCCCACCATCCCCGGCGTCAGATCTATCCTCTTGAATCCGTCCTCCCTGCCGTATCCGGTGGTGTGGCAGGATAGGCATTCGGGATTATACACTTTTCCCCTTTCCTGAATAATCTCAAATGCCCGGGCATGGGGGGTATTCTGCCACCTATCATACTGGAGCTCATGACATTCCCTGCAGTCTTCAGCCCTGGCGACCCCAAATTTCAGCGGAATGGTGCCAATGTGGGGAATGGGACGGACATCCCCGAAGAAATGCTTCTCGTATTCCCTGATCAGCTCAATAATCCGTGGGTCGTTGGGCATGTCCAGGGTCAAGGGAATCAGTTTGCCCCGGTAATGGGATAACTTCTTTTTTCTGTTAAACGTCAAATCCAACCTTCCCAGATACCGGCAGTTCCCACCAGCCTGAACGATAAGGGTGTTCCCCACTTTCCCAGGCCTTTCCAGCTTGGTCTGGGAATGCCCCCCCACGATAAGATCAATGTCCGGAAATTTCCTGGCGATCTTTCGGTCCTCATCATATCCTGAGTGGGAAAGAAGAACGATAAAGTCCGCTTTTTTTCTGAGATCCTTGAGCAATCCCTCCAGAATGTTATCGTAATCCCTAATCTGGAACCATTCTCCCTTTTCCTCAGGAAAGAAGAAAACCGCATTCGGGGCGATAATCCCAATGATGGCGATCTTCAGTCCAGCAATTTTCTTAATGAGGTGAGATTTCGTCACCGGTTTATGACTATCTCTCCAGAAAAGATTGGCGGAGACAAAGGGGAGTCCAGAGCCCAATACTTCATGCTTGAAGAAAGCCGGGCCGTTGATAAATTCCTGATCACCGATAGTCATGGCGTCGTAACCGATGATCTCCATCGCCTTGAGGGCCAATCTGGCCTTCATCGTATCCTCAATGGCTGGTAAAATATCCCCGGAGTCCAAGACCAATACATCGGACCAAGAAGAACGAATCTCCTTTATTTTGGCTGAACGCTTCTCCAGGGCGCCCAAGGGCTCGTGGGGGCAGCCGCAGTTCTCCAAAATCCCGTTGGTGGAGTTGGTGTGAAGGATGACCAACCGTGTTTTTGAATCATCGGATAGGATGAAAAGGAAAAAACCCGATAGGATCACCCCGAAACCAACCAAGCATAATTTTATGAAACCAGTTTTCATCGTTCCTCAGGGGGTATTGTTGGGGATTTTTCGCCTCCAGGGTCAGCAGGGGGCTGGTCCGGCTCCGCCAGTGTCGCATCAATAGTATCCTCAATTTTCTTCAAAATTTCTTCGGCGTTCTCCCCAAACCCCTTGTTTATTAATCGAATAATCCCCTGTTTGTCAATGACAAACAGCCGGGGCAGGGTGGCGGCCCCATATAGTTCCTTCACCGCTCCGTAGCGGTCCATAAGTACCGGAAATTTGTAGCCCTTTGCCTTAACAAATCTTTTGACCTTCCTCTTACCTTCCTGGATATCAATAAGGTAGAATTTTACATTCTTCCCCCTATATTTTTCAGACAACTTTTCCAGTTCGGGAATCTCCCTCTGGCAGGGAACGCACCAGGTAGCGAAGAACGACAGAACGATTACGTATTTCTCCTTGTTCAGCCACGGCTGGCGGAGCTCTTTTCCGCACCAGTCACGCAGGAAAAAATCTTTCCCATCCAGGGTTTGTCTATAAAAGGTGGGGGCTTCCTCCCCCTCTTTGGGGCCTTTTTCCTCGCTCTTCTCTTCAGCCCAGCCCCCATGAACGAACAACAGCCATACCAACATCAGTAGCAACCATTTTCCCACGATTTTCTCCTTATTTAATGTTTAATATATACAAAATTAGTTATTTTGTCAAGAGAATTATCTGAAAACTTTTAAAAATTTTACTTGACTTTTTCCATTAGAAATACTATCTTAAATTTCAAGTTAATAATAATGTAGACGTTCAAGAAAGGAGTGGAAAATGGGTAATCAGGAATTCAAGCCTTATGTTCCCGCAGAAACGTCCATGAGAGAGTTTAGTATAAGGGCCCTCATCCTGGGGGTTATCATGGCCTGTGTGCTGGGGGCTGCTAATGCCTATGTTGGATTAAAGGCCGGTATGACCATCGCCGCCACCTTTCCTGCTGCGGTGGTGGCCATGGCCTTCTTCCGGATCTGGAGGGGTTCCATTCTTGAAGAAAACTTGGCCCGGACGACCGCCTCGGTTGGGGAGGCCCTGGTGGCCGGGGCGATTTTCACCATACCCGCCTTCGTCATCGCCGGTATCTGGGAAGGGTTAAATTATTGGGAAGGCACCATGATCATGCTAATCGGGGGGCTGCTTGGGGTGTTTTTTGTCATCATGCTCCGCCGCACCCTGGTAGTGGAGGCCGACCTCCCCTTTCCCGAAAGCGTGGCCGCCTCGGAGATACACAAAGCCGGACAGCACGGGGAGACCGGGGCTAAATTCCTCTTTGGTGCCATGGGTATTTCCGCCCTCATCGAACTATTAAAAAATTCTAATGGCATCACAATTTTCAAGGAATACGTCACCCAGTGGTTACCGTTTAAAGCCTCTAAAATCCAGTTCATCCGGGACGGTTCCCCCTTTGGTGAGGCCATGAACTTCAAGGGGGGAATGGCCGTACAGTCACCGGTAGCCTCCCCGGCCATAATGGGGGTGGGCTACATCATCGGCCCCCGCTTGGCCTCCATCGTCTTCTCCGGGGGGATATTCGCCTGGCTCCTGTTGATCCCCCTGGTGATCTTTATGAACGGGGTGGAGGGACCCATTGCCTCAATGGTGAACCTCAAGGACCTGGCTGGACTTTCACTCGTTCAGCGATGGATGCATGTGGCTACCGCCTCCTGGCTGGCCATCGTACGGCCCATCGCCGTGGGGGCCATGCTGGTGGGGGCCTTCTATACGCTGTATAACATTCGGAAAAACCTCACCGCCGGCATCGGCAAGGCCATCGCCGACATGCGCTCCATGAAGAGAACCGGTGAAAAACCCTCACGGTTGCAATTCGACATCCCCTTCACCTGGGTCATCGCCGCCATCGTCATCCTGGTCATACCCATCACCGTGCTCTATAACTATTTCGCCCAGAACTTCTGGGGGGCTTTAATCGCCGCCTTAGTGATGGTGCTGGCCGGGTTTCTATTCGCCGCCGTAGCCGGATACCTGGTGGGTCTGATCGGCTCCTCCAATAACCCCATCTCCGGCCTGACCCTGTCCACCCTCATCGTGGCCGCCCTGCTGATGGTGCTTTTGGGGGTCACGGGAAAACCTGGGATCGCCGCAGTGCTCGGGGTAGCCGGGGTCGTCTGCTGTGCCACCGGCATCGCCGGGGACATGATACAGGACCTGAAGGTCGGGCACATCCTGGGCGGCACCCCCTGGCGGATGCAGGTGGGCGAGATCCTCGGGGTGATCGTCGCCTCCTTTGTCCTCATCATACCCATATCCGTCCTCCATGATGCCAGCCTCATCAGCGGCACCGGGGGCATCGGCGGCACCGAGCTCCCCGCCCCCCAGGCCGGCCTGATGGCCATGCTCGCTAAAGGTATCGTCCTCGGCGAGATGGCCTGGCCCCTGGTGCTGGCGGGAATGGCCTTTTCGGTGGGATTAATCCTTATCAAATCCCCCTCCCCGATGCTGATTGCGGTGGGGATGTATCTGCCCTTTAAAACCACCGCCGCCATATTCGTGGGGGGCATCATCAAATGGATCGCCGAAAAGATCATCCATAAACGGGCCGGCGACGAGGAACAGAAAAACCGGGGTTCAAACATCGGCATCTTGGTGGCCTCGGGACTGATCGCCGGGGAGGCGTTAACCGGGGTGATTTTGGCCTTTTTGGTAATCCTCCAGGTCAAGCTCCCATCTATCGCCGAGAGCGGCTGGGCTTCCCTTATCATCTTCGCCTTAGTTTTTTATATGTTAATCAGCATACCCGTCAGAAACCTGAGGAAAAAGATGGCCGAGCCGGGGGAGATATAATCCCAGATTCGGAACATACCGAATGCGACTGAAATGATTGATGATTGTCCCGAATGCTCGGGACTGATTGCTGCTGGAGCTTAGGTTTTAACAATTAGCAATTAGCAATTAACAATTCAGAATTATTAATTGTTGAATTTCCAGATTCGGGATAATCGCTAATCATGGAAGAATTAAGCCTTATGGATGTGAAGCCCCACCGAATCCGGGATTGGGAAAACAGGTCAGATGGGAGAGTGACCATTTTGGTCCCCCGGTATAAGAACAACAGAATTGGCCGCTGGCTGGCCGCCAGGATAAAACCCTCAACCTATCGGGTGCACTTAGACGAGTTTGGCAGTCGGGTCTGGTCCCTCATTGACGGTAAAACCCCGGGAGGCCACATCGCTCACCGGCTCAGGGAAAAGTTTGGGGAACGGGTGGAACCGGTAGAAACCCGGCTGACAGTTTTTCTTCAGAAATTACTGAAAAACAAATTTATATCTTTTGGACCAGGTCATGAAAAAGTCGAAGGTTCGGCGAGGAGAAAAAGGGAGATAAAAATAAATGGCCCATAAATTTGCAGCTAAGGGGAATTAGCGAACTTTTTTTCGCAATATAGGCTATATTGGAAGGATTGGCGAAACTTGTTTCGTAAATACAATAGTTATATGCAATAAGCGCGCAGGAGGAAGATGCTCGACCATCCGTGGCCTTGTAAAAAAATTACTGTTTATGGATAACTAGAATTACTCTTTATTTATTTTTATTTTTTAATAGGTCATATGTATAAATTAATATAGAAGAAGAAAATAATATGGAAATAGTAATAATGATTCTTCAAATCATTGGCCTCATTATTGGTATTCTTATTGGATTATTTGTCCTTGAACTAGCAATTGTGGCTATTATGGCTTTTGTCCCTGGCTTTTCGGTTCCAAAGCAACACCTGGTAATAGCGCAACAAGAAACCAAGGAGGTAGATGCAAAACCACCCCAGTCAAGAAAAAATGTGACTTTTCAAGTTAAAGGAACATCATTAAGCGCATGGCTGTATCTACCTGAGAATTTGTCTGCTCCCGTTCCATGTATAATTATGGGACATGGTTTTGGGGGAACCAAGGATATGATCATGGAATCTTATGCTCTTCGATATCAGGAAGCCGGGTTTGCTGTGCTTGCATTCGATTACAGGCATTTTGGTGAAAGCGAGGGGGAACCACGACAGCTGCTTTTGATTCCGTACCAACTGGAAGATTATTCAGCAGCGATCGAGTATGCTCGGGGTCTCAAGGAGATTGATCCGGCAAGAATTGCTCTGTGGGGAACCTCTGCAAGCGGTGGATATGGTATTGTAATCGCTGCAAAAGATAAAAATATTGCCTGTGTAGTCGCACAATGTCCAGGGCTGGATAGTCGTGCCTCAAACAAAATGTTTTTAAAAAAATTAGGCATCGGACACATTCTCCGTCTGGTTGTTCACGGACAGCGTGATATGATGAGATCCCGCTTCGGTCTTTCGCCCCATAAAATACCTATCGTAGGGAAACCTGGAAGTTTTGCTTTTTTCCCTATTTCAGATGCTTATGACGGCTACGGGAAACTTGCATCGGAGAATTTTATTAACGAAGTCTGTGCTCGTATCATTCTCCGGTCACACGGATACAAACCGGTCGAACACGCCCGGAACGCACACTGCCCAATCCTGATTCAGATATGTGATAATGACAGCTTAGCTCCAATAAGCCCCGAAACCGAAAAAGAATTGAGGAAATATGCAGAAGTTAAGCACTATTCAATCGGTCACTTTGATATTTATATTGGAGATAACTTCGAGATAAGCGTAAGCGATCAGCTTGATTTTTTTAAGAAACACCTTTGATTACGGAAAATCTCAAGCTCAACATCTATGTTTCGCTTGAGACAAATTAAAGAGCGCGCGCTTTCAGCATATACGCATCGTCGCTACGCTCCTTGGCCTTTCCTTGGATAGGTTCAGGACAGACAGGACATTGCTCCCTTCGGTCGCAACATCGCATATACTGGGAAGGTTAGGCGAAATCGTTTGAAAGAATAATGAGGTGAAAAAGAATGGATCATAATAAGGAACGAACAAGCATGAAAAAGCTTGAAGCGCAAGCGGTAAGATTAATTGATTTGGCGGATTATCAAGAAGGTTCTGTAGTGAGTCGAACGATAATTAAAAAAAAGACAGGGACAGTGACCTTTTTCGCTTTTGATGAGGGGCAAGGATTGAGTGAACATACAGCACCATTTGACGCCTTGGTTCATCTTCTTGATGGTGAAGCAGAAATTGTTATCTCTGGAAAACCTCTCTACCTGAAAAAAGGTGAAATGGTTATAATGCCAGCCAATCAACCACATGCTTTGAGAGCAGTAAAGAAATTCAAGATGATTTTGATAATGATACGATCTTAACGTGAATCTTATTTAGGCATCACCTTCGCCTTACACCTTCCAAGAGGTAACAATGTCAATAGAAAACTATGAAAAGCGAGTAGCTCATATCTTAAAAGTCAAAGAAGATGAAAACCTTCCTAAAGTTTCAGAGAAAACTTTGAATGTGTATCATCATTATTTGAACAAAAATTTATCATTTCCCTTTGATGCGAAGTATCCTGAAGAAACAGGACCATTGGAGAAAATCCATTATGATATTAAAATTACTGACATTTTAGATATTGATGAGTGCTCTGATCTTGAGTTTTATGGATTGTTTTGTAAAGGGAAGCAGGGAAGATGTAAAATTGCTATTCCTTTAGCCAAGGTTGAAATGAAGCAAAAAGGTAAAAATCAGCAGCTTATAGAAGATTATAATATGTGGTTTTGGAATTATCGTTAAATTGGGTCTTATGTTTATAGAAATCCGATGGAAAATAGAGAGGTTAAGGATATGGAGCCACTACACAATGCAGCTTTAATTGCGGTTCGGGATTGCATGGCCGCCAAAGCCGGGGAGAGCCTGTTGGTAATCACCGATGAGCCGGAAAGGAAGATCGGCTACGCTTTATGGGAAGCGGCCAAGGAATTGGGCACCGAGGCGATGCTGTTAGAGATCATTCCCCGGGAAACCCATGGTCAGGAACCCCCGGAACCCATCGCCCACCTCATGAAGATAGTGGATGTGGTGTTATGCCCCACCTCCCGCTCCCTCACCCATACTGATGCCCGACGAGAGGCGAGCCAGGCCGGGGTGCGCATCGCCACCCTGCCGGGGATCAGTGAGGATTGCATGATCCGAACCCTGAACGCCGATTACAAGAAGATCGCCTACCTGACCATGAAGTTAAATAAAATCCTGGATGAAGGAAAGGAGGCCCACGTGACCACCCCGGCGGGAACCGACATTACCCTTCCCATCGAGGGAATGAAGGGACACCCGGATACGGGACTGGTCCATAACCCTGGCGACATGAGTAATCTGCCCGCCGGGGAGGCCTATCTGGCCCCAGTTGAGGGAGCATCCCAGGGGGTCATCGTGGTGGATGGATCCATGGCCGGAGTGGGGTTGTTGAAGGAAAGCGTTATAAAAATTGTGGTAAAAGACGGTTACGCTGAAGAAATCTCCGGGGATCGAGAAGCCGACCGACTAAAGGAACTCTTAAGACCTTTCGGACGATCGGCCCGGAACATCGCCGAGTTGGGCATCGGCACCAACTACATGGCCCAGATCACCGGATTGGTGCTGGAGGATGAGAAGGCCATTGGCACGGTGCATATTGCCCTCGGGGACAACATCTCCATGGGGGGAAGTATAAACGTCCCCAGCCATCTGGACGGCATCCTGAAGAACCCCACCTTAAAGATTGACGGAAAGCTCATCATGAAAGATGGAGAAATTGTGGTTTGACCTTAAAACCTTTAACAAAAAAAGCCCAGATTTTCGACTCAAGCCTCTGGGCTTTATTATTTATGTTATGCAGGGAATATTAATGAAACCCCCATCCCGAACCTTCGGGATGAAGGGGGATGAAAATATGTATTCTCAGACGAAATTACATATTCTTGGATATTTGGATAAATGGATAATTGGGTTAATTCTATTGTTCCAAGCTATTTGGTTAAATATTATCCAAGAATCGTGTATAAAAATCTGTGTTCACCCCGTTAGACAATTTTACCTTGTAAGATAGTAGATACTTAAAGGTTGAATATCTAAAAGGGGTAAATCTGTGTCATCCGTGTAATCTGCGGTCTATTTTCAGGTGAAAACGTTTGTGGAAAAACTCGGGGGGTTTTCCTTTTCCTCCGAACTGGAAAGAGAAGTATTGAGATCCCAAAATCGGATCGTAATGGTCCTTGGCGGACCTGGAACGGGGAAAACAACCTTAGTGGAAGGTTTAGCTGACCTTTTGTCAGAGGAAGGGTCTGTTGGCGTAGTTGATCTGGACATGGGGCAATCCCACCTGGGACCCCCCACTACCATCGCCTGGGGACTGGTCGAGGGGGGATTTATCGGTTGGGAAAATATCGTCGTGCGTGATATGTATTTTACCGGGTCCACCTCTCCGGTAGGACACCTGTTGCCCACCATAACCGGGGCCAGGATCAATCTCGACCGGGTCACCCGGGCGGTGGAAAAGGTGATTATTGACACCACCGGGCTTATTGATGGAGAGATAGGAAGGGTCCTGAAATGGCATCTCATTGACCTTCTCAGACCCCGGATTATCATAGCCTTAGAGAGGACCCAAGAGCTAGAACCCATCCTGCGGGCCTACCGGCCTTTAGGGCTAAGAGGGACAAAAGGCCCCATCATTTACCGAATGCCCGTCCCTTCAGGGGCGAAGCTGAAAACCCAAGGGGAAAGATCCCTCTATCGGGAGAAAAAATTCAGGGAGTATTTCGGAAAGGGGAGACTTCTGCGGGTAGAATGGCGCCGAATTGGCGTCAGGGGTACAGAGGGGTTAGTCCGACATCACCGGGACCTGCTTCTAAATCGGCTGGTTTCCCTGCGCGACCTTTGGGGAAACGACCGTGCCCTGGGGCTGGTGATGGGTATTGACTTCGATAAGGGGCTTCTTTCCGTACTCACCCCCCTACCGGAAGAGGCCGCAGTAGGTGCTATCGCCCTCAGTGACTTAAGGATTACCCGGGAAGGAAAACAACTTTAAATCTCACCAATCCCCTCGAAAATT
>JADHWK010000073.1 GCA_016783505.1 Candidatus Zhuqueibacterota bacterium | reverse complement strand
GATATTATCAATAGAGAAATAAAGAGAAAAGCGGACGCCGATAAGGCCTATAATGAGGGAAATAACTTTCTTAAGATGGGCAAATACGAGGATGCCATTGAGTCCTTTAAAAAATCGTTGACCCTGGAAGAAAACAATACAAAAGCATACAATAGTTTGGGGGTTGCTTACCAGAAGGCCAAAAAATATGAGGAAGCAATTACGGTTTATTTAAAGGCTATTGAAAAGGACTCTACTTATGCCAAATCTTACTTCGACTTAGGGCAGCTCTACGAAAAAATGGATGGTTATGAAAATGCGGTAAAATTCCTATCCCAGGCGACCAAGTATGATACGACCCTTTATAAGGCCTATTATTTGCTTGGTAAAATTTTCAACAAACAGAAAAAATATTCCGATGCCCTTAAGAACATTGAGATGGCTATTCAGATAAATCCAAAATACGCAAAAGCCCTTTATCTTAAAGGTCTTATTATGCGTGATCAGGGCAACTATGAGGAGGCTGTTTCCGCCTTTTTAATAACTACCAAACATAAAAAGAATTATTGGCCTGCTTATTGTCAGTTGGCGAGGGTATATAACGAATTAGGGAGAAGTGAGGAGGCCATTAAGGAAGCTGAGAACTGCTTGAGATACAAAAAGAACTATGCTGAGGCTTACATCGAAATGGGCACCGCCTACGAAAGCCTGGGTCAGAAAGATAAAGCCCTAGAAGTTTACCAGAAGGCACTTACCGACCGCACCTGGAGGGCAACCGCCGAATACAGGATAAAAATGATTAAAGAGAGCGATAGGTATACCCATTAAAATGAATGTTAAAAAATGAAATTGCTTAGCTACCTAAAGTTAATGATAGTTTCTCCTTTAATTAAACCGATAAAAAGCAACGGGTGACCCCGGGCCCATCCTTACGATGGGCTTTTTTATAGATATTTTTACTTGACACTTATCTTTTTTTTTGATATATTGAAGATTCAAATGAATAAAATTAATATATTGAGACTGAAGGATATGGTTTTCTTCGCTCATCATGGATGCTACCAGGATGAGCGGAGGAGGGATCAGAAATTAGCAGTGGATGTGGAGCTGTTCTACCGCTGTCAGGGGGCGATCAGGGCGGATGATTTAAATCAGACGGTTGACTACTCCCGGGTTTATGGGGAGATTAAGGCCGTGATGAATGGTGACCCATTAAACCTTTTGGAAACCCTGGCGGAGAAGATCGCTGGTCGGATCCTCTCAAATTTTAGGGTGGAAAAAGTGGTCGTGCGGGTCAAGAAGCCCCATCCCCCCCTGCCCGGATTGCTTGATGGGGTAGAGTGTGAGATTGAACGCTACTCAGTTTCTGAAAGTTCAGGGGCGGATTGATGGGGGAGATGGCCTTTATTTGCCTGGGAACTAACCTCGGGAAGCGACTTGATCACCTGTCCTGGGCGGTTGGTCGGATTAAGGGATTACCACGGTTGACGCTGGTAAAAAGGTCTTCGGTTTATGAAACCCAACCCTGGGGTCTACCCGATCAGAATCCGTTCTTAAACATGGTGGTTCAGGTTTCTACCACGTTGGGTCCAAACCAATTGGTAAAGGAATTAAAAGGAATCGAAGGGGAAATGGGTAGAGAGCCCTCCCTTAGGTGGGGCCCCAGAATTATTGACCTTGATATAGTCCTCTTAGGGAACATTAACTATAAGGATGAAAATATTGAGGTGCCCCATCCCCGGTTTCGGGATCGGAATTTTGTGTTGGTCCCCTTAGCCGAGATAGCCCCGGATTTTGTTGACCCGCTAACGGGTAATACGATCGCTCAGTTGAAAGATAAATGCGGTGATAAGTCCAGGGTTGTACCTTATCCAAAGGCCCTATTATGTTAAAGGATCTTCACTACATTGCGATTGAGGGGGTCATCGGGGTGGGCAAGACCAGTCTGGCCCAGATCTTAGGGCGTCGGGTGAACGCCCGGCTGGTGCTGGAAAAACCCGAAGAGAACCCCTTCCTGGAGGATTTTTATCAGGACCCGAAACGGTTTGCCTTTCAGACCCAGCTATTCTTTCTGCTCTCCCGCTACCGGCAGCAGATGGAATTTCCCCAGATTGACCTTTTTCATCGGCTAATCATTTCCGATTATATTTTCGCCAAGGATAAGATATTTGCCTATCTTAACCTGGAAGACCGAGAACTTTTGCTCTACGAAAAAATTTGGTCTTTTATGGAGAAGGACATCCCCAAGCCCGATCTAGTCATCTATTTGCAGTCCACCCCCCAGCGATTGCTCGAGAATATCAGGCAGAGGGACCGAGAATATGAAAGGGAGATTTCCCCCGACTATATTCGCGCTCTGTGTGAGTCGTATAATCACTTTTTTCATCATTATTATGAGACTCCTCTCCTGATCGTCAATGCCACTACCATTGATTTTGTCCACAATCCGAATGATCTGGAGAAGCTTATCGAGGGGATTAAGAAGGCCCGCCAGGGTATTAATTTTTATAATCCTATGTGAAACTATACAGAATTGCCTGAATTTTAAAGAGTTCAAAGATTGCCTAAATTTTAAAAATTTCAAAAAATGCCTAAACTTCAATAATTTTGGCAATTTTTGAACTTATGGCAATTTTGGCAATTTACAAGCTTCTTAGCATCATTGTGATTTACTGATGATTAGGTTAATAAAGAGATGCTTGCCAGACTCATTAGGCTGATCGTACTGTTTCTTTTGTTTTATCTGCTTTACCGATTTTTGAAGAACTTTTGGCGACACCTAAAGGGGGAATTCCCTGTCCGGGGAAAGCCGAAGGGAAAAGAATCTTTGGATTTAAAAGATGAAGATGTAGAAGATGCTGACTATGAAGATATTGAATAGCTCTAGACTTATATGGGGCTTATTCTTGGTTTTTCGGACAACCATCCGGTCAATGTGTTCATTAAACAGCGAAGTAATCGTTAGTTGGGGCTCTTATGAAGCATTCGATAGAAAAATCAGTTATTTCTACTCCCAATGCCCCAGAGGTGATCGGGCCTTATAGCCAGGGGACAGTAACCGGCAATTTCATTTTTACCGCCGGTCAGATCCCCATTGACCCCAAGGGCCAGTTGGTGGGTGGGGGCATCGTAGAACAGACAAAGCGGGTGCTGGAGAACCTCAAGGCGGTACTGATCGCCGGGGGTTCTGACCTCGACCGAGTAGTGAAGACCACGGTTTTTTTGAAAAACATGGATGATTTCCCCGAGATGAACCGGGTTTACGGGGAATATTTTCCCACCAATCCCCCGGCTCGTTCGGCGGTGGAAGTATCCAGGTTGCCCAAGGATGTGCTGGTGGAAATCGAATGCATAGCCCTCCGGTGAAAGCTGGGGGATCCCTGGGGCAGTTTAATCAGGTTTCGGAATTTCACCCCTCAGTCGGGCGCCTGACCGATTTATTTGTAAGCCTCAATAAATTTTCCGAATATAGTGGTTCATCACAAGCAGCTTGAGGAATGTGTTTTATTTTGGATGATTCCGAAGTTAAAACGGATTGAAAAACATACGTAAAAAATAGTAAGGCGAATAGGTTTAGAGTTTGGGGGCTTAAACTATCTGAAGATAGGTTCTGGTTCGAGCTTTCTTTAACCATTACCTAACCAGAACCGTTCTTTAGAGCGGTTGTAAAAATAGCATCATAAATTTTCAAATTTCACTGTTATTGAATCAGAATTTGAAAAGACCCATTAATATAGCGGCGAAATGGTGGGTGGTACTTCTTATAACTGTTTTCTTTACTCTCCCCTGTCCGGGAAAGGTTAGGAATGATTCCCATCAGAAGGATTACCCAACCCCACCCAAAAGCGCTCTGTGGCGCTCCCTTTTTATACCAGGCTGGGGACAATGGGCCAATGGACAAAAGCTTAAGGGTCTTATCATCCTGGGGTCCGAAATCATGTTGTTTTCCGGATTTTATCTGCAAAATCAACGCTATCTGGATGTCGTCAGGAAGATCAATACGAATTCAGATCCCTATCTGATTTATGAGAAAAATTATTATTACGATGACCGCAACAAATTCATCTGGTGGACAGGGGGCCTGCATGTGGCGAACTTTTTGGATGCCTACGAGGGGGGCAGGCAGAAGATAGGGGCGGAGAGCGGGTCACCAGCCGCACCCGCAGGGATGGGATCCCCCAGGGGAGCCTTAATTCGATCCATGGTTTTTCCCGGCTGGGGTCAATGGTATAACAAAAAGCTGGCGAAAGGATCATTGTTCTTCACCTTCGAGGGCTATTTGATTTACCGAATTATCCTTTCAAAGGTAAGATACGATGAGTACCATCAAAAAGAGATGGATTTTATGGACAGTGTTCCAATTGTGTCTGCCTACTATGGGGCCAGGAAGATAGAGTATGAGGAGTTGTTAAAGAAATCCTCATGGTGGTTGGTGGGTACGATATTGGTTTCTATGGGGGATGCTTATGTGGACGCCCATCTTTTAGACTTTGATACCAGTGGAAATTTAAGTTTTAACTTAAAATTAACCGATTGTCCGGTAATTTCGGTAAGCCTTCGTTGGTAATCAATAAGAACAATCGGGAAACGGTATGGGTGATTTTAAGGGGTGTCTATGGCGGTCCGGGAGCATTGGGGATCAAAATTTGGTTTTGTGCTGGCGGCGGCTGGGTCAGCGGTGGGATTGGGTAATGTCTGGAAGTTTCCCTTTGTTACCGGAATGTACGGGGGGGCGGCCTTTATCCTCGTCTACCTGTTGTCAATCATTCTGGTAGGGATGCCCATCATGGTGGCTGAGTTTGTCCTCGGTCGCCGTACCCAGAAAAACCCTGTCGGGGCCTACCTTACCCTTCGTCCCACCGGCTACTGGTTTTTAGCCGGCACCCTGGGAGTGGCCAGCGGTTTTGTGATTCTCTCTTACTACAGTGTGGTGGCGGGTTGGACGATTGGTTACATCGTAAAAGCCGTTACCGGGACCTTTTCCCAATTTCACGATCCCGCCGAGGCTGGTCGCCATTTTGAAGAATTTTCCGGGGGCACATGGATCCCGCTGGGGTATCATGCCCTGTTTATGGGTCTGACGGTGTTAATCGTAATCAAAGGGGTAAAGGAGGGGATCGAAAAGTGGTGTAAAATCCTGATGCCCACCCTGGTGATCATCCTGTTGGCTTTGGTTATCCGGGGGATTAGTTTGCCCGGGTCAAAGGCAGGACTGATTTTTTTGATGAAGCCCGATTTTAGTAAATTGACCGGTGACGCCATTTTAGTTGCCCTTGGACATGCCTTCTTCACCTTGAGCTTGGGCATGGGGGCAATGATCACCTATGGGAGTTATTTGTCCAAGGGTGCTAACCTTATCTCAGCAGCCTTTGCTATCGTGATTTTGGACACCCTTATCGCCCTGGTGGCAGGGGTGGCTATTTTCTCCGCTGTTTTTGCCATGGGACTCAACCCGGCAGCAGGGCCAGGACTGGTATTTCACGTACTACCGGCTGTCTTTACCCGCATGCCCGGTGGATTCCTCTTCGGTGTTCTCTTTTTTGTGCTCCTCGCTATCGCCGCCTTAACCTCGGCTGTCTCCTTAATGGAGGTAGTCACCGCCTACTTTGTGGATGAAAAGGGATGGTCGCGGAAGCGGGCGACCCTGGTTTTTGGAGGGGCTATTTTCCTATTGGGGGTGCCGGCGTCCCTCTCCTATGGAGTGATGGAAGGGGTAACTGTATTTCTGGGGAAAACCTTTTTTGACTTTATGGACTATTTGTCCTTCAAATATATGTTGCCCATCGGGGGGTTATTGGTGGCCCTGTTCATCGCCTGGGTCTGGGGGCCGGAAGGATTGGTGGAGGAAATCCGGTCCGGCTATTCTCATTTCCCACTGAAGCCCCCAGCAGTGAGGATCATCCTGATTATCTCCTCGGTGTTTATCCTCATCACCTTAATGGCGGGAATTGCCGGTAAAATCTGAGCGGGTACACAGGACTACGACAAAAATCAGATAGTCTGATCCGAAAATAAAGGTTATTTTAAGCCCTAGGTTTTTAGGAGGATCTATGTTATCGAGAGCGGAGGCGCTGATTTTAGTAAAAGAGAAGGTTTCCAACAAAAACCTGATCAAACATATGTTGGCTGTCGAAACGGTGATGGGTGCCCTGGCTGGGCATTTCGATGAAGACGTCTCTACGTGGGAGTTAACCGGTCTCCTTCATGATTTAGACTATGATCAGACCGTAGACGACCCCGACCACCACACCCTGATTACCGCCGATATTCTTTCAGAGAAGGGAATAAGTGGGGATATTATTCATGCGATAAAATGCCATAACCAAAAGGCCGAGCCCCGAAGTCGCATGGACTGGGCGCTGTGGGCCGTGGATCCCCTAACGGGGTTCATCGTGGCCTGCGCCCTGATGCACCCTTCGAAAAAGCTGAAGAACCTCGACATCAGTTTTCTGAAAAGACGATTTAAAGAAAAAAGATTTGCCGCCGGGGCCAGCCGGGAACAGATGTCCGATTGTCAGAAGTTGGGGCTCGACTTAGATGCGTTTTTGAACCTATCCCTGAAGGCCATGCAATCCATTGATAAAGAGTTAGGGTTATAAATATATGTTTTTATCGAGATTCTTTTATCTTTTATTATTATTATCAGTTGCTCTTTTTTTCGCTTCTGAGGGGTTCGCTCTGCCTGTTTCCTCAGGCGAGTCGGTAGGAGCAGCAACTACGGGTAAAGGGATTGACTACCCTGTTGCTAGTACCATTTGCGTTTGGATAAAATCATTTTTAAAACCCAAGACCCCACCGGAGGATAAATGGCTGGCCTGGGATAAGGCCCTGCACTTGGGGGTCAGTGCACTTCTGTCCTCCACCAGTTATTACGTCTACCGCTATCAATTCCATAATACCCCGGAGGGGACCCTTTATTTTAGTGCCGGTTTTACCCTCACCTTAGGGGTGGCCAAAGAGTGCTATGACGCTAAACATCCCAACAGACATAATGCCAGTTGGAAAGATCTGGTGACCGATGTCGTTGGTATGGGTTTAGGAATTGGTTTGGTTTTCGCCTTAGATTGAGATTGTACAGTAATTCTGTTTAAGGAGGTAGAATTCCTATCAAAAAGAAATTTCTGGCGTGTTTGGATTACCTCTTCTTCCTGCGGCCGATTATCCTGATACCGGTGTGGACATTTTTTTTATTGGGATTTTATCACGGCTGGCTGAAAACCCAGGGGAAGGTCGTTCCCTTTACAGGATTTCTACAATGGTACCAAGAATACCTTCCCGAGTTGACCAGGTTTTTCTTTTCGGAGAGGGTGTGGTACGTCTGGCTGGCTTACACCCTGCTAATGGGAGCTATATATATAATTAATCAAATCTATGATCGGGAATCGGACTTGATTAATGACAAATTGTTTTTTATTCCCAAAGGCTTAATTTCCCTTAAACAAGCAAGGTTAGAAACCGTTTTGCTTGTGCTGATCTGTACTGTTTTGATGCTCTCTTCTTCATTTCCATTGGTTCTATTGTTTGTTGTTTCCTTTTTCATGGGGGTTTTATACAGTGTTCCTCCTTTTAAGTTCAAAGGAAGACCCTTTTGGGACTTATTGTTTAATGCCTTGGGATACGGTTTCGTAGCCTTCTTGGTCGGTTGGCTGACGGTAGCCCCCTATTCCCATAAGGTCTTCTGGTTTTCTCTACCTTATGTGTTGGCGGTTGGAGCGACCTTTGTGAATACCACCATTCCAGATAATTGTGGGGACCAAAACAACGGGGACGTTACAACTGGTCTTTTTTTGGGGATGAGAAATGCCGCTCTGTTAAGCACGGGCCTGCTGGGGTTGGCAATAATTTTCAGCGTGATTCAAAACAATCCTATCTGTCTTGTGGCCGCCGTTATTTCTTTACCCTTTTTTGTCCGGGCGTTGATCAAAAAGGACAAGAGGACCTTTCTCATTTCTTCTCAGGCCAGCGGACGTGTGTTTGTCTTTTTAGTTTCATTATTGTTTCCCATTTATTTAATTTTTCTGGGAGTCGTCTTTTTAGCCACCCGATGGTATTATCGGGCCCGGTTTGATGTGATCTATCCAGTCATTGGCAGGTGAGGAAATGATCGAAATTAGGGAAGGAAGATGTGACTTTTGCGGGGTGTGTGTGGCCGTCTGTCCAGCTGATTGCATCGAACTATATGAGGCCAAAATAGTTATAGACAAGGAAGCCTGCACGGATTGTCTGAACTGTGTTCATGTCTGTCCATTTGAAGCGCTGACCTTTCAAGAAGATATGGTTTAAAGTTTGAGTGGGATGGGAGAGAGCCTTGGTTTTCAAAGAATCTTATGATGTCATCGTGGTCGGCGGGGGGCCGGCGGGGTTGCTGGCGGCCCGGACAGCGGCTGAGGGGGGAGTTAGCGTTCTTCTTCTGGAGAAGGACCGGGAGATAGGCGTTCCGGTGAGGTGCGCCGAGGGGGTGGGGGTGAAGGGGCTAAAAGAGTTTATGGAACCGGATGACCGCTGGATTGCTAACCGCATTGATGGGGTTCGGTTCATCGCCCCTGATGGGACGGTGGTTCCCGTATACAGCCAAGAATTGGGTTATATCCTAAATCGCAAGGTGTTTGATTATGAGCTGGCCAGGCAAGCGGCGGCCAGGGGTGTCCGAATATTGACTAAGGCCTTTGTGAACGGTCTAATCCGGGAAAACGGATGGGTGAAGGGGGTGACTGTCCTTTACGATGGCCGGGAACAGATGATCGGGGCTCAGGTGGTAATCGGTGCTGATGGGGTAGAGTCCCGTGCCGGCCGCTGGGCCGGTCTGCGTACCATGACCACTCCTCGTAACATGGAGATCTGTGCTCAGATGACCCTAGCCCATTCCGCCATTGACCAACGATTTTGCGACTTCTTCTTCGGCAAAAAAGTGGCCCCGGGCGGCTACGTCTGGATCTTCCCTAAAGGGGAGAGGTTGGCCAACGTCGGTATCGGAATCCGCGGGGATTATGTGAAGAATCGTTCCCCCCTTTCTTATTTAAATGAGTTTGTTGAAAAACGGTTTCCGGGGGCGGCCATCCTTACCATGGTGGCCGGTGGGGTACCCATTGATAAACCCGTGAAAAGAATGGTGACCAACGGGTTTATGTTAGCCGGGGATGCAGCTCATCAGTCTAACCCTATGAGCGGAGGTGGAATTATTAACGCCATGGAGGCGGGAAGGCTGGCCGGTCAGGTGGCCGCTCGGGCGATCAGGGAAGAGAATGTGTCACAAAAACGATTGGAGGAGTATGAGCTGGAGTGGGACGAGCTTTCAGGGAAGGACCATCGGCGTTTCTACCGTTTGAAAGAG
>JADHWK010000072.1 GCA_016783505.1 Candidatus Zhuqueibacterota bacterium | reverse complement strand
ATCCCAAACACGGCAAATCTGGCCGTATAAACCCAAACAGAAACTAACCGAAATAGGTAATCATCTAATTGTAAAACATACAATTAAAGCAATGAGGTTCTCTAGGCTTATACGTCTAAAAATGCCGTATAACCCCCCCCAATATCTCCTTTCAAAATCCATTTATTCAACAAGTTGAGTTTCTTATACGCCAAATGAAGGCATATAAACCTAAGAGAAATGTTTGGGATGATGTAATTCATGGATATATGATTCTTCAGTTCTGATGCTGTAATGTTTGGTTTGAATGGCAAAACGAACCTGATTGAGGAGTTACTGTTTCTTTTCAGCAGTGGAATTTTGACTAAAAAGCTCATCCATATTCTCAATCACGGCGGCATAGGCGTTAAAAGCCCCCTTGATTTTAAACCAAGGTATAGCGTATTTTTTAATTTAAATAATTATTCAAAAAATTGCAAGTAAAAAATTGATAATTTTTTACCTTGGGGTCTTTAAATGGTGTAACCAGAGGATTTTTGTAATGGACATTTGAAAAAGGAAAAAGCCGGGCTTGAGACCCGGCTTTGTTGTTTTTGAAAGGTGTCGCTGACGAGGAAATCTTTTATTTCCCTATAATTTTATGCTCATTACGGCTTTGACTGTTTCACCAGAGCTGTCACGATCAGAGCCAATCCCAGGAATGTAATCACCGAGGGCCCGCTGGAGAAATCGAAGAGGTAAGAGAAGGCCAGACCTGCTATCGAGGCCGCTAACCCGATACCCCAGGCGATGGTCAGTCTTTTTCCCCAGCTTTGGGCAAACATAGCCGCAAAAGTCGCCGGGATAATCAGGAATGAAAATACCACCAGCACTCCGGCAATCCGGATCGAAAATGTGACCACAATTCCCAAAGAGGCATAGAACAGAAAATCCCACCGCCCAACTTTGATTCCCTCTTTGATGGCGCCCTGATAATCCCGGGATATTTTTCTGAATTTATCCCGAAAAATGTAATGAAATAATCCAACTGCAGCATACACTCCGGCACATGGAAGAATATCAGACCATTTGGCCCAGAGTATACTTCCGGTGAGCATATGCTCAAGGTGAACATCCCCACCAGCAGCCATAGCGAGGAGAAATAGAGCGGCGGCAGCAGCAATTGCATAGGAAACACCTATTATCGCCTCCTGGGGAATTTGGGTTACCCTCTTTCCAACTTGAGAGAAGAAAACGGCTGCCAGTAAAGAAAAGCCAAGGGCACAGATATAGGCTATGAGGCTGTGCTCTTCCGTTCTAAAAAGAATAAAAGCCGAAGTAGAACCTACCGCCGCAATCTGGGCCAGGGCGATATCTATGAATATGATTTCCCTTTCCAGAACATGAATGCCTAGGTACCCAAAGATCACTATCATAGTTAGACAGGCGACAAAAGGCGGAAATAAGAACTGAATTATTTCCCACATATTTTAAGTCCTTTCGGTGAGCAAACTATTTCCGTTCGGGTAACATATAGCGTAGAATCAGCGCGCCAATAAAAAATGCTCCGAGAGCCAGTACCAGACTGGGGCCATAAGGTAGCTTAAAGAAATAAGAAGAGAAAAGGCCAACCATGGAGGCAATAAACCCAATGATCCAGCCGATTCTCAGCCCTTGTGCCCAGCCTTTGGTGAAAAGGGCGGCAATGGCCGCCGGGATCATTAAGAAGCCGTACGCCAAAAGAACGCCGGCGATGGGAACGATGAGTACCGTAATGATGCCCAGGGAGATGAAAAATAATAGATCCCAAAAATTCTCGTTATCCACCTCTTCCGTCTTTTCGGTGATGGCGATGAATATTTTCCGATATTTATATAGAAAAAGGGATAACACGATATAGACCAAAACGGTCACCAGGACCAGGGGCCAACTCACCCAGAGCATACAGCCTGACAAGATCTGGGTGACATAGGCCGAACCGCCGGAGAACTTGTCGGCTACCATGATAGAGGCAACCAAGGCCAGGCCATAAATAATACCGATGACCGCCTCCTGGGGGATCATTTTGTTCTTGGGTTTCACATAAGCAAGCAGCACGGAACCCATCAGTACGGCAACAAAAGAGACAATATAGGATCCGGTGGTACCGCCCTCTATACCCAGGCTGATTCCTACTATCACGCCGAATGCCGCCAACTGATCTAGGGACAGGTCGGAGAATACGATCCCCCGCCGGATGACGTGAAGCCCCAGATAGGTATGCACAGAGGTTACGACTGTCAACAGTATAATCTGAATGGATAAAAATTTAAGAGTTTCCAGCATTGATTGCTCCTGATCTTAGGATAGTTATTCGCTGAATGGTCTTTCCATGGCATCATTGATGCTATCAATCCAGTAATCAATAAGCTTGAAATTATCCGAAACTTCTGGAATCCCACCCACCGAAAGGGGCAAGAAGAGGGCTTTCACACCCGTTTTTCGGGCTATCGTGTTGGGCTTCCTTCTTTCAAAATAGCTCGCTACCAGCATGACATCGACGCCGTGTTCTTTAATCAGACTAATGGTTCGCTGTACATGCTTCGGTGTGGGGGGAATTCCCGGTTTTGGTTCAATATAGCCGATTACGGTTAGTCCGAAATCCCGAGCAAAATAGGCCCAATTCTTATGGTAGGCCATGACCTTTTTGCCCCGAAAGGGGAGAGCCTTCTTTAGCCACCCACCCAATTTGTTCAGCAATTTTTTGCCCCTGTATTCTTTCTCCAGGAAATCAAAAAGAGTCCCTGCCAGGACTAAATCAGTTAACCTTTCTCCACCGATCAAATCATCCAATTCGTCCCCAAACATGGCGCGATCGACTCTGTCAACGAAAGCCCTTTGTCTTAGCTCATAGTATTCTGAATTATCAGGATCCACTTTCTTCAGCCCGATGAGGATGTTTTCGGAAATGGGCTTCCAATTCATGGGGCTGGTGTGAATGTGGGGATTCCCGTAGATGTGAATATCCCCCTCGGTTCGACTCAGCGCGGTGGTTGATTTTTGCAAAAGCTTGATGCCAGGATAGGCCGTCACATAGCCGAAGGCGCCGTCCATAATCTTTTTATTGCGGGCCTTATCCAAAAGAGTAGTCGCCCACATTTCCAAATCCAGTCCGGTGGTGACAAATAAATCCGCGTCTTTCAGCTTCAGAGCCAAGCTGGGCTTCGGAGGAACAAAGTGAGGATCCTGATCCCCATAAGAGAGATACTCCACCATCACCTTCTCCCTGCCTATTTCATGAGCAATGGAGGCATAATCGGAAAAAGAGGTGACCACCCTCAGCGCGGGCTTAGTTTTAGGATCGTTAGACCCGGCGAAGATACTCGATAACACCAACAGAAGCGAACAACCTATCAAAGCTAGTAATTTGATATTCTTCATTTCAATGCTCCTTTCTTTTATGTCATGGAATTTCTACAAATCGAACAACCATCTGGTATAAGGTATCATTTTACACCAACACTCCATTCGATTACTTCTTTTTTAAAAATTGGTATTATTGCGCAACCGTGTTCTGTTAATAAGCCTCATGTTTGTGTGGTCCCATAGACCAGACCGACTGAAGAAAAACGGAATGATCGTTTTCCGCATAGTTCCGATAGGTGTAACTATATTGTAGCCGCATCATCACAAACTCGCTCTGCCAGAAGTCAATGTAAGGAGATATGTCCCATTCATAATCTTTCTCAATCTCTCTTGGCAATTCCGAATAGCCGTAACGGACACCCGTCCAGAAACTTGCTCCCATCCTGTTTGAGATGTAGGAATAGAAACCGATTCGATTGATGTTTTCCGTGGGAGCCTCCCTGTGGCTATAAAAAAACTCGTTGCGGAATTCTACGGTTCGATAGTGAGACCGTCCGGCCGGAACCCACTTGTAAGTCATATCCAGGGCGGCTAAAAATGTTCTGTAGTCATTTTCCTTATCGTTGCAGCCGTGAGCGCCAGAGAGACCGATTTCCAGATAGGTATTCCGGGTCAGGTCATAATAATTTTTTAAATGAGAGACGATTATAACATTGTCATAGGCGGTATCAAAGCTCACGCCGTCTCCACCGGTCACGACCTCCAGATCCAGCTCGTTGACATGGGCCCAGAGCTTGGGCAATAAGAAGTTCGCTGAAACTCCAACGCCGTTAAGACTGCCGGCAAACAAATTGATAAGGGCCCGTGGCCTATCAATCTGCGGCAGACCATGATCGTGCCAGCGATTGAGAATGCCGAATTGAGTGTTGAACTTGCCTATCTTGAGATTCATCCTTGCTGGTAGGTTTAACCACTCCATGTAGGCCTCGCACACATGAAGATTACCGTCCCCGGGGACCCCGAGAAAGAATTTACCCCGGGTAAAGGGGTCAAGCGGCGCTATGATGTGAAATTCCGCTTCCCTGAGGGCGAATCGGTTTCGCTCCACGATCCCATGAGCATGAACATGATTATTTTCATCTTCGTGTTCATGGTGTATAGAACTAACATTGCTTATGCTTCCATAAAAATCCCCGGTCATGCTGATGTTGGGATTAAGAGCTTGAAGCTGCCTCTGACCTCCTCGGAAAACTCTTGCGATAGTGACCTCTTCCTCTTTTTCTCTTTTAGCAAAATCTCGAGCCGAATTGAGCAGCTTTTCCAATTCGGTTTTCTCCTCTTCTGCGGCTTTGGTTTTTTCCAGTTGACTGATTTTCTCACTAAGCTCTTCAATCTTTGCCTGGTAGTCGTTTTTCAGTCCATTTAGTTCTTCTTTGAGCTTTGTCAGATCCCTATTAACTTCCTTGATGCTTTTGGGGTTGCTCGATTCCTGGGCAGTGGTTAAGGTAGCAAGGCTCAGGAAGAACAGTAGGGATAGTTTTGGTCCAAAGGCTTTCATGGTTGTCTCCTTTAGAATAAAATAATTATGAATATCTTTTTAAATCTCAAAACAAAAGTATAAACCGGCATCCGATTGCTAAAGCGTTATTTATTTTTTTGTCCATTGAAGGATTGATAATATATTGAATGTCAGGCTGCAGTGAAAGACAAGGAGAAAGTAAGAACAGATAAGTAAATTCCACAGCAGTTTCAAAATCATCCACGGTATTACCGGATTGATAATTCATCTTCTTAAAGTTTTCCCCGTTTATCACAGTCGCTATAGCCAGACCTAATTTATCTTCGTTTCGTCCAGGTATTAACCCGTTATATACAAAACCTCCTCCAAAATAGTAATGAAACTGATTCACTTTCGGATCAGCGAAACCAAACCGGGAAAATATTGAAACTCCCTGGTTTAAAGAACTCGTTTCCGAAAATATTTTGGTTTCGCCTAATATATACATACCATAATTGCCTGTCTGGTTAACAGGTTTTCCCTGTATATTTTCCCTAAAAATATGATTAAACATTCCGGTATAGTACCATCCTCCAATTGCAATTTTTGTAGAATTGACTTCAGAAGATTCACTACTTTGTAGACAATACTTCCATTCACTGGCGAGAAGAAGGCCATCTCCTTTCCTGAAAATAATGTGAGTACCGTTGGGATTTTCAGGGTCACCCGGTACACCATCTAAAACAGCAAATTGAAAATAGTATTTTTCATTGAGTACAAATTTAATACGTAAACCAACAGACGTGGTTGGAAAGATTGACGGGCCATTCTTTCCACTTTGCGAAAAATCAGGTCCTATACCATGGGAGCTATTAATAAATAATCCTGCGGTCTCGATAACATCGAATTCAGAATTTAAGTCATAGAGACCTGTTAAAATAGATGTCCTATCATTTAAAAATTTATTTTGAATCCAGGCTTCATATAATTTCCAGGTATTATAAGCATCAATATTACTTAAAGCCTGAATATCACCTGTCAGTTCGCTTGGGCTTTTTCCATGGTTTCCCAGAATGTAAAAATAGAGGTCAGTTCCTTTCCAGCCTGTTAACTTTTCCATTTCGAGAGAAAGCGTAATATCTATATTATCAAGATATACCGATTTTGAATTAAGACCACCAGATACATTAGAAAATAGATCGCTTGTATAATCCAAATTAAAAATAATACCCATATCTTCCAATTTCGGGCGATAACCTTTCCACTGTCTAGTTAAATAACTTCTGTTAAATAAGAAATCTGCTAAATTACATGAAAATGCAATACTTAAATTCATTGAAAATAAAACAAAACTAATAATTATGAATATTGACTTTTTATTATTGATATTCACTTTTCATCTCTTTTTCAAAGTATGATTTCATAATATTAATTTTACAATAAAAAATGGTTGTAGGAATCAATCGGTAAATCTGATTACTGAAAAAGTCGTTCTGGTAGTATGCCAATCCAGCCGAGACTTGTTTGACGATCTCACAATAAGGACATCAGGTAGAAATCTTGTTTACAAAATGGGGATCAGGCGGCTAAGGGCGGGGCACGAGTGGAAAGGCTTTGGTGGTAAAATTGGGGGGTAAATAGGTAAGTATTGATTAGGGAAAAGCGGATAAATGATTTGTTGGTCAAAATGATAAAATCTTGAGTCTGATCCGGATCATCATTGCAGAACTGGGATGGACGCTCCAAGTGGCAGGCGGGACAATTGTCATGAAATTCTCCATTATCATGAGGATGGTTGTGAAGAAAGGGCAGAAATAAAGATATGGATAGGTAGAAAATCGCAACGATCAGGAAGGAAAATTTTAAAAGATATCTTCCTTCCCGGGTTTTAGTTGTATTCATTGAATTTTTTGGTTTCATCTAGTTATTTTGTCTTCAGGATTGCGATTATCCTTTTTTCCTGTTCATAAACTTCAAACATTGCTGTCTATCAACCCTGTTCGACCTGAATAGTGGCTTCTTCCGAGCGTCTATTTCATCTCCCGTAGTGCAGCTTCTTTGAGTTTTGCAATTTGGTCAGTGAAAACAGGCCCCAACTCGGTCTTTTTCTCGAACTCTTCAGCCCACGTCAATATCTTGTTTGCTTCCGAGAAACGTTCCGACTTTATAAGGATGTTGCTATAATGAAGAGCCGTTGAAGTCACATTTCTAACCATGCCGTTACTGTATGTTCTCCGCACGGGACTGCGATCTTGGGGACTCACAAATGAACCCGCAAAATCGTCGGGGTTTATACTAGCGAGGCTGACTCGCATCATGGTGGTATCCGGAGGGCTATCCACGGGCTCTGGAAACCACAACCAGAATGCTCCCATCGGTTTAAGATGATCTTCGATCTCTGATATAAAGCTCTGGTTTACAGTGACCGATATGGCAATTGGGCGCAGGAAAGCACCCCTTTTCTGCTGATTCAGCCATCCTCTGAGAATCTGTTTGGATACCCATATCAGGTTTTCATTCTCATCCCGATAGGGTCTGAGAGAATCCAGTTCGGTGTCCCGAAACGGAAGTGGTATTCCATATTGATCTCGGATGAATCGTGCATACCAGCTTGTGTTGAGGAGTGATTGATTCACAACCGCAACGTCTGTACGAAAATGTTCGACCTCCTGCAGGGCCACAGCGGGATAGGTGTCCATATCTCCATTGGTCAGGAGAAGCGCATTTTCTGGAAGATAGCGTAACATCCAGCGGTTGTAGGATAAAACGGCTGGTGTCAGGAATCCGGTCTCGACCATAGAGCGAAGTGCCTTTCTTATCTGGTTGTGCTCACCACGACGTATGGCCTCACTCCAGATGCTCAGCCAGGCATTTCCATCGCCAGAATCGCATGCTACTGCTCTGAGTAGATGCTTCCAGGTCGTATCAAAGTTTGCTCCTTCCCAGGAACCGTACATGGGATTGTATGCATCGGCCATAACCGTATGGGCGAAACTATAACAGGGATTTATCTCAATGGCTTTTCTCGCTGCGCTGATCGCCTTGTCAATCTGCAGGAGGCGACGGTAGGTCTCGGCAAGCCAGGCATAAGCCTCCGGGTTCTCTTTGTCCTGCTCAACGGCACGTTCAAGGAGTGGAAGCGCTTCCTCGAGTTGATTCTGACGATAAAAAGCAAGACCTTCATTAAGTTCACGGGGTGGTTGTTTAGTACAGCTTAGTACAGCAAGTACGCTGAGCATGAAAACAAAAATGGGGATGGGAAATCTCTTGCGGATACTATCCGCTCGTGAGTTGGCGGTGACGGAGAACTCATGCTTATTAATACCAACTTGCATGTACGTGAAAGGTAATTGATTGTAATATGCCATTTCATGCTCCCTTCTCTTCAAATGAATTTCGGTTTCTCTAGCAAATTTGGCCGCCTTTCCGTATTATCGCTCGCCTAACGCTGCGGCTAACCTGCCAAAGGGATAGACCGTACCTTACTTACAACCTCCCCAAAAGCTTTGAGATAGCACCATACCAGCTCAGAAAACCGGCGCCCTTTGGTCGGAGTTAAGCCGCTTGTTATACACGATCGCCGAGTCTACGCTCATTTTAGCAATGTTAGCTTTCTCGTTTGCGAAAAATGATCTGCCTCGAATCTGTAGAAATAAACGCCGTTAGGCAAATCACTTCCTTCAAAATGTAAATGTAGTAAATGTGGGCACTCTTCGGCCAACCATTACTACTTATTCCATCAAAGTAGAACTGTGTACCTACATTGTAAAATTGCGCTTCACGCAGCGGGAGGAATCTGCGCTTGACCTTCGATACCCTCCAAAGCTTGGTAAAGCATTGAGCCAACCCAAAAACTAGAGCTCTTTCATTCCCTGCTCATCAGCTACAAGGGATTTCAGGCCGGGCCAGAGGAGCATCCTCACGTCCCCTCCTGCCGTTTAGGTGATCGACCAAGCACCGCGGCGATGACGGCGCCGCCGATTCCAGTGCGCACGATCTCGAGCAGTGGGTCGACGATGGTCGCCGTGAGATTCGAGATGTTCGTGACTCCGTAGTGGATGAAGTCCACACCGAACCAAACCAAAAAACCCACGATTGCGCCAATCTTTAAGCCATCTACAATCGTCGAGGAGCCAGCCTGTCTCCCGACCGCAAGGGTGACGAGCGCGGCCAGCGAGAAATGTCCCAACACAACAGCCCAGATCAGCATGGTTTCACGGGCCACGCCCGTCGCCGACCCCGCGTTCGCGGCGAAGAAGTCTGCCAAGAGCAAATCCCAGATGAGGTAGCCGACCAAGGACATTACGATACCGCCCGCGAGCGTTCCAATTACAAATCGCTTTGTGTCCATCTTTCCTCCTCCTTTATTAAAATTAATGTAGTGAATTTTGTCTTTCTGTATAACATAGGTTTATACGGCCGAAAGCAAATCCCAAACACGGCAAATCTGGCCGTATAAACCCAAACAGAAACTAACCGAAATAGGTAATCATCTAATTGTAAAACATACAATTAAAGCAATGAGGTTCTCTAGGCTTAT
>JADHWK010000022.1 GCA_016783505.1 Candidatus Zhuqueibacterota bacterium | reverse complement strand
CAGCCCACCAGGATGGTCCATCCCATCCAGATGCCAAAAAACAGGGACAGGAAAACCTGCTTACTCCAGATGGCCAGGACAATGGCCAACAGGGGCGGGAGAACCGACAGCCAACCAACATCGTTCATAGGAAGGGACACCAAAAAATATTGGTGACAGAAAAAATTCTCTTAATATTAACAATTCTTTTGGATTAAATCAAGTGTTTTTACAAAAAAGCGACCCCAAGACCGGCCTTTGTTTATCAACAGCCTGTTTGAACTTAAGGGCTATGCCCCAATGGAATAATGGAATGATGGATAAATGGAAGAGTGGAAGAATGGATGAATGAGTACACCCAACCTTCCAATATTCCATCATTTGGAAATGTTTAAATAATACTAATAATTTCATTAAGTTTTAGAAATTCCGAGATGTTAAAATAAAAAAGCCCCGGTAATTTTTCTACCGAGGCTTTTCGTAACCCTGAGCTCACCAGGCCGCTACTTAATGAGGAGCATTTTCTTCGTTTCCTGAGATCTCCCCATTCTCAACTGGTAATAATACACCCCTGATGAACGGTCAGAACCATCAAAGACGACTTCATGGCGGCCGGCGACCATTGGTCTGCCGATAAGGGTTATCACCTCACGACCCATCACGTCATACACCTTCAGTTCGACATACCCTTTCTTTAAAAGGTCAAATGGGATCGCCGTCGTCGGGTTGAAGGGATTGGGATAGTTCTGCCAGAGAGAGAATTCTAATGGTAAAGTCCTTAGAATTTGTTCATCCACTGACATGATTGCAGGGTCTCCTGGTTGCGCCGGGCTAGAATTGGTCCATTTCTTAACGACACCACCATCAAAATCGTTGGTGTACATTGTTAGGCCATCGGCGCTCCATGCTACATGACGTGGCGAATAATATGTACCTCCTGCAGGCACCTCTCCAGCAACAAAAGCTCCTGCACTATGCCCAATGGTGTCAATGATCGCATAATCCTGTGTGGGGTCTAATGCGTACCAACCTTTTAGGTCATTAGCACCAGCATCCCAGTAAGAACCTACCCACAAAAGACCATTGTTGTCCCAGTCTACACACTGACCCCAGATACTTGTCCATAATGTATCAACTGCTACATAAGGACCATCTGCCCCATTGTCGCTGTGATAGTGTAGAACACCATCTAAACCTCCTGCGCCATAAATCCTACCCACGTAAACATCATTCCCCGTAGATGTGACGACAACAGCTCTCTGAATAGTAAAACAACTATCCAGTACGAAACCGTATAACACAAAATCCTCATCTAAAATGACAAGAGGATCACCACCAGGAACTACCTTTGTCAGGTAGATATAACCCTCGTCATCACACCCCGCACTGGTGAGTGAACCAGAAGCATAAGGATACAGATATTTAGTCATCCCTTCACCAGTCTGATAGTTTATCCGATACAGGACTTGATTACCAACAAACAGGATATTGCCATTATTATCGAGCGAAAGCCCGCGGCAATAGGTATCAATTGTATCGGTTACACCACCAACTGTTAAAAATGTAATGGGCGAAAATGATGCGGCTGATCCATCTGGTTCATACACGTAGATAGGGGCTACTGGAATGGTGTCTGCTGGCATACCGAGCGTATCTGTATAAGCATAGAAGCCTATCCAAATGCGACCATTTCCATCAACAACAAGACCATGTGGGCTAGGACCTGTTTTAAAATCTTCCACATAGGTCCACTGGGACATTGCTGAACCCGATAATAGGGCAGCAACCAATAAAACCAATAATAATTTCTTCATTATTACCTCCATTTTGTTTAATCTTTTAGTTGGATAAAAATCGGAAATTTTTGTTCTTCCAATATCACCTCCTTTCTTGATAATTCTACTATCTAGTAATTTCTATTATTCCAATATCACCTCCTTTCTTGACATTTTTATTACCTATAATTTTTGTTCTTCCAATATCATCCCCTTTTATATAAATTAATAAATAAAAAATTAAAATGCAAGTAAAAAATTAAAAAAATCCTAATACTGAATGAGTTAACGGTATAAAACTTAAATTTAAATTATCGAATGATAACAAATTTCCTATAGATGCTTTGGCCATCAGGCGTTTCGAAATGTGCGATATAAATACCACTGACAACCACCTGTCGGGATGAAGTGATCGAATTCCATTCCTCATCTCCGCTGCCATCAGTATGTTCGATGGTTTGAATTAAATCACCCCGTTCTGTAAATATTTTAATAGTACAATAGGCAGGGATGTCTAAAAACATAATTTTGTCCGGCTCGCCAGGATACTGCAAATCACGGGCTTTAATGTTATAAGGGTTCGGAACCACACGAATATCTGACAGCGATTCCCCAGCTTGACGACGCAAATAGGCGGGTTCGGTGGTTTTGGTATAAAATCGGCTACTGTACAGAGGCCCAACAGGATTTGCTTCCTCCGCAGTGTTGTTAGAGCCATCGTTAAAAGAAACAATATAGTAATAATAGGCTTTGCCGCGATCCGCTGTCATATCATCGAAAGAGGTAATACCCGGTCCTAAGGTGGCTATTTCATCATGTGTAGTATCTGGTTTGCTGAGAGCCCGATAAATTTTATATCCTGCAAAACCTGGGTAATCTTCACTTTCGGATGGGCTCCATGAAAGACTAATTCGATCACCCCCTGATTTCACATCGAACAAGGGCGGAGGCAATGGTGGTTGTGGAATATCGTAGCCCATGTCGAAATTGCGTTTGGCCCTCCCAAACGTCAATAATATGGAATCTTTACCTGTATATACCCAGGCATTTTTATAATAATCGGCATCATTAGTTGTTGAAGGGTCATAGCCTTTTGGTAAATGGAAGGGTCCTACACCAGCAAGCCATTTTGCGCCAATTGAATAACAGGAATCACGACAAATACCGGAAATCCCTTCGGCTTCAACGATGGTGATACTTTCACCCGGCTGCAAATCAAAAGGCCCGTAACAAATCATTACATTTGTTCCGCCACCATCATTGTGAATAGTATAAGGATCTAATCTATGTGTTATGGATTCTAAATACGTTTCATCCATCCGATCGGTACCGCCTAAACCCATATGTGGAAATCCGCTTAACATGTCGTATAACTTAATCATATTAATTTCGTCTGACGTTTGCAAATTACCTACACTTGGATAGGTGTCGCCTGCATGCCAACCCAAAAAAACAGGCTGGTAGGGGTCATCGGTCGTATCGGTTGCGCTCTTGTCAATATGCAAACAAACGGTGCCGACATGCTGCGGCGCACATAGTCGTCCAGTGCCGGAAATATCAGGAGCACCGATGTTGTCAAATGCATTGATTTCCGACTGTCCGGCCCAGCTAAAACCGCAGCGAAGCCATTCCACAATCGGATTTTGTTCAGTTATTATATCAGATGCATGGGCAGGGTAATCCTCGCCACGCCTGGTAACCCATGAATGTTTACCCCAGGATTGTCCATCACCTATTTTAAATGAGCCCTCGCGAGATACGCTGTAGCGAGTACCCCAGCCTATTCGTACCCCTGTTAACGGTGCATTCAGTTCGATTAATGTGTCAGAATCTACATTACCCGTATTGGTAAACGTAAATTCCTTAATAAAATAATTATCGTGGTACTGCTGACTGAAAGCTAAGATGCGCCGGGTCATGGTAAGACCGAGCGAGGTATTCACCACATTGGTAACGATCCGATCGGGTATCTGATCCGGATTGATTTCATCAACGTCGTCGGCATAGGGTGCGGTTAAATTCTTACCGTCAACATAGACGGTGGGCGGCTCAAATTTGGCCGTCTGTTTTAGCTCCATGGGAAATAAGGATAGACCAACATAACCCATGGCGAAATAGATTCCATACACACTCCAGTCCTGTCCATCTGCATCGGTGAAATCCTGGGCAGCTATCCAGGAGCGCTTAATAACGGAATTATCCTGATAAGGATAATCAGCCGGCCATCTCAACCCTTCATAATACACATTGTTCCAGGCCCGTTCTGAGCCATAAGCCGAAAAATGGCTCTGCAGAGACCCGATTCGAATATATCTCTTTTCAGTCTCGCCGACCTGGGCAGAAACCGGAACAAATTGACCAAAAACCAAAAACCCAATGCCGAGCCAAAAAAAAACTTTCAATACAAAATTCTTTTTTAGGTTATCTATCATTTATATTTTACCAGGGTTAAGGCAAATTAGAAATATATTTTAATGCCGAATGTAATATCCCGCGGATTGAGAAAGGTGAAATAGGTTAAATTGGGCATATCAATATAGGCTTTGGTATCTAATATCCTCTGTAAATCTTCTCGGGTTTTTGTCGGATCGGTGGGATCATACGGTTCATAATCAACACCCTCTTTACGGTATTCACCCACCCTATCGTTACCGTGTTCAACTCCATCTTCCCAAGAGAAATGCAATGATTCCATATAATCAAGATAATCATAGTTATCTGAGAAACCGGCATAGCTAAGGAATTTATTATTGAGAGCGTTCGTAACATCCAAAAAGAATTGAAAATTGTATTTACTTACCTTAATATTTTTTGAAAATCGCAAGTCAATATTGTGTCTATCTTTCCACTGAACATTATCAACCAATCCAGGTATTTGATTCGGATTGTAAGTTGTATAAGTCCCGGCTGACCAGTTTGTTAAAATATTCAAATTCCAATCACCTAATGGTTTAAAACCTAACCACCCAGGACCAAAATTGTCGGGGGTATGCAAGTCTAAATTTGCTCGAGCATAAGGTTGTGGATGTGGTTTTTCCTGATAGGGATTTAATCTCAAATAGTCCCGCTGCTCCTGGGGATCCTCATAGTATTTTGTCAAACCGAAATATCCGGATGTCCGAACATCATACGTATAATTGATAAAACCGCCAATCCAGCTTCCAACACGTTTAGTCAAAGTTACCTCAAATCCGCGGATGTCTTCGTAGTTATTATTAGCAGCCCTATCATACTGCACCGCATTCTTGATGTCTTGATAATAAACCCAGCCAGGCTGATTTGTAACGTCTTTATAATATGCTGCCAAGTGGAGCAAATAATCATTGAAAAGCGCATGCTCGTATCCTAATTCATAAGACACCGTTTTTTCCGTTTCAAGGTTGGGGTCTCCTATTGACGTTACCAGGCCATTGGCTTCTCTCTGAAGCCGAAATCTGTAAGAGGAAGCGGGTTCTTGACGAAAATGGCCGTAGTTGAAATACAACTTGGAATTTACGGTAATGGGGTGGGCAACCCCGAGGCGTGGACTCAAACTCAAACTGGGTTTCGCATCTTCGGTGGGTGCCTCTGGCTCTATTAAGTCTCCAAAACCCTGACTGAAATATTCATCATAGGGGTCCAATTGATAGCGCATGGAGTTGGCATCGGAATAATCTAGTCGTACGCCGACGTTGGCAATAAATCCTTGAAATTCCAGTTTATCCTGAACATAGGCACCAATTCTATAAGGAAAAATCTCATAGACCTGTTTTCGACGCCAGGTACTCATGGAAGGATTTTCTGTAGATGACTTGATGTCGTAATCATTATAGACAATTTCTAAACCAGTTTTGAACTGATTAGTATTATTTAATTGACTTGTGAAATCAAAGCGGAGAGTAGTTGTTTTAATCACACTTGAATCCCGACCTAAATTCATCCATCCCCCTATCCTCATACCATCAATACCGGTGACACCATATCCCCAATAACCGTAAGGTGCCTCATCAACATAATAGCCGGGAATAATCTCATTATTCTTTGTCGTATCACGATCCGCCATTTTAAATGTATTGTATCTATTTATATTATTTTGAACAATTATTTCATAAAATGTTCTCGAACTCAACACATGGTTAAATTTTAGCCCGATAATATTCCGGTTAATTAAGGTAGGACTAAACCATCCGGGCATATATATGTTACTATTCCCGGAACTGCTGCTTACATAATCAGCAACTTCATAGGGAGTTCTTAGAACTCGTTCGGTTGGAGTAGTTTTCCATTGATACGGGGAAACAGAATGGGTTTCACCATACATCCCGGTGAAAATCAATTTCATCATAGGACTTATGTTAGCAGTAAGTTTAAGCTGCGTAAAACTATCATTATAACTATCACGAGAAAGGGGGAAAATGAACATATCCCGTTCGGTGCGATGGGAAGCGTAGAATCGTAGGTTCCCAAGCTTTTCACTGATAAAGGGGATTGGCCCCCCAAAACCGACATCAACGGTGTAATCAGGGTCTACAATATCACCCTGCCGACGATGCTGCCACTCCCACAAGCGCTTTGCCCCTTCGGGTGTAAGGTCATTTGTTGGATCAGCGTCTTGCAAGGTGGCCACCGAGATCGCATTCCAGCCTTCAAAGCTCGGATACTGACGTTGAGTATATGAATCCCAAGCACTATTTGCAGTACCAGTCCAACAGACAGCAGGGTCCATATAGGGACGGGTGAAATATGTATCAGGATCATAGACTGAAGGGCCGAAATGTTTTGGGGCGGGGGGGCGATAACGAAGGGTAACACGTCCACCGTAACGATTGCGTTCCCCTTCTTTAGTGACAACATTGATGACACCTGAACGCATGTTACCATATTCTGCGTTAAATCCTCCGGTCTGTATCTGCACTTCCTTAACCGAACTCAAGCTGACAGCAGTGTAGGGGATGTTGGACCGCTCATCGTTAAGTTTGAATCCGTCCACAATAAATGCTGTCTGATGAGGGCCACCACTACGAATAACCGGTCCTTGAGTGCCGGCTTCAATACCAGCTTGAAGCTCAACGACCTCGGAAATACTTACAACGGGCAGGTTTTCTATCGTCTTGGCTTCCACATTCATCTGGCTGGCTGAAATATCGGGGGCAACCACTGGGCGTTCGGCGACGACTGTTACTTCACCAATGTCCAATACTTCTGAATGCATCTGAAAGTCAATGGTTGTGGTAAGATCCATAACGACACGGACGTGCGTTGTGGTTACAGTCGTATAACCCATCATTAAAGCCTTGAGCGTATAAGTCCCGGGGGGGACATTCAGGATTACGTAGTAGCCATTAATACCCGTTGCCGCCCCTATCGCCAGTCCTTCGATGATTACATTTACACCTGGAAGCCCTTCACCATTGTCAGCATCGGTAATTCGACCGGCAATCTTTCCGGTAATCCCGGCAAATGCAGAATAAGGCAAAAACAGAAGGACAAAGATCCCCAACAGGAGGGATCTCTTTGTAGAATAAATTTCCATTATCGCGGAAGGTTAATATCCAATTATTGTAACAGTTGACCCCTTGTCATTCCTGTCCCCAGATCGTTTCCCCCTGGGAGCGTAGCCTCCTACCCTAGTCGCAAAGCGATCTTGGGACCGGGCACGGCGGACCGGTCGGCCATACGGCTCGTCTGAGTGATCCGCCTACGGGCAGGCAAGACCCTTCGGGTCCCAAGACCTTTGGGGCCGACAGTTTTTAAAGCAGGAATCCATTTAGTCGGGCGGGTCTGTTGCAGAACTATCGTAATTGATAATTTAGGGGTTATGTTTAGAACCGCTCTAAAGAGCGGTTCTGGTTAACTAATTGCTAAACAAAACATTAACCAGAACCTTATCTTTAGATAGGTTCTGGACATTAGCAACGTTTACTAGTTGTGCCACAGGCCCGGGCATCTGACCGACCTTCCGAATTAGTCCCGATACATCGGAACGAGAACGGCAGGATTTCCAAACTTTTGCTTCTCTACTATCTTTTTAGCTGCTATAAATTAGGTTTTGTTTGATGGGGGGTGAAATGTTACCAATAATTTAACGAACTCTACTGCCGACCGAAATAGGGTGCTCCTTTTAATTTCATGTTTATCCTCATAATACGCCTTTTGGAAACGACTTCCTCATCATGCCGATTCACATACAGGTAATCTCCATTACCCCAGCACATATAAGTAGCAGGTGGGTACAATATGCCTGGATACAGTATTCTGGTAGTTTCAGTTGCGAGCGAGTATATGGTAATAGCATCTTCTTTATCTTGACCTATATACAGTTCACCTGTCTCTGAAAAAGTAATTGATAGTATTGAAGGACCATCTTCCCCTACATAATTGCCCCAATCAAACACAAGTTCGTTATCATCAAGCTCACCTTCGGAGGAGATTATACGATTACGCCAAATACCTTCGGTCGTATCAGTACCCTCATATTTTCCTGCCACGTATACATAAGGCTCGTATACCCGTACACTGATTATATTATAGTCAATATAAGCCGCTGCTCCAAAAAATGAACCATCGGACTTGATACTATAAATGGAGTCCCCCTTTCCAGCAGCATAAAGAATTCCGTTTGAATCAAAATCAATATCAGAAACTTTGCCTGAAAGGGTTACCCAACTACTTTCAGAACCACCCTCTGGGAGAATTCGATAAACCTTCTTATTACCCCTTAATATGTACAAATACCCCCCTAGTCCAATTTTCATACCAGGAGTAGTAATGAAGATATTGGTACCATGTACGATTTGCTCTCCCTCAGGGGTAACCTTAATAACATCCTCAGTCTGACTCAAAACATAGATATTTTCTGAGAGATCACAGGCTAAACCCGAAACATAATCGAAATCGCCAAAGCCACCATATTCAATTACCGCTGGTTCAAGCTTGTAAGGATAATAATAATCAAATAAAATAGCGTCATCCACACGCAGTTGGATTCTCAAGGAGTCCCCAACTACATTAGGTGTGAGCACAGTGACTACAGTATCAGTAGCTGATAAAGTGGTCGCTTTGTTACCATCAAAAGAGACATGATTTTCCCCTACTTCCGGGGAAAAGTTTTCACCTATTATTCTAACAGTATCAATTCCAGCTAGGGCACTATCGGGCTCAACACCGGTTATGATGGGATCTGGTTTACCCTGATAATCTGGATCCCAAACGCTGTCGGGATAATCAGGCTCACACCCTGCAACAAAGAATATGGCAAGGGACAACATAACGATAACCACAATAACTTTCTTCATTGGATATCTCCTTATGATTTTTAACCTATATCGAAAATCGAATGGTGAATCTTTGAACAGGATCAAAAACGCCAAACGAGGTGTATGCATAATTGATTGCCAACCCAAATTTCTGCATGCCAAAACCATAGGTCAAACCGTATTCATCTTGATTGGACACATATCCTGCCCTTAAGGCAAACATGTCCATAAATAAATATTCAGCGCCCCAATTAATATATTCCGGATATGACCGCGGATGAACTGCATCCATGACCATCAGAAGAGAATGTCCCTCAGGCATTTTCATGTAAAAATCAAATACATCCATTGAAACACCAATTTTAAAAGTGAGGGGGAGCTGAAAACCCTCTTTTTCAAATTTCAGTTCTTCTGAAAAATTGCGGACTGACATACCAAAAGATAAACTCTTAAAGCCCGTTCGATATATGGTGCCAAAATCAAATGCCAAAGCCGAGGCGATATTCTTTTTAGCCCCTTCTTCAGGTATAACACTTTTTCCCAAAGACTGGGCGACTTCCTTAATTTGTCCTCCTACTGCAAATCTATCGGTTAAATACTTGGCATAACCTATCCCAACAGCAATTGCTTTAGGTTCAAATACCTCCGTATCTATATAACCATCTACGTTTTCCCAAACCATAGTCCCCTGGATTTCCCCATAGTCCACCCACATCGCACTGATGCCAAACACACCATATCTTCCCTGCAAGGGATTCAATGCGATGCTGAGAGAGTTGTGTTTAATATCTGCAATCCAATTGTTTTGGCTGGCAGCCACATCCACGAAAGAGGAAAGCCTTGCCATCCCCGCAGGGTTGTGAAAAAGGGCGCTGGAAACCCCTTCGACGGTTGTGAACGCTTCACCCATGGCGGATGCCCGAGCATCTTGCCCTATGCTCAAAAACTGAAATCCGGTCTGTGCCAATTTTTTTTGTGAGTAACCATTTGATATAACCAGGGTAATAGCCAAAATTATCACAATAAAGCTTAAGATTTTCTTTCTCATGATAAGCCCTCCAATATTACAACCTATAGATATAATCGGAGACGGATCAATTGATATTTTAATGACTCGGTAAAATCACCAGTAGAAAAGGTTTTCCCCCCGTCTGATCCGACTCAATCTTTACAATTTGCAGCAAATTCTTCCGTTCTGAAAGATTATAAACATTACGAGTTCTTATTTCAGAGCAACCAGCGACTGTTTCCAGCGAAATTACACTACTTTCTTTATTAATAACAGTTCCATCTGCATCTATAATATTCATGTCCGTAAAATAATTGGAGAAAATTACCACTTCGTTCAGTTCCGTAAAGAAACAAATATAATACATCTCAACGTTTTCCGCCGTGGTGATTGTAAAGCTCGTGTCGCTATCCGTTACTATTATTTCATTTGCTTCTAAAGAATCTAATATTTCGAGTACATTTTCATAAACCGCAGAGTCCACCCAGGTTGAGTCGAAACTAACCAATGGAAATCTAGGGATTTTAACGCTCACAGTATCCTCAAAAAGCTCACAGGCTCTAGCATCCATGTCTGCGATGGTAAAATCTTCCTCTTGATATTCCTCACAACTAATAAGCAAAACAATAAGCGGGATACAGACAACCAAGGCGACAAGTTTTTTAATAAAATTGGTAGACATCATTTTTCTCCTTATATTTACTTTTCTTAAGTAGTATATTTTTGCATAACTAGCGTATAATTATAAATTTTTTAATCGCTTTCTTCCCATCGGGCGTTTCGAAAACAGCAATATATACACCGCTGACCACAACC
Source organism: Candidatus Zhuqueibacterota bacterium (assembly GCA_016783505.1). Classification (GTDB taxonomy): domain Bacteria; phylum BS750m-G25; class BS750m-G25; order BS750m-G25; family BS750m-G25; genus BS750m-G25. The sequence goes on along the minus strand of JADHWK010000022.1, from coordinate 23,830 downwards.
TGCCTGGAGGAAGTTACCGAATTCCATGCTTCATCCCCGGTGCCATCCGTATGTTCAATAGTTTGAATGAGATCGCCCCGTTCAGTAAAAATTTTAATCGTACAAACCGGGGGTATGTTCAGGAACATAATTCTATCAGGACCACTCGCACCATATTGCAATTCACGGGCTCTTATATTATAAGGATTGGGAACGATTCTGATATCTGCAAATTTTTCGCCAGGAGGACGACGAAGATAGGCGGGCTCATTGGTCATTGTGTAAAACATACTGCTTTCCAGCCGAACTCCAGGGTCAACATCATTCGTTATATCATCTTCAAAAGATACGATATAATAATAGTAATCAAAACCGCGTACCGGTGAGGTGTCAAGAAATTCATAAACGATTTCTGGATGATTCGTGCCTACTCCACAGGCGAAAATCTCCTCATAAGTAGTATCCGGTACGTGAATAGCACGATAAATTTTATAGCCTCCGAAGTTGGGCCATGATTCTGCACTATTGGACCAGGTGAGAGTAATGCGATCCCCACCCGAGTTTACCTCAAAATAGTCGGGAGGCGATGGTGGTTGGGGAATTATAAAATTGGTATCGTAGGTTGCAATAGCCCTTTCAAGAGTTTGAAATAACGAATCCTGACCGGTATACACCCAGGCTTTTTTATACTCATCCTTATCGTTCGTGGTGGAGCCATCAGGCAATATAAATGGTCCAGTTCCTTCTAACCATCTAGCACCAATGGTGTAACAGGAATCGCGACAAAGTCCGGCCACCCCTTCTGCAATGACGATATGAATACTATCACCGGGGGCGATAGTATAGGGACCGAAACCCTGGCCATGGGAATAGCCGCCCGGGGTGCCGCCCCATTCATCAGCATAGCCGTCACCTACGGCATCAGCATGTCTTTCTTCAGGATGACCTGCAGTCATTGCCTCATACTCTACCGTCATCTTAGCATCGTTAAACTGATCATTACCCGACGTAATTGGCTCATCCGATCCTAAGTATTGGGTAGTAGTGGGTTGGTATGGGTCATCGGAGTTGTCCGTTGCCGATTTATCCGCATGTATGGTCACCACCCCCACATATTGGGCAGCGCCCAGATGTCCGTCTCCCCCCTCCCCACCATAGGGTCCCCCTATATTGTCAAAAGCAGCTTTGGAATGAAGTCCATGCCAGGAAAAAAGACAACGGGGGGGGGCATCCTCAGAATATGGTGGAGATTCATTACGGGCGTCGTTCATTGTATTATGACCCCATGACGTTGACTGGGGCAACCAATAATCATCACCGTAGGGGCCGCCCTCCCGGGAAGGGGCATATCGGTATTGAAAAAAGAAATAAACGCCTTCTAGAGTCTGTTCATGTGTGATGCTACCGTCCTTATTGCATATTCCGGTATTTTTAAAGATATAATCATAGATAAAGTAATTATCGTGATTCTGCTGGCTAAACGCATAGATTCTACGGGTTAGCGTAATGCCGATGGAAGTATTTACCACGTTATAAATCATTCTATCCGCTGGGAGCGTCTCGTCTATTTCATCCACAACGTCCATTTGAACCATATTGGAGGCGGGGACTCCGTCCACCAAAACATTAGGGTGATCAAATCTCCCGATCATCTTAAATTCTACCGGCATGGATTCACTTTGTTCATCCCAGACCCTGGGTCCTATATGAACAACTTTATAATTAAAGGTTCTATCTACTAAAGGATCATTGTAGTTTGTAGCACCGATCCACAGCGCCTTAGCAGCTTTAGAATCCTGATATCTAAATTGCGCCGGCCATATTAATCCATCTTGTTGATCCGGTACTAGATGCCGACGACCTACTTCTATTTCACAACCAAGGCTCGAATACCAGTCATGCAACATTCCTACCGCAATCCACTTTGTTTCATCGCCAGTCGCAATATTTATGGAACCAATCAGTAGGATCAAGCATACGATAAGTATTATATGATGTAATCTGTTATCCCGTGTTTTTAGTTTCACGATACCTCCTTTGCTTGGATATTGACTCACTTAAAATTTCAGGTCAAAGGTTACATTTATTCCGAAAAAGAAATCCCTTGGGTTTAGAAAAGTGAAATAGGTTTGATTGGGCATGTCAATATATGCCTTATTATCAAGAATTTCATCAATCCGCTTACTTTCCACCTCAACCCATACGTCACCTACATATTGCATATACTTTTCTGTACTGGCATCATAATAAATTACCCTGGAATTAGGATTGGTTACATTTGAAATGCTTGGTTTCCATTCCACCGGGACATAATCAACCCCTGTTTTGCGCCCATCACCGGGACGATCATCACCGGGAATGTTACCGTATCCCAGTTCATCCCCAATGCTGGCGGGCAGATGCAACGACTCCATGTAGTAATCATAATCATGGGAATCATAAAAAGATTCTCCGGAAAAATCTTTTACGTTAAACAGATTATTAACATCCATAAAGAATGTTAATTTAACATTTCCGTAGGGAAATGTTTTTGACATTTTAAGATCAACATTATGATAGTCTTTCCACTGAACATTATATTCGATTCCCGCTATATTATTTGGATTCCACGTAAACCACGAACCAGCAGTCCATCTCGCTATAAAGTTCAAATGCCAGCCACCTAAGGGTCTTTGTCCGGCCAATTTTGGACCGAAATCAGGCGGGGTGTGAAAATCTATATTAGATTTAATTCTGGGCCTTGGTAGAGGCTTTTCCTGATAAGGATTTTGCCGCAAATAATTTCGTTGATCTACCGGATTTTCATTGTATTCTTTCAAGCCAAAATAGCCGGACGTCCCCACCCTGTATTCATAGTTAACATTTCCTGTCATCCATCTTCCCCTCATCTTTGTGAGATCAATTTCGAAGCCACGAATATCTTCATAGCTATTACTGGTCAATGTTCGATAATTTACCTTACCATCCCAGCTAATATATCGGGTCCAGTCTTCCTGGTCGGAAATGTCTTTATAATATGCTGCCAGGTGCAACAGATAAATATTAAAAAGGGCTTGATCGTATCCCAGTTCATAGGCTACTGTTTTAGCAAGCGGCAGGGTGGGATCGCCAATATAGTCTATTTTATTAGTTACATCCCTTTGAACCCTGTAAAGACGTTCAGAAGTTGGCATTTGTCTGAAATGTCCATAATTAAAATAGAGCTTTGAGTTTTGGGTAATTGGATGGGATACGGCCAGACGTGGACTTAGGGTAATGGTTGATTTAGCTTTTTTCATGTTAATATTTGGTTCATCTTCAGATTTATAATCCGATGAATAGAGACCGCGGTCATAAATATCTACAACATACCAATTCCCATTTGGATTACTGTATTCCATATTCAATCCAATGGTAGAAATGAATCCCTTATACTCGATTTTATCCTGTAGATAGATGCTTCCTCTATATGGTTTTCTTTCGATTGATGTCCAGGTGTTGCCTTCGGGTAAAACCAAATTTACCATCCCAAACTTCATGTCGAAATCATCGTAAACAAATTCAAGGCCGGTTTTTATCTGATTATTGTGATTTATTTGACTTACGAAATCAAATTTGGCTGTGGTGGTGATAATTTCGCTAGTATCCCGTGATGTACTGACCGACCCCCCCATCCCCATGCCATCAATGCCCCAAACAGGGTCTTCATCGAACCCAAAAGGGGCCTCATCAACAAAGTACCCTTCAAAAATCTCGTATTTTTTTGTCCGATCACGGTGGCGACCTGGTAAAGTATGATATTTTTTCCCAACGCGTTTTAGAAGAACCTCATAAAAAGTGCTGGGATTGAGCACGTGCGTAAGCTTAGCTGATACCGCATTATAATAACGGGATGTGGGACACCAATAATCATTGGTAAATAATCTCCAGGTGATAGTATGACCTGCTCGGTCAATTGTGCTGGCTACATCCCAGGTATCTTCCATGTAGGAGGTCCCCCCGGATCTGGAAAATGCGGCGGCATACGTTTCTCCATAAAGTCCCAATACTGTTAATTTCATAGACGGGGTAATGTCAGATGTTAATTTAGTCATCCAGCTACGATCTGTAAGGGCATCCCGGGAAAGGGGGATAAGATACATATTTTGCTCTTTCCGAAATGAGGTATAAAACCGGAGATTCCCCAACCTTTCGCTAATAACGGGTACCGGACCGCCAAATCCTAAGTCTACATTATAATCCGGTTTTGTAATATGCCCCTCTTTGCGTTTCTCCCAGAGATAGATTCGTTGAGCTGCTTCCGGGGTAAGATCATTGGTGGGATCATCATCTTGTAAGGTGCGGTTAGAGACGGCATTCCAACCATCGAACGGGGGATATTGTCTCTGTGTATATTTGTCCCATCCTGTCCACTCACCGTCTCCGTTGTAATCAACAAAGGGTTCTTCCTCATCCCAGTCACCGTTCGAATTCAGGTCATCGTAGGTTTCGCCTGAGGTTCCAGTCCAGGAGACATCGGGGTCCAGATAGGGACGGAGCCAAAAGGAATTGGGATCATATGGGGAAATCCCAAAATGTTTTGACGCCGGAGGACCGTATTTGATTGTGATCGTTCCACTATAATACTTGGGGTCTCCTTCTTTGGCAACAATATTGACAACACCGGAACGAACATTATGATATTCAGCGTTAAACCCCCCCGTCTGAACTGAAATTTCCTTTACGGCACTTAAAGGGATTTTGGTAATGGGCTGATTATTTCTTTCGTCCCTTAGAGCAATTCCATCAACCATAAAAAGCGCCTCGTCTGAACTGCCCCCGCGAATTCCAAGAGCAGAAGTAATACCAGCTTGAAGACCAATGACTTCTGTAACCGTCGTTACTGGCAGCGCTTCTATTTGACTGGAACTAATATTCCTCAGGCTTGCGGCAACGTCCGGTTGAATAACCGGACGGTCGGCTATAATGGTCACCTCTTCACCGATGTCCACAATGGTCGCCGGCAGTGCAAAATCCTGGGAGGTGGTAATATCAATGCTGACCCGCACATTCTCCACTACCATGGCCTTATATCCCATCATGGTCACCTTAACCGTATACTTACCCGGGGGGATATTGATAATAAAATATTCCCCGTTCATGTCCCCCATAGCCCCCATGGTAGTCCCCACTACGATAATATTAGCCCCGGGCAGAGGATCCCCGGTGTCTTCATCAAATACCCTGCCGGCAATTTTCCCCGTAGTCCCAGCAAACACAAAATAAGCTGAGAACAGAAAGAAAAAAATGGCTAAAACTTTTGTTATTCTCATTTTCTAACTCTCCCTTTTGACAAAGGCCCACTTTGAAGGGTCAAATTTTAGTTACACTAATTGTAATTTTCATTGTTATATTTTATTAATAAATTAAATAATTTATTCTATAATGTCAAGAGAAAAACTCTGTTTTTTGTTGTTCTTCTGGAAATTTCTCAAAGATCAACTTTTCCATCACCACACCTTACCCACCGCCCAGAAGTATTGGAAGAAGTAGCCGAATTCCATGCTTATGACCTGAAATCCGGGTTGAGCACGTTTCTTCTTGGAGAATACAGCCGAATCGAACAGACTAACTGTCAATATTCAAACCATAGCGGATCAAGATAGAATTTTTTCGTCATAATACCACGTTTTTATTCTAATATTATATAGATTGACTACTCTAAACCGGTCGATCACAAAGAGAAATGTACAGAAAATCTATGAACATCATTGAACAATTCGAACGGAGTGTATGCATAATCAAAGGCCAACATGTAATTACGAAATGTCTGCTGGAAACCAAATCCGGCAGAGAGGCCATGTTCATCATTAGGCGACGAATATCCCAGACGCAAGGCAAAATTCCGCATAAACAGATATTCTGCACCAATATTCAATTGCTCTGGGTAGTCACGTGGGTGAACAGCATCTACCGAAAGCAAGAGAGATTGCGTTTTCTTGTCTAAAGCCTGATAAATATCCAAAACATTCATACTGAGACCAATTTTGAAACTCAAAGGCAGTTGAAAACCTTCATCTTCATATTTTACTTCTTCTGAGAAATTTCGTATACACATACCAAAAGTCAGACTCTCAAAACCGGTGCGGTAAAGAAGACCAAAATCGTAGGCATAAACATCTTCGGAATAACTCTTTTCCAGGTAGTTGTCATCTAAGTCAAATCCAATAATGCTATTTCCGAGGTTCTGTGTAACATATTTGATATTACCACCAACTGAGAATTTGTCGGACAGTGCTTTTGCATAGCCAAATCCAATAGCCGTGGCACTGGGACTAAAGTCACCTGTGTCCTTGAACCCTTGCTCACCGGGATCTCTTATTGTTCCCTTAAAAATTCCATAATCTACTGACAGGAACGTAATACCAAAGACCCCATAATGTCCTTTTGCCGGGCTAAATGCGGCACTGCCGTAAGAATAGTATATATCGGCAATCCAACTGACTTGACCGAGCGAGACATTCGCAAAGCTGTTCAAGCGTGCCATTCCTGATGGATTGAAGAACATTGAAGACGAATGACCCTCAAGCGCGGTTACGGCATCACCCATGGCACTTGCACGAGCATCGGTTGAAACGCTTAGAAATTTCATCCCAGTCTGAGCTAGTTTCTGTAATTGACCTAACCCTGCCGTTGACAGAAGCATAAAAAACGCACAGCCAACTACAGTTGAAGTAATATACTTTTTCATAAGACCACCCATTTATTTAAATTTGTTTCATATTACCGAATTATTACAAATTTTACAATTTCGGTATCCCCCTTCTTGTATAATAATTCATTGGTCTCTGGATCATAATAATCTTTAGTTACTGTAAAAGCCGCAATATAAATACCGCTCACCACGATTTGATCGGAAGAAGTCGTACAACGCCAATATTCATCCCCCCTTCCATTAGTGTGTTCAATCGTTTTTATCAATTCACCAATTTCAGTGTAGATTTTAATAGTACAATAGCCGGGTATATTGAAAAAAGCAATCTTATTGGGTTCGCCCGGGAATAGCAATCTATCGGTATCTGCCGAGATGTTATATGGATTTGGTACGACACTTATGCCACTTAATTTTTTCCCTGCCGGTCGTTGCAGATATGCCGGGTCGTATGTCTGCGTGTAATACCGGTTGCTACGTAGCCTGCCCGCTGGAATATTTAAATCTGGGTCGGCTGGAATATCATCGCCGACTGACACCATGTAATAATAATATGAAACTCCCCGTTCTAATTGCGTATCATCAAAACTTCGTTCATCGGGACCTGCTTCATATATGAGGTGGTAGGTACTATCATATTGGCCTTTAGCCCGGTAGATCTGGAATCCGTTCAGGTTTTGGCCACCATTATAGACTTCCCAAGTCAGTGAGATCCTATCACCCCCGGAATTTACATTGAATATGCTCGGCGGGAGTGGTTGCTGTGGTGGCTGCGAAATATCATAATCTGATTCGTAATTTGCTATTGCTCGTCGGAATGTCTGAAACAAAGAATCTCTTCCTGTATAAACCCATGTATTTTTGAACTGATTGGCTTTTTTTTCATTATAACTCCCAGTAATAGTCGACCCATCTGGCAATTCGAAGATGTATGATTCATTCGGATCATCATATGCCTTTTTCCATATTCTACCTATTTCTATGCATTTCTGGCGGCTTAATCCCGAAGCTCCTTCAGCCACCACAATACGAATGCTGTCACCCGGCCCCAATGTATAAGGCCCATAGCCATTGCAAGCTGAGAAACCACCGGGAGTACCAAGAGCAGGATCGCCCGTTGGTTCGATAAAATTTCCCTCAGGTTCGACCACATCTGCATGGCGGGGAGACATATGCCCCTTTGACATCCAACCATACTCAGACTCCATCTTTACAATATTATAGGGGTCATTTTGTGATGTTTCAGGATCATCAGAAGATTCATAGATGGTTGTTGAAGGTTGAGAGGGATCATCTGATGGATCGGTTGGGGATGTATCAGCGTGGAGGGTTACTGCGCCTACGAATTGGGCCGAACCAAGCCGTCCCACCGTATCTGCCACACCGATATAACCAGCGGAGCCACTCGGGTCGCAAATAGGCGCACCAATATTATCGTATTCTGTAAATGGTGGATAATTCCCATGCCAGCCATATTGAGCTCGGAAATCTTCATCCTGTGGATCATCCTTTACCCCGTCTCCGCGGGCATCGAGCATAAAATTTATACCCCATCCGGTCGCATTACCGATCAAATAACGGGTTTCTCGGCTAACAGCCCATCGGTATTGGAAGAAGAAGTAAACACTATCTAGCGTCTGATCGTGTAATTCTATTTCTGGGTCATCATCTACATTACCTGTGTTAGTAAAATTATAATCGGAAATAATGTAGTTATCATGGTACTGCTGGCTAAATTGTATGATCTTACGGGTCATTGTAATTCCAACCTGACAATTTGTCACATTAATAATCATGCGATCGGCTTTCATTAATGGATCAACATCATCATTGTCAATGGTCTTTTCATATGATTGAACGCCGTCCACATAGACCAATGGCGGTTCAAAACGACTTACTATTTCAAACCTCATAGGAAAAAACTCCCCGGCACCTGTCACACGCGGACCGACATGTGCGACCTTGAAAGGATAAAGATCACCCCGTTCATCTGTAAAATCTCGGCAACCGATCCAAAGCGCTTTAGCTGCTTGCATATCCTGATATTCATAGATAGCCGGCCACTGCATCCCATATTGTTGAACTGGCTGAAACCCATGTTCTATCTCACTGCCAATTTCGGAATACCAATTATGAAGTGAGCCGACAGACATCCATTTAACATCGAATTGAGCATAGGAATCATTTGGACCTGCCAAAAAAGTTACAATACAAAGCAAACAAAGCAATACTAAAATTCGTTTTTCATAAAAAACCATTTTCATAATTACCTCAATTTTATATTAGCTATAATTAACATTACTCATTTAATATCGAAAGATACTTTCAAACCCCAGAATATATTCCGTGGGTCAAGAAAGGTGAGATATTGCTGATTGGGCATATCTATATAAGCCTTCGTTTCTAAAATCCTTTTCTTTCTCTCCTCATCTGGATCATCGGGATCGTACGGCTCATATGGAACAGTACGATAATCCCCGGGGCGATCATCCCCAGGAATATTACCATAACCCAGCTCATCGCCAATTTCAGCCGGTAAATGGAGAGACTTCATATAGCCGTTGTAATCTATGGGATCAACAAAACCATATCTTGTCATATATTTAAAATTGAAAACATTCGTTACATCCATAAAAAACTGAATACCGGCGCCCCCTATTTGGTAGCTTTTACTCAAACGAAGGTCAACATTATAGTGGTCCCTCCATTGAACATTATTAACTATTCCGGGAATAGTTCCACCACCCGTCCAGGTAAGATGATAACCAGATCGCCAGGTTCCCAATACGTTCAATCGCCAATCTTCTAATGGATGGATTCCAAAGAACTTAGGACCAAAAGGTTTTGGAGTAAAGAAATCGATGTTTGCACGAGCATACGGTCGGGGAATAGGTTTCTCCTGGTAATGGGATCGGGTTTCACTTTCATACCTACGCTGCTCAACAGGATTTTCATAGTAATAGTAAAATCCGAAGTTACCATATGTGGTCACCTCGTATGTGTAATTGATAAACCCTCGAACCCATTCCCCCCTATTCTTTCTAATTGTAAGTTCAAAACCACGGGTGTCCCGATACGAGTTGGGCTCAGTTAAACTATAATTTACCTTATTATCACTGCTGACATATCTCACAAGCCTTGATTGCAGAGACGAATCTTTATAATAGCCCATGAGTCGAACATGGAACTGATTAAAGAGATTATGCTCATACCCCGATTCGTAGGAGATCGTTTTGGGAAGTGGATTATTCGGATTTGCCAGCCGAGTTACATGATTAGTTAAAGTTTCTCTTCTTAGGAGATAGAGGTTCTCCGGGGTTGGCATTTGTCTAAAATGCCCATAGTTGAAAAAGAGCTTGCTATTCACTGTAATCGGAAAGGCAATTCCTAACCGGGGACTGAGATTAAAGATACGTTTTGTCGGCTCTTTGGCGAGCAGAGTGTCAATCCCTAACGAATATTTTGCTGAGAATGCCTTGTCATAGGGATCATATACATACCACTCTCCACCTGGGTGCGAATAATCCAGACGCAAGCCCACGTTCGCAATCATCCCCTCAAACTCCAACTTGTCCTGAACATATACGGCTCCCCGTACCGGATATGTCTCCCATTTAGATTTTGTTCGACCGCTTGGTAAGAATTCATCAACGGAGGCGTAGTTGACTGCGTTATCGGTATATATAAACTCAACCCCTGCCTTTATATAATTATGACGATCAATCTGACTATGAATATCGAATTTACTGGACCACCATGTAACCTCGCTACTATCCCGGGAATTACTCATCCCGACACCCATTCTTAAACCAACGATGCCAGTACTTGGGCTTGGTTGAAAGCCAAACGGCGCTTCATCCACATAATAGTTATTGCCGAATAGATACACTCTGGATGTATCACGAAGACGATCAGGACTTGTATCGTAGCTGGATGCAAACCGATGCAGGGTTACGTTGTAGAATGTGGTCGGGCTTAGCACATGGGAAAATCTTGCGCCGATACTATTTCTTGAAATTTTGGAGGGGCACCAATAATCAGTTCCAAACATTCTGCCATCAATATATTTAGGACCATTGCTCAACGCACTGCCAATGCTCCAAGAATCACTGAATATCCCAGGATAGCCCGAATTGTTATCATTCGTGCCAGCTGCCTGCCCCAAAATTCCTTCAATCATCAGCTTCATTCCCGGTGCAAGATTGGATGTGAGTTTTAGTTGTGCATTATAATCTCGATAGGCATCATCGGAAAGTGGAATAATATACATATCTTGTGACCTCCGGTAAGATGCCATAAATCGAAGGTTTCCAAGCGGCTCACTAATAAACGGAACGGGTCCGCCGAAACTCATATCGAAATCATAATCCGGTTTTACAATATCCAATTCCCTTCGATGCTCCCACATGAAAAGGCGTTGGGCTGCTTCCGGTGTCAGATCATTATTCGGATCGTCATCTAAAAGCAACTTTTCAGATACAGCATTCCAACCCTCAAATTCAACGTACTGTTTTTGTGTGTATTCGTCCCAAGCGCCATTTGTTGTCCCCATCCAACAAACCGCATCATCCACATAGGGACGAATCCAATAGGACTCCGGTGAGTCGGCTGAATGACCGAAATGCTTTGGTGCTGGCTGTCTATACCGCGTTATTAAGCCCAGATGATAACCATCTCGCCTTCCTTCTTTCGTAACAACGTTGATGAGACCTGAGCGGATATTACCAAATTCTGCGTTAAAGCCACCCGTTTGAATTTGAATCTCATCAACCGCCGTATAGCTAATACCAGTATATGGTGTGTTGTCCCGCTCATCACGTAATGTGAAACCGTCAACCACGAATGCTGTCTGATCCCTAGCACCACCACGGATCGTTAAGTCGTCAATAACACCAGCTTCTAATCCTACAACACTCGCCACACTAACAACGGGAAGGGCTTCAACGTCTTTGATATTCAGATTTACCTGACTGGCTGAAATATCCGGTTGAACAACCGGACGCTCGGCTACAACCACCACTTCGCCCAAATCCACAGCTATTGGTGCCATCTTGATGTCTTGCGAGGTGGTCAGATCAATATTCACCCGAACGCCGGTAACGGTAACCGCCCTATAGCCCATCATGCTGGCCTTGAGGTGGTGCCTTCCAGGGGGAACATTCAGGATTACATAATATCCATCCATATCGGTGGCCGCACCCAAGGTAGTCCCCTCAATGATCACATTGACACCAATAAGGGGATCTCCACTCTCAGAATCTGTGATGATTCCTACAATTTTCCCCGTAGTCCCAGCAAACACAAAATAAGCTGAGAACAGAAAGAAAAAAATAGTGAGAACTTTTGTTGCTTTCATCTTCTGACTCCCCCTTTTAATAAAGGGTTTGATTAGATTAAATTTTGTTATAAATTAATTAATTTATTTCATAAAGTCAAGGATAAAATAACCAAAAAATAACACTAATTCAAATTAAGAGAATTTCTCGGATCACCACACCCTCCCCACCGCCCAGAAGTAGAGGTACAAGGTTGGGGCCGTCAAGGCCAGGGAGTCAAACCGGTCCAGAAAGCCCCCGTGTCCGGCCAGGATATCCGAGGTGTCCTTGACCCCCACCGCTCGTTTGAACTTAGACTCCACCAGGTCCCCCAGTTGACCGATGCTGCCCACCACCAGCCCAACGACCAAGCAATCCAAGGGGGAAAGCTGCCCTTTAAGGACAAACCATCCCCCCAGGGAGGTGAGCAGGGCCCCGAGCATTCCCAGAACAGCCCCCTCGACCGTCTTCTTGGGACTGATGGAGGGGGCCAACAACTTCTTTCCCATAGCCTTCCCCCCGTAGAAGGCAAAAGTGTCGCAGATCCAGATGGAGGCGAAGGTAAAGATGACCACCATTCCCCCCAGCCAGTAGTCTCCCTTAAAGTTCTCCCGGATCAGCAATAACGACCCCAGAAAAAGGGTCAGGTAGATGGCCCCGAACCCCGATACTGTTAGGTTAGCCAGAACCGACCCCTTCTTTTGCCAAAGCCCCCACAGTACTATCATGATCAGATAGATTAAAAGGAGGGGGATAAACATCCCCAAGACCCCACAGAAAAACAAATACCCCCCCAGACCAGCGAAGAGAAAACCGGGGATTTTAATGGGATAGACCCCACCCTTCTGGGCCAATCGGTAGAACTCCCACAAGCAGAGTAGTAGGATGACTTCAACCACCACCAGAAAGAAAATCCCGCCCAACCAGGCAGAAACCACCAGGGCCGGAATCCCTACCACCGCCACCAGAATCCGGGATGCGTGTTGGGACAGTTTCACTTTTTCCCCCATTCTAACACCTCGATCTTCACCCGGGCCGTCCCCTGATCAACGAACCCTAACGCCTGGGCCGCCCCGTAGGAAAGGTCCATGATACGCCCACTGACGAACGGTCCCCGGTCATTTATCTTCACCACTACTGACTTTCCGTTTTGTAAATTGGTAACCCTGGCACGGGTGCCCAGGGGATAGGTGCGGTGGGCAGCCGACTGCTTATGCATATCAAAAATCTCACCGCTGGCGGTGGGCTTGCCGTGAAACTCCTCACCGTAATAGGAGGCTATCCCCACCTGAACGTCAGACACCCCCGGTCTATTCGCTAAAACTTCCTCTTTTTTAGGGGGGGGCTTCGCCTTCCCACCCCGCTTAAACTTAGGGGAGGGGGTGCAACTGATTAAGATGATCAAGATTGCAATGCAAATAAACAGGGTTTTCATGCCTTTTGAAGAACTAAAAACCTTGAGTGATGGAACGTTGGAGAACTGGTGAAAAACATATTCCTGTTTTCTACATAATAAATAAGATAGGTTAATTCAACAAGACCATCCTGTGAGTCTTAGCGAAATTTCCGGCTTGGATACGGTAAAAATATATTCCTGAGCTTACTTGTACCCCGTGGTCATTGGTTCCGTCCCATAGCACAGATTGGTGGCCAGCCTCTTGTGTTTTATTGATCAGGACCTTCACCTGGCGACCTAGGATATCATAAATGACTAATGAAACTGGGGATCTTAGTGGTAAGTCATAAGTGATGGTGGTGACCGCGTTGAATGGATTGGGGTAATTTGGCTTTAATTTGAATTCCTTAGGGATGATTTTATCATATCTTTCGTCTGCAGCGGTAATTTCCTCGATTAGTTGGAACTTTACTGCATCCGCCCGGAGAACATCGCCCGCCGTACTTTGGCCCGTATCCAATACTTTCACTTCAACGAGGACATCTGCGGGTAGGTAATAGCGACCAAGAAGAACCCAATAGCCACTGCCTTCGTTCTGATCTATAATAACTGAGTCCAACGCCACGTTAGAAATACTAACTACATAGAGGGCGTAGTTAGTTGCGTTCTGGGTAGTGGGTACAATTTCAAAAAGGTCATACAAACCGCTTCTTTCCAAGGTGATAGAAAAGCTGGCGCTGGCACCAGTCAATAACCAAGCATAACGACTCGTAGGACCATAGGCTTGGGCGTTGCTGTAATACCATGTGCCTTCTTCGCTATAATTCAAAGAATCCTCGTTGTCAACAATTTCAAAATAGGACTGAACGTTAGCTGTTAATGGTACTTTATAAACAGGTTTCACTGGATCATCACTGACAAATAAAACTGTGTCGGTGATTATCCCAATGTTGGGTGGGGTGAAGTGTAATGGTAATGTGAGCCGCCCCATTCCTGGGATCTCCACCGGCAAGTTAAGTCCAGGGGTTATTGTCTGATGAACCGATGAAACTTCAGAGAGGGTCAGAGTTTCGAGTCCGCGATTGGTTACATTTACATTGACGGTAACAGTATCTCCCTCGCTAATTTCACCAAAGTTAAGGAAATTTTGGGTTACGTAGATATCCCTGTCACGCACTAATGCCGAAAATTTTGCCACATCAGCCACAGCCACCGGATTGGATGGTGATTCCCCAACGACCATTATTTCCAGGTAATGATCTAATTGATCCGTAAAATATGCAGTGCCAATATAAACCCAGTCCATTGTAGGTAGCTCAGATGTGAAGTAGGTGGTATCAGCACCTTGGGCATGCCTGATAGTGTAGGTAACCTGATTGGAAGCACCATCAACCCCAGGCACTTGAATAAAAATATTGTAATAACCCGCCTGTTGAATATCAGGAATCCACCTCACCTTTGCCGTATCATTTTGGGATACCGGTGCAACCCGGGAATCCACGCCCCAGGCGGCTTGAGTCGAGGTAGTCCAGCTTCCGCTTACCTCTTCATACCCGGAGTCTTGGTTGTCTATGTAAATATCATCGGGAAGAAAATGGATAAAGGTAGTTGTCAAATTTCCTACCGTATCACAGGCGGCCACGCCTACTTTAGCCAATCTATCTATTTGCAAGGTCCCAACTGTCTGCCACTCATTAGGACCAAGGAAAGTACAGGGAAGAATGGAATACTGCTCATAAATATTCTTTACTGCAACAAAGGGTTGAGGCTGAAAAAAAGGCTCATCAGATGTAATTGTAAAATATACTTCGGTTCCGGTCTGGTGTTCCGAGAGGGTCAGGACAGGTCCTTCCGTATCGGATGTTTGGCGCCAAAACTGCATAGCTTCCACAGCGGTACAGTATTGGAATTCGACTTCGGGATAGTTGTCAGCAGCAGTGTGAGCTAAGCTATCAATAATGGCAATATTCTCTAGGAAATCAGTTTCGGGTAAATGAGCCCAGATACAAGCAACTTGGTCAATTCCCTGATTGGCCTGGGCGAAAATTGTGTCCATCAAATCTTGGTAACGCACAGTATACATGTAGGCTGAGCGGACGTTCCATCCGGGGCCATCCCCGGGGAGTTGGTAGTCCTGTGGGGAAGGATGGTAAGGAACAAACTCTGCTGGAGCCTGGGACCAGTCATAGGTGTTGTCCAATGGTTCAGTGGTATCAGTATTGACATTTGGCCAGTCGTTGTGCATGCTATAAGGGAGAAGTTCGTTTAGATAATTCTGCCACCCATTGTCCATGTAGTGCCAGCCACTACGAAAGGAAACTGGAAATATATTTTCTTCTAATAGAAATTGGGCCAATGTTAGGTCAAAATCATTGCGGCATTCGGAAAATTCTAGAGCCTGATTCCACCAGTATACCCCATCGGAGTTGTAATCGGTCCAGTTAAAGGTATGGTAATGTAAGGAGAGTTCATCGCCGTTCTGTTGAATTGCATTCCCGTGGTATTTCTGCATTAGATAAAGGGTCATGATATTGGCTAAGGGGACGTTTTTATTGGATGCGTATCGAAAAATATTCCCTGCCATCATCCACCAGGTCATTTTCAGTGGTTGTCCGTAAGAATCCACAAATTGAGCTCTAAAATCCGGGCTCATTACTTGGTAAGCATTTTGGAGGGGATCGGTATATAAATCAATGTTATAATAACAATGATATTGGTTTACATTCATTCCATTCCAGATGGCAGTGTCTGACCCCAGTACTAGATATACATTTCCCGGGGTTGTTGCCAGGGTCCTGTGAAAACAGGCGACAATAATTAATAGGAAGAATGTCCGGAAATAATTCATATTATCCTTACAATTTCGAACACCGACTTACAACTGTCCTTAGTGATAAACACATTTGAAAATGGCCTTTTATTGTTGAGAAGGAAAGGATTAGGTCATTACACCTTCTTTCCCAACCCCTCAACACTTCAATATTCCATCACTCCATCCCTTCCTCCATCCATTACTTAATTATTTTCTTTGCTTACAAAACCAATCCCGATATTCATCGGGAAAATTTCCAAGGGCTTGAAGTCATTCTGTATTCAATGTCCCGATCAGGTCAGTAATTCGGTTGATATTATGCTGACGGCAATAATCCTTCAACCCTTCGATGACGGAGGGAGCGCTTTTTGGATCCAGGAAAGTGGCCGTCCCTATCTGGATCGCCCTGGCCCCGGTGATCAGGAACTCCAGGACGTCCTGGGCGTTCAGGATGCCACCGCAGCCCACTACCGGGATGTCCACCGCTTGCACCACTTCATACACCTTGGCCAAGGCGATGGGTTTGATGCCCCTCCCCGAATAGCCCCCAATGATGCGGGCCAGCTTTGGCTTTCTGGTGGACAAAGCCACAGCCATTCCGAAGACGGTGTTGCCCACCACCAAACCGTCAGCACCCCCTTCCTGGGCGGCTCGGGCGATCCCGGCGATGACAGTTACATTCGGGGTTAATTTGACCATTATGGAACGCTTGGTTGTCGTTCGAACCCTCTTGACAATAGCCAGGGTTAAGTCAGCATCGGTTCCGAAGGCCACTCCCTCCCCGGCCACATTGGGACAGGAGACGTTCAACTCATACCCATCCACCCCCCCTGCATCTTCAATGCGGGCCACCACTTCGGCAAACTCCTCTACGCGGCTTCCCCCGACGCTAACCAAAACCCGGGTCTTCAGGGTTTTTAAAAAAGGGAGCTTATCCCTGATGAAAGCCTCCACCCCCACGTTGGCCAGACCGATAGAATTCAGCATCCCGCACTCGGTCTCGGCGATCCGAGGGGGCGGATTACCCGGCCTGGGCTCCAGGGTGATTGTCTTGGTTACCACCGCCGCTAAGCCATTGAGGTTCAACAGGGACCTATATTCTTCACCATACCCAAATGTCCCTGAAGCCACCATAACCGGATTTTTTAATTTCAAAGAACCGATTTCAACAGAAAGGTCAATGTTCATTCTGAAAAATCCCAATCCATTTTGTAACAGTTTACCACTAAATCCTATTTCTGAATCCTTCGGCCTTTCTCAAAATCCCCCTTTTAAATCCCCCCTTATTCCCCCCTTTAAAAAGAGGGGAAACGATATAGGATGAATAGTAACATATAGCAGTGATAGCCGGGTGTGTTAAATAGATTCACTGAAAATGATGGATATCATGGGTATAACTCGTAGGTCTCTGTTACCATCATTCCCATAATTACCAGTAAATTATTTCCCTTTAAAGATCTATTTCCGAAACATCGAATACCGGACCGTCCTGGCAGACCAGATGGTACTTTGGGGATGAAGTTTCATCCCTGGGGGCGGCGGGGACTGCGCACCCCTGACAGACCCCCATCCCGCACCCCAGTTGGGTCTCCACCGAGACCTGACAGGAAAATTTATAGGTCAGGGCTAATTCCTTCAGCCTTGCCAGCATGGCCCGGGGCCCACAGCCGAAAAATTGCCATTTTCCACCCAATAACTCTTTTTGATCCCGTAATTTTTTTTCTACCAATTGGGTAATCAGCCCTTTGAACCCCCTGCTGCCGTCCTCAGTGGCTAAGGACAGGGTCACATCCTTGGTTAACTGATCCGGCAGATAAAGTTCATCTTGATTCTTGGCCCCCAGAAAAAGAAAAACCCGTTTCCCCTGACGACGTAAGGCCCGAATCAGAAAGGGAAACGGGGCTACTCCCATACCCCCGGCCACCATGGCCGCCCCTGAAAAGCTCTCCCCCACTGAAAACCCTCGGCCCAGGGGGCCGAGGATGTCCAAGGAATCCCCCGGTTTTTTCCTGGCCATGATTTCGGTACCCCGACCCACCACTTTAAACAATATTTCAAACCAACTTCGCCCTACCTGACAGAGACTGAAAGGCCGTCGCAGGGTCAGGGAACTCCCATCGTCAACCCTGAGGTGAACGAACTGACCGGGCCAGGCCGAGCGGGCGATGAGGGTGGATCGAAACCGAAACAAATAAATCCCCCGCCCAACGCCGCTAACCCTTACCAGTTCAACCTTCTCCTGGACAACCCGGGGGTCCATTGCTTATTCCTCACCTGAATGATCAGATTGTTGGACAGGATCAGTCCCTTCCCCCACCCTTAGACTATCGGTGACCGCCGGCAGGGTCTCCATGACCCTAGCTATCTTAAGCTGGGCCACCTCCGCATAGGGGGAGTGGGGATATTCCTTCAGCAACTGGCGATAGGCAGATACGGCACTATCATAATCCGCCAGTTTCTTCTCATATGTCCAGGCCACCGAATACTGGGCTTTCGCCGCATACGGAGAACCCGGATAACTTTCCGCCACTTGAAGGTATTTAATAATGGCTGATTGGAAGCTATCAGTATTAAAGAACGTATGTTCCGCATCCAGAAAAGCCACCAGGGCCGAATCAATGGGCTCCTTTGGCCCGGGAAGACCCAGCCACTTTTTGACCGCCCGACCGTAGGCCGAATCAGGGCTTCTCTTCAGGATCAGCCGATAAAGAGAGTCAGCCACCGCCTGTTGTTTAAGTTTTTCCCGATAAATGTAGCCCATAAGGTAGAGTGATTTTATCCCCAATTCGGCCGAATCAGCCCCCCCTATTAGCCTGAGCTGACCAATAGCTAAATCAGGATCGGATAGCTGATGAAGGTAATGCTCAGCCAACAAAAACCGCTTCTCAAACAGGACTTTTTGTTTTTCATTAACATCATCAAGGACGGTTTCCCTATCAACTCTCTCCCCTCGAACAGAATCGGTCACGGCAACGGAATCAACAGTTAGACTATCAGACACAACCGGTTTAGCTAAGACCAAAATGACCACCGAATCCTGCGAAGCTTTCAGGGCTGTCTGCAACGCATCGAGAGTATCGTTCAGGGCGGTGATGTCGTTCTTAAGCGTAAACAGCCGGTCAATGCTGGTTATTTTTTCCTTAGAATCGGTGGCCCACTCTGACTGGGGCTTTGCCCCCTGAACGGCATCAAAATGGGTGCGTGCCGATTGAAAATCCTTGATTTCCCAATAAATCAATCCCAACTCATAGTGAGCCTGTGCCGACACATCCTTGTCGTTGGGGTAATTCTCGATAATTTTCTGATACTCCTGGATAGCTTCCTCTCGCCTTTCTGCCTGAAGGAGACAATCAGCTATTTCGAGATTTACCTGGGGAAGATAGGATTCAAATGCCTCATCTTTGATCAGACGACTCAACACCTTGAGGGCAGTCGGAAATTCCTCAGCCTTCTTAAGGCTCTGGGCATACCGCAATCGGGCCTCAAATTCCAGGCTTTTGATCGGATTAAACTTCGAAACCGCCTTGAAACCCTTCGCCGCCCCCCTAAAATCCCCCTGGATCCATAGGCATTCTGCAATCTTATACTGAACCTCAGCCAGAAGTTTCTTATCCTTAGCCCGGGCCAGGATTTCCTGATATTGTTCCATAGCCTGGGAGTACTCGCCCTCGCTGAACATAAGTCCGCTCAGGACGGACCTGCTCTCTACGGCAATTTCCGGATTTTTTTCCCCCTCAGCCAGTTCCCCGAGAATCTGTCTGGCTTCATCCACCTCCCCGATGGCGATCATGGATTTCCCCAGCCAGAGCCGGGCCTCGGTCGTAAGCTCGCTCTGAGGAAAATTGGCCAACAGCTCTTCAAACTTCCGCATAGACTTCCGATACTGTTCGATCTGGTAATAAGATTTCCCGATCAACAACAGGGCGTCGTCCACCCATTTGCTCTCGGGATAAAGCTCCAGAACCTTGGAGGCGGTTTTGATAGCCTTATTGTAATCTTGGGTCTGAACAGTGCCGGTTGGATTGGCAACACTTTTCTTTAAACCCGCTTGATAATATTTCTGGGCATTATAAAAAATGTTGTAATAGGCACAGGACCATCCCAAAAATATCACAACCACAGCCGTGAGCAAAACGATAAAATAATGAGAGATATTCAGGTGATCTCTTTTTTCAAAGGAAAAGAAACGATAAAATTTTTCTATAAACATTTTCTTAGTCATTATGCCGTACACGCCCTGAACTCACAATATTCAAAAATAATAGTCTTCTAATTGATAAAAAGTTAATTCTTCAGGCCTTTATTGCTTGAACCAATTGAGGTAACACTTCCCCGGATTCCCCTTGAATAAATTCATCCACCAGATGGGAAATTGGTGTCCGCTCGGGGTTGATCTCAACCACATGGGCTCCGTTTCTCTTAGCCACCAGCGGCAGGGAGGCGGCGGGTTGAACCTGGGCCGATGTCCCCACGGAAAGGAATACCTCTGCCCCCTCGGCAGCTTCCATTGCTCGACTTAACTGATCGGCGGGCAATGATTCCCCGAACCAGACCACATCGGGCCGAATAAAGCCCCCGCAGGAACATCGGGGAACCCTGGGCTCGTCCCCGGGGTCAATGGACCTGAAGGTCCGATTGCATTCGAAGCATCGATTCCTCATAATATTGCCGTGCAATTCAAGGATAACCCGCGAACCAGCCGCTTTATGAAGTCCATCAATGTTCTGGGTGATCAGGGCAAAATGGGGGAACATCCCCTCCAACTCGGCCAAGGCGTAATGCCCCGAATTGGGTTTTATCCCCACAATAAGCTTCCTGCGATAGGAATACCATTCCCAGACCAACTCGGGGTTGCGAATGAAGGCAGAAGGGTTGGCCAGCTCCTCCGGCTTATACCTCTTCCATAGCCCGCCTTTACCCCGAAAGGTAGGCACTCCGCTCTCGGCCGAGACACCCGCCCCGGTCAGGACGACAACCCTGCGGGCCCCTTCTAGCCGGTCTATCAAACCCTGACTGAACAATCCTTTCCTTAAGATAAACCCTTACAATTTCTTATTGACAATGACGATTTTTTTTCGTATATTATCACCCACAAATTAAAGGGAATTATGCCCCAACACCGATCAGCAAAAAAAAGGATGCGCACCAACCTCAAGGCCAATCAGCGCAATCGCCAATACAGGTCCCGACTCCGCTCCGCCCTGAAGAAGGTGAGGGCATCCTCGGACAAAGAAACCGCACAGGTCGAACTGAAAAAGGCGATCTCCCTGCTCGATAGATTAGCGAGCAAGGGTATCATACATCGTAATAGGGCCGCCACCCATAAGTCAAAGTTAACCCAACTTGTCAATAGCCTAACGTAGTTTCCCTATAAACAACCGAAAATAACCGAGCGATAACCGCTGGGGCGGTATTTCCCCCGATAACGTCCCGATATGTGGTCTGTCGCTCGGTTTTTTTACCCATAGCTTGGCATCTTCATTTCAATCTGATATCGGATCTAGGATTATTTTACTTTAAGAGCAATTTTTTACCCTGTTTAATCCCATGCTTAATCCATTCACTGATCAAATCGGTAGGTAGAACATTTCGTAATTTTGATAGAGGAAATTTCCATATTTACTTCCTCGCTATCAACCATAAAGTCAGCAAAATCGTGTATAGCCCAAAATTGGGCTTCCTCTTCCTCAGACTTAAAATGGCATATTTTACTCATCTTTTCTTTCTCATGAAAATATCCTTTTTTCTCTTTGATCATCTTCTTAACTCATAGTTGGGAGCCTCTTGGGTAATAGTAATGTCATGGGGATGGCTCTCTTCCAGCCCCGCCTTGGTGATTTGAACAAAATGGGTTTTCGATTTCAGTTCAGCGATATTCCTCACCCCACAGTAGCCCATTGCCGACCTTATCCCCCCTATCAACTGAAAGATAACCTCGGCGGCCCCGCCTTTAAAGGGAACCCTTCCTTCTACCCCCTCGGGGACCAGTTTTCCTGATTCGGTAACCCCCCCCTGAAAATAGCGGTCCTTGCTGCCCTGACTCATAGCCCCGATGGACCCCATCCCCCGGAATATCTTGTAGCTTCGCCCCTCGTAGAGGATGGTCTCACCGGGGCTTTCTTCCGTCCCCGCCAACAGACTTCCCACCATGACCGTGTCCGCCCCGGCGGCGACGGCCTTGGCAATGTCCCCGGAATATTTAATCCCGCCGTCGGCGATCAGGGGAACCCCGTATTTTTGGGCTGCTCTGGCACATTCGCTGATAGCGGTTATCTGGGGCACCCCGATGCCGGCGATGACCCTGGTGGTACAGATGGATCCGGCTCCCATACCGACTTTCACCGCATCGGCACCGGCCTTAATAATATCTTTAGCCCCGTCGAAGGTGGCCACGTTCCCGGCCACCACCTCAAGATCGGGATAATCTTTTTTTGTCCTGATAACAGTATCCAACACCGCTTGGGAATGGCCGTGGGCGGTGTCCACCACCACCACATCAACACCGGCCTTTGTTAAGGCAGCACACCTCACCGGAGTATCATCCCCCACCCCTACCGCCGCCCCCACCAGCAACCGGCCGTGACCGTCCTTGGAAGCCAACGGATGCATCCTCTTCTTCTGGATGTCCTTAACGGTAATCAACCCCGTCAGTTTCCCCATTCCGTCAACGACCAGCAATTTTTCAATCTTATGCTTTTGCAGGATCTTCTCCGCCTGTTCTAAGGTCGTCCCTTCAGGGGCGGTAATCAGATTGTCCCTGGTCATCAGTCGGGAAATTTCCAGGTCAAGGTCAATTTCGAACCGCAGATCCCGATGGGTGATGATGCCCACCAACCGGCCCCCATCCACCACGGGGATCCCTGAAATGCCATATCTTTCCATCAGCATTAGGGCGTCCAGAACCTTTTTATCCGACGGGAGGGTAACCGGGGAGCGGATGATCCCGCTTTCAGCCCGTTTTACCCTATCTACCTGGGCAGCCTGTTCCTCCGGGCTGAGGTTTTTATGGATGATCCCTACCCCCCCCTCCCGGGCCACGGCGATGGCCATTTTGGCTTCCGTTACCGTATCCATGGCGGCACTGACCAGTGGAATGTTCAGCCTGATATTCCGGGAAAACCGGGTGCTGGTGTCCACCTCATTGGGTAGAATTTTCGAATGGGCGGGAATCAGGAGGACATCGTCAAACGTCAGCCCCATCATTTTAATTCTATCATGCATTTTGGTCTCACCTTCAAATATAGGATTAATAGACCTTAACGGGAATACCCAGTACCCCCTCCGTTTTTCTGGCAATTTCTATCAATGTGTCCCTATCTACTTTAACCAGGCTTTGGTCGGCCGGGGGGCGGTCAATGGAATAAATTTGGACCTCTCGGGGAGCGATCCCCGCCAATTTCTCTATCCAGAGATCAACTTCAGCATCGGTGGTATTGTCCACCCGCCCCTTAGCCAGAACGGATTGGATAATAATACCATCCATCTGCTTAAGACCATCGAGGATTTTCTCATAATCAACAAGACGATGAGGACTGTTGAGGCCCTGAAATGTCTGAAGATTCCCGCAATCCAGCTTCATGATTTTAACATCGAGTCTTTCGATGGCCCGGCGAACGGGGGCTGATCCGGCGGTAGAAGAATTGGAAAGAATAGCCGTC
>JADHWK010000071.1 GCA_016783505.1 Candidatus Zhuqueibacterota bacterium | reverse complement strand
TCACGGTGACGGGTGTGGTGACCTCCCCCTGCTTCGGCGCTACCGACCATACCGATTACTACATCCAGGACGCCACCGCCGGTATCAATCTCTTCAAGTACTATGATTATACCGAGCTTGACATTGGGGATGAGGTTCAGGTCATGGGGGAGATTGATCAATACCGGGGGAAGACCGAGATTATACCCCTCAGCCTGGATGACATCGTGGTGCTGTCCACGGGTAATGATTTCGACACTACCGGGGTGACCATTCCCGATTTCGGGGAGTTCATCGAGGGATTGCTGGTGGAGTTAGAAGAGGTCTGGCTGGTGGATCCTGCCCAATGGCCCTCCCCCGGGAGCTGGGCGAATGTGGACATCACCGACGGCACCGATACCCTGATCCTGTATATTGACAGTGATACCGATGTGGATGAGATGGATGCGCCGACATATAATTTTGCCCTCGTTGGTATTGGAACTCAGTATACCTATAGTACCCCACCGGACGACGGGTATGAGATTATGCCGCGTTTCCAGGCTGACTTTACTGAAATTGTGGGTATTGACGAGTTGGCAGACCTGCTGCCCACGGTCTATGACCTGCATCAGAACTACCCCAACCCCTTCAACCCCAACACCACCATCAAGTTCGACGTGGTGGATCCGGGTCACCTGAGCCTTAAGGTCTACAACATCCTTGGTCAAGAGGTCACTACCCTGGTAGATCAGCAGATGGAGCCCGGCTTCCATTCAATCAGATGGAACGCCACCGGGGTGGCCACCGGGGTCTACTTCTACAGGATTGAGGTGAACGACTTCGTCAAGATTCGGAAGATGGTATTGCTGAAGTAAGCCTGCGTGAGGGTAGGGGATAGACAAAAGGGAGGGAGATTTTATCTTCCTCCCTTTTTTGTTTGGGAGAAACTTGTTTGATAACGGACGGGAATGTCCAAAATCGGTTAGGGGTTGACCCCTGGGAACCTTCCCAGCCCACCACCCTTAAGATCTATAACATCCGGGGTCAGGAGGTCCAAACATTGGTGGACATCCCCCAAGGGGCCGGGGTTTATCGGGTGATGTAGGACGGAAAGGAAAATGCCGGGGAGGAAGTTTCCAGCGGAGTCTACTTTTACCGGATTCAATCAGGCCTGCCCGGGGATTTTGTACGAACCAGAAAAATGCTCCTGATCCATTAAGGATTATCCCTCTTTTATGCTTGATAATATTCGGTTTTTTTCTTATATTAATGCAACATGATTAACATATTTGTTAATTATTGTGCAATCCCAAAAACTAAAAAACCTACTGGATTTCCCCAAAAAAGTTCAAGATTTACAGACGAGTTTTGAAAATATAGCCCAGAGATGATCTTAAAAATTCATCCACAACACCCGAAATTGCGGCTGATCCGACAGGCTGTCATGGTGATGGAAAAGGGGGGAATTATCGTTTACCCCACCGATACCATCTACGGTATCGGTTGCGACATCTATGATAAATCGGCCATCCAGAGAATTTACCGGCTGAAGGGATTGGACAAGCACAAGCCCTTAAGCTTCATCTGCGCCGATTTAAGCAATCTGAGCGAATATGCTCACGTTTCCAACTTTGCCTACAAGGCCATGAGGCATCTGCTCCCCGGTCCTTATACCTTTGTTCTGCCGGCCACTAAAAAGGTGCCCAGGCTAATGTTGGCCAAACGGAGGACGGTGGGCATCCGGGTGCCGGATAACGAGATATGCCTGGCCTTACTGAGGGAATTGGGACGTCCCATTATCTCCACCAGTGTCACCTCCGGGGATGATGAAATCCTCAACAATCCCCAACAGATCGAGGAGAAGTTCGGCGGGGCCATTGATTTAATCCTCGACGGAGGGTCCCTGTTCCCCGAACCCTCCAGTGTCATTGACCTGTCCGGGGAAGAGCCGGTAGTCCTCCGGGAGGGGAAAGGGGACCTGAGCTGGTTTCTTTAGGTGACCAGTCAATAAGCGGTATAGAAAATATCAAAAATTTCATATCTGTGATATTTTTGATATTTGATAAGAGAGAATGATATGAGAATAGAAAATCCTTACACAACCGAATATCATGTAAATCCAGAACAGTTTGCAGGAAGGAATGATGAGATTGAGGCATTCAGGAGGGCCTTGGCTATAAAAAGCGAGCCACCAAGTCCGGTTAACATTGCCGTTGTAGGAAGTTTTGGTATCGGAAAGACCTCACTTTTAGAATTAGTAGGGTGGGTGTAGTGTTAGCGAAACCCACCACCTTTGCTGTTTTTTGTGAAATCTTTTTACAATAGTTGAATGAGGAGGAATCATGAATCGGAGCTTTGTCGTGATGGGGTGGGGGTTGGTGGTTTTCCTTATCCTTGTGGCAGGATGCGGTAAGAATCCCACCGAAAAGAAGCTCGAATCTTTCATTCAGGACCACGTAGCTTTGGTTGAACCCTTGTTAAAAGACCTAAACCTGAGCTACTGGGAGGCCTCCATTTCGGGCCAGAAGGAGGACTACGATCGCTGCGCCCAACTGGAGCTTGAGCTGAAGATGGTCTATTCTAACCGTGATGAATTCGCCCAATTGAAGGAGATGAAAGAATCGGGGGAGGTGAAGGACCCGTTGCTGGCCCGGCAACTGACCATTCTGTATAACAGCTACCTGGAAAATCAGGTTGATCCGGAGCTCCTGGAGAAGATCGTCAAAAAGGGGACCGAGGTGGAAAATACCTTCAACACTTTCCGGGGGAAGATAGACGGTCGGGAAGTGACCAACAACCAGATCCTTGAAGTTTTAAAAACCGAGACCCACTCGGTGGCGCGGATGAAAGCCTGGAAGGCCTCCAAACAGGTGGGGGTCGCAGTGGCCGACAAGGTGATCGAGCTGGTTAAACTGCGCAATGAGGCCGCCCGTTCCTTGGGGTTTGATAATTACTACCGGCTAAGGCTCACCTTGGGGGAACTGGACGAAGGGGAGCTGTTTCAAATATTTGATGAGCTGGCCGACCTCACCGATGGTCCCTTCCGGGAACTGAAGACCGAACTGGACGGAATTCTGGCCGGTCGTTACGGCATCGGTCCCGAGGGAATGAGACCGTGGCACTACCAGGATCCCTTCTTTCAGGAGGCCCCCCACATCTACGATGTGGAACTCGATGGCTACTATGCAGAGGAGGATGTGGCGAAGCTGGCCGGTGCCTTTTTTACCAGTATCGGACTGGGTGTGGGGGACATTCTGGCCCGCAGCGACCTTTACGAAAAGCCGGGCAAGAACCCCCACGCCTACTGTACCCACATTGACCGCAAGGGGGATGTGAGGATCCTGACCAACCTGAAGAACAACCAAAACTGGATGGACACCATCCTGCATGAGTTAGGCCATGGGGTATATGATAAATACCTCAATTTTGATCTGCCCTTCATCCTGCGGATGCCCTCCCATTCCTTTACCACCGAGGCCATAGCCATGTTCTTCGGCCGCCTGGCCTGCAACGCCGAATGGCTAAAGGGGATGGTGGGACTTTCCGAAGAAGAGGCGAAAAGCATTCAAGAGACTGTTCAAAAAAGTCAGCGGCTCCAGCAGTTGGTGTTCGCCCGCTGGTGTCAGGTGATGGTCCGGTTCGAGCGGGAGCTCTACACCAATCCCGATCAGGACTTGAACTCCCTGTGGTGGGATTTGGTGGAGAAATACCAGTTAGTGAAAAGACCCGAGGGCCGCAACCAGCCTGACTGGGCGGCCAAGATCCACCTGGCGTGCTACCCGGTTTACTATCATAATTATATGCTGGGGGAGATGATGGCCTCCCAGGTGCATTCCTATATAATCAAAAATCTGTTAAAACTTGAGCCGGGGGCCGGGGTGGGTTATGTGAACCGACCGAAGGTGGGCGATTATCTGAAGAAAAATATCTTCAAACCCGGAGCCCGCTATCGCTGGGATGAACTGATCGAGCACGCCACCGGGGAGGCCCTGAACCCGGAATATTTTGTGAATCAGTTTGTGAAAAGATGATAGGATCTCATCTCCACGAAAGAAGGGGCTAGGGTAGAAGTGCGGTTAAGGTTTAGGTGTTCCGAATGGAATAGAATGTTCGTTAAAGTTATTGTATAGTAGATTGTTATATAAAAACTTTATTAGGCTTACATGTCATTGCGAGCAATAAAGTGATGTAGTCTTTTTATTAAAAACAGTAAGAAAGACTCTTACGTAAGGATTGTGGAAGGAGATTATCGGCTTATGGCCCTCCCTGTGAATATTAATGAATTGATAAACGGCAGAACCGTTGAATGGGAGAGGATTGAGTTCAAGAAGGATTGGAATCCCATTAAAGTATTGCACAGTATATGTGCCTTCGCTAATGATTTTAATAATTGGGGCGGCGGTTATGTTGTTCTTGGGATTGAAGAGGATAGTGGGCGTCCCGTTTTACCGCCAGTGGGAATTCCCCTGAAAAAGATTGATGTAATTCAAAAAGAACTGGTTCAACATTGTCATAAATTAAGACCCAAATATTTTCCTATTATTGAACCGATTGATTTTCAGGATAAACCAGTAATGATCATATGGGTGCCCGGAGGTGCCAACCGACCCTACAAAGCACCAGAAAGACTTTCAAAAGGGTCTAATTATTTTCCATATATCAGACGTTATTCTATTACAAAAAAAGCTAGCAGCGAAGAAGAACGTGAACTTCTGTCGATGGCAAATCAAATTCCTTTTGATGACCAAATAAATCATCACGCTGAGATAACAGATTTGAACCTGACCTTGATTCAATCCCATCTTGCAGAAATTGGGAGTGAATTATTATCTGAATCCACAAAGTTACCTTTCCCTGATCTTTGCCGTCGAATGAATATAGTTGAAGGATCAAATGAATACTTAAAACCTAAAAATGTTGGATTACTTTTTTTCAATGAACATCCAGAAAGCTTTTTCCAGGGCGCAAAAATTGATATCGTTGAATTTCAAGATGAGATTGGCGACAGTTTAATCGAGAAAACATTTACCGGACCAATTCAACAACAAGTTAGATCTGCTTTAACCTATCTGAAGAACAATATTATGTCTGAATCGGTTCGTAAAGTTCCCGCTCAGGCTGAAGCCATTCGTTTCTTCAATTTTCCTTACGAAGCCATTGAAGAGTCTCTTGTGAACGCAGTTTACCACCGCAGTTATCAGGATGATTCTCCAGTTGAGGTGCGGGTATTTTCTAATCGGATTGAGATTATCAGTTACCCAGGTCCCCTACCTCCTCTTAACAAAGATAATTTGATGGATGAGAATGTTACTGCCAGAAAATATCGCAACCGGCGCATCGGAGATTTTCTCAAAGAACTGCATCTTACTGAAGGCAGAGGCACAGGTTTTCCGAAAATAAGGCAAGCAATGAAGAGAAATGTTTCCCCGAAACCCATTTTTCAAACAGATGATGACCGTACCTTTTTTATAACCATTTTAAAAATTCATCCTAAAGCCCAAGTTGAGGCCCAAGTTGAGGCCCAAGTTGAAGATAAAAGAATGACAATTTTAAATGCATGTATCCAGCCCAAAAAGAGATCAGAAGTATTGAATATGCTCGGGCTAACAAATCAGACAAAAAATTTTAAGGTAAATATTCTACCACTGATAAAAGAAGGTTATTTAGAATTAACAATTCTCGACAAGCCAAGGAGTCAAAACCAAAAATATCGAACTACACCGAAAGGACTCGAATTTTTAAAGTTAACCAAGTGAGTAACCAAGTCAATAACTAAGTGAGTAACTAAGTGAGTAACTAAGTGAGTAACTAAGTGCGTAATTAAGTCGTTTAGCGATAAGACAATAAAGCAATGATTCGCAATGAATACGGGGCCGAAAAATTTAGTACAAACTGCCTATTCGATAGAACTCACTATCATGAATTAAAGTAATCAGTTCATGAATTTGTCTCAAGTTTGTCCTAAGTGCAATCTGACTGTGTCAGAATGATGCTACTTTCGGTGGTGGCGGTGGTGTTGTTGGCAGGAGCGAAGCGGTGGTTGGGCGCGTCGTAGTAGGTGCGCAAGCACGCCACCGGGGAGGCACTGAACCCGGAATATTTTGTGAATCAGTTTGTGAAGGGGTGATATGGTTTCATCGCCCCGAAAGGCATAGCTAAAGTAAAAAGGAGATTATGGTTCGGGTGTTGGAATAGAATGGCCGCCAAAGCGCTTGGCTACATTACCTTTAACTGAACACGATCATCGAAATTACTGAGTCTATCATTTCATTCCGGGATAATAACCGCGCTGCGTCTAATGTCTCCGGTTAGACGAAAATACTTATGGGAGTTGAAACTATGATTAAACATCGGTTCTTGGT
This sequence comes from Candidatus Zhuqueibacterota bacterium, assembly GCA_016783505.1. Classification (GTDB taxonomy): domain Bacteria; phylum BS750m-G25; class BS750m-G25; order BS750m-G25; family BS750m-G25; genus BS750m-G25. The sequence goes on along the minus strand of JADHWK010000071.1, from coordinate 3,424 downwards.
ATTGTGGATGACCTTTCTTTTCTGTATCGTGGTTGTTTCCTCAACGCTGGCACAGGAATATTTGCCAGAGATTATCAAAAAGATTGAGCCATCCACTGTCGTAATTATAACATACGACGATGAAGGAGAATTTCTCGGTCAGGGAAGCGGTTTTTTTATCAGCAAGGACGGAGATATTATCACCAATTGGCATGTGCTTCAAGGTGCCAGCCGTGCCGAGATAAAGACGGCACAGGGCAAAGTTTACCCTATCACGCAGATTTTAGCAGAGGACAAGGAAGGCGATATTATGCGGGTCTCGGTAGATATTCCTCTGAAAATCGTACGTCCTTTGACAGTAAGTACTTCTATCCCTGAAGTAGGAGAACGAGTCATTGTTATTGGCAGCCCATTAGGGCTTGAGAGAACGGTATCCGATGGCATTGTGTCGGCTGTTCGTGAGATTCCCGCATTTGGAAAGATTATTCAGATTACAGCATCTATATCTTCTGGTTCAAGCGGTAGCCCTGTAGTTAATATGCAAGGGGAAGTCATTGGGGTTGCAACGTTTCAAATAGTTGAAGGGCAAAATCTGAACTTCGCCATTCCAGGTGAAAGGGTAGCAAAACTTACACCTAGTAAAGGAAAAACCCTAGCTGAATGGGAAGCATGGAATAAAGATGAATGGCTTGCTTCGGCGGAAGGGCTTTACTTAACGGGATTAAAATTCTACTGGATAGAAGATTATGAGAAAGCCCTTCCTTATTTTGAAAAGGCGGTCAAGAAAAACCCACGCTACGCTGAAGCCTATTCCAAAATAGGGGATTGCAACCTCGAACTTTGTTATTATACAGAAGCTATTGAAGCCTTCAAGCAGACACTCCGCATAAAACCAGACCATGCCTATGCGTATAGTAGTCTGGGTTTTGCTTATTTAAAACTTAGATATTTCGCTGAAGCGATTGAAGCCTGCAAGCAGGCCATCCGCATTAAACCAGACGATGACTATGCGTATAGTTGTCTGGGTTTAGCTTATTTATTACTTGAATGTTACACAGAGGGGCTTGAAGCCTGCAAGCAGGCCGTCCGCATTAATCCCGAAAATTTCGAAGCCTACATGTCTCTGGGCATAGCTTATGCCGGACTCAAACGCCACCAGGAAGAGATAGAAGCCTATAAACAGGCAATCCACATAAAGCCCGATGTTAGTGAGGCCCACTACTTTTTGGGAGCGACTTATGGCGAAATTGGGAGTCACCAAGAAGCGATTGAAGCCTGCAAGCAGGCAATCCGTATCAATCCCGATTATGCTGAGGCACACTATGTTCTGGGTAAGGCTTATATTGGTCTTGAACGCTATACTGAAGGGATTAAAGCTAACAAACAGGCGATACGCATCAAACCAGATTATGCCGAGGCACATTTCGTTCTTGGCTTACTTTATATAATAATTGGTAATAAGGGCTCTGCCTTAGATGTGTATAAAATTCTCAAAGAACTGGACAAAGAATTAGCTAACGAGTTGTTTAATCAGATATACAAATAAGGCAGAAGGAAATGATCAACTATCGCTACCTAACAATGAATAAGAATTTTGTGACTCTGGGCAATCACTTAAATTTATTTTTCGTAGAAACCACTTTTATGCTTGAAACGCTTACAGCTATTGTCTAAATAAAAAGAGGAAATATAATGTACGACTCCAAAAGATTAAATTCACTTAATTTATTTCAACGTACTAGTTTTTATATAAATATTGAACCAGGTAAACTGAAACATTTAGAACTAAAAGATTTGTTGCCTCTCCGAGAAGGAGCTAATATCGTTCTTAATCGTGCTGATGCTGTGCTATATCGTCTTGAAAGAATTTATGAGATCAAAGCCCAAATTTTAGAGATTTTAGCACGTTGTTCTAAAGGTCTTAATGTTAAATCTCATCAAGTTATGGTTTGGGCACCTCAAGTTAACGAACTTATTTTCGAATTGACTTCAACATTCGTCAATTTACGATTAATGATGAATGCCGTTTTACGACTTTGGTTTTTAAAAGAAGGAATAACAAATGCTCCTAAAAGTATACGCGATGTTATGAAATCATTACAAAGTAACCGCGAAAGGGTTTGGGTTAAAAAAATTCCATCTGATGTTAAGACAGCATTAATGCATTTTTGGAATGAATTTGGGAAAAAATTAATTGATTATAGAGATATAGATCAACATTATGATGTGTTGGCACGACAATGTATTGTCTCTTATCAGATTAATATTCCTAATGAATTAGAAGTTTTATTGCCCGACAATCCTGAGACAAAGTCTCCTAAAAATTTTTCCTTCGACAAAAGGATTTTTGGAATAGAATTAGCTCAATGCGCTTTTGAGGAACTTCATAATTTTGTTGAGACCTATGTGGTTCCCAAAGGCGTAGAACAAGCTCCGCTAGGATGTTCCATTAATGCTAAACCCAGCATTGTAGCAAATAAATATGTAGGTGCAACTTTAGGTATTAGCTTTATGAACAGAAGTGGATCTCTATCATCTGAATTTTATCAATCTCCGGAAGGTACTGTCAATATAGCTATTAGAAAATCTTTTCCCCAAAAAGGAGATAGGTCAAATGGTAACGGCGGTTAATCCGGGCTATACTGCTTCTGTTTTACTTCGCCCAAATTACCTTAGGCAACTTCTTTTAGTTTTAGGACGCTAGGCTAAATTGGTGATAACAAATTATAAACAATTTACATTATCTGCTAATAAGGTATGGATGATAATAAAGATAGGAGATTAATCCGCCAACTGAGAGGCGTCTATTATTTTTGATCCATGGAGAAAATGTTCATCAACGGTCAGTGGGTGGCTATGTCCCCGGAAGCCAGGACTTTGGCATCGGTGAATCCTGCGAGTTTAGAAAATATCGGGAGCTTTCCCTGCGCCGATCAGGGGTTGGTCAACCAAGCGGTGGAGGCGGCCTGGGGGGCCTTTCCTGGGTGGCGGGATCTGGGGGTGAGGGGAAGGGTTGAAAAGCTTAAGGGATTGTCCCGGATTATCATTGATCGGAGCGATGAAATCGCCCGGCTGATAACCCAGGAGATGGGGAAACCCCTCGTTGAGGCCTACGCCAGCGAGATCTTCGGGGTGGTGGCCCTGATCCGCTATTACTGCAAGAAAGCCCCTTCCTTGCTACGCCCCAGAAGGGTAAGGTATTATCAGCCGCTGTTCTGGGGCAAGAGGGGCATCCTTGAACTGGAGCCTTTAGGGCCCTTTGCCGTCATCTCCCCGTGGAACTATCCCTTCGGCCTCCCAATAGGATCCATCTTTCCGGCCCTGGTGACTGGATGCCCGGTCATCTTCAAGCCCTCAGAATACAGCACCTTGGTGGGGATCAAAATCGCCGAGCTGTCTGAGGAACTGAACCTTTCCCCTGGTGTCTTCAACTTGGTCACCGGAG
>JADHWK010000070.1 GCA_016783505.1 Candidatus Zhuqueibacterota bacterium | reverse complement strand
GTTTTCCGGATCGGCCTTGATCAACCCTTCCAATAGTTTTAAGTCTGAGGCGGCGGCTATCTCAGCAAGCGGAATGTCTTCCTCCTCATACAGGGCCCGAAGGCTGTTCTCCAGAATGCCCTGGGTGGAACGAACCACCATACGGTTGAGGCTGCAACCGAGGCTTAACAGGGTCAGTATGTAAACGAGGGCTGTTCTGGTTATACGCATCGTTAACAAAATTTTCTCTTCCCGTGGTTTTATGGTAATCATTAGTAAATTCGATCCCGAAAGTTCGGGACAAATGCTCAAAACGTTCCTGACTCTTTCGCAATTAGGAGCCGAAGATAACCGTGAGTTAGGTCAACTCTTATTCTAAATATTTTTGTCTGTTTTTCAGTTCCAGGTCATCTTGCGTGTCTATTAGCCTCAACCAATATTGACTTTCTTTAGACCCTAAATCAAATTATTTCGAATTTTGAATTTTGATCATCCATACGGATTACCCGTCTGTGTCATTCGAATTTGTTTCGTGCTTCGTCCCGAAGGATCGGGATCGTGCTTCGAATTTTTTTAGGGAAGAACCGCAATAATTATATTAACAGTTATTTTATACTCTTCAGGTTGATGACGATCTTCCCAAGGAAGATGTTGAGATGGGCCTTTAAGGGAATGGCCCGTTCATCAGCAGTGAACCACCCCCGATAATCACCACTCAAGCCCACCACCCCTTTAGTTGGCAAAAATCCTTTAATTTCTACAACCTCCTGGATTTCTGGTTTTAAGCCCTTTATCTTCACCTTACTTTTCTTTCCAGTAAAAACCATTTTGCAGGATACCTCCTCCTCGCTGACAATGGTGGGTACTTCAATAATCCCTTGTGAAAGGGATTGGCCCCGTGCATAAAAGATGAGGGATCCCGAATCCTGCATGGGATGTAGTAAAGGTATCGTATCATCCTTGGTCTTGACAAGGTTTTCCCCGCTAAACCGTTTTATTATCATTTGCTCATTTTTGTAATCAAATACATATTCGGTAGAATCGAATAGCTCGTCAACCTTGTCCTTAACCGTATAATGGAGGGAATATAAATCCTCATCCACCAGGGTTTCCATATTTAAATCAACATCTAAAAAAAACAGGAGGGGGTTGGAGTAAGCCTTGACCTTAACCAAATATGCTGAACGGCCGTTATTCTCAATTTTTTGGGCAACCTTTACGTTAATCGTGCCCAGATGAATGAAAAGCCACCGCACCGAATAGATTAGCTCCTCCCCTACCCGCCAGATGTCCTGGGGGGTGCTCAATGGGGATCCGGCTCTAACCCCCTTGAGACCCACTGAAAGAGTAGCCAATATTAAAACCAACAAGGCGGCTTTTTTACATCGGCGATTGAAATCAGGTCTGGGATACAAAGCTGAGGACCTTTTCGTTATCAGATGGGGAAAGGGGCTCAAATTTTATTCCCAATTTGTAAAATGGTCGTCCTTGATCATCCTGAGATTGTTGAGCTTGACAGATGGTTCCCCAGATGCCATCGCATTTCATTTCATCGGTGAGGTTAAAACTAAGCTCCAGTCGGGACCCCTCCGGAAGACCCACCTTGGTGCTCAAGAACACTCCCCCGGGGCTTATATTCTGAATAATGCCTTGGTTGACCTTGGTTTCCTTTTCGTGGCGATAGGTGGCGAAAAGTGAGGCCTCTTTTCTCTTCTCCCGGCGTAACTCCCGAAATTCCTTTACTGTTTCCACCAGGAGATCTGTCACCAGAAAAATTTCCACCGGTTCGGTCTTGCCCTTCAGCCGGACAGGATCCAGAGTCTGATAGCGAATGGCATTCTTTACCCTTTCCAGGGTTGGCCGGGTGATGAGCACCCCGCCGGGTGGAGCTTTGGCCTCAACCCGGGAGGCTAAATTGACGCCGTCGCCTATGACAGTGTAGTCCATCCGCTGTGGGGAACCGATGTTACCGGCCACCACCGCGCCGGTGTTGATGCCAATGCGCATTTTAAAGGTGGGCCAGCCTTTCTGAGCCCACTCCCGGGCCAGTTTTTCCGATTCTTGCTGCATGCCGAAGGCGCAGTCCACCGCCTCTAATGCACTCTGATCTGAAAACACAGGGGTGCCGAATAATACCAGGATACCATCCCCCATGAATTTATCAAGGGTTCCCCCATGTTTAAAAATAATATCGGCCATGCGTGTAAAATATTCGTTGAGCATCCTGACAACCTCCTCTGAGCTCATCTTTTCAGAAAGGGCTGTGAATCCGCAGATGTCTGCAAACAGGATGCTACACTCCACCCTCTCCCCACCCAGGGCCAAATCCTTTTTTTTGTTCATGATGTCATCTACCAGGTTGGGGGAAAGGTAGCGCTGAAGGTTGGATCTCATGCGGGTCTCTTGCTGGATTTTCTCCACCAATCGGGCGTTCTCAATGGCAATGGCAGCCTGATTGGCAAAGGAGGTGAGAAATTTAATGCTTCGATCAGAAAAAGCCCCCCCCACCGTGCGGTTGTCTAAGTAAATGACCCCGGTGACATCGGACTTAATCTTCAGGGGCACGCAGATCAGCGATCTTAGGCTATAGTCCATAATGGAGGCCTGGCCCTGAAATCGGGCGTCTTCCTGGGCGTCGGTAGTAAGGATAGGCTCCCCTTCCCGGGCCACCCGGCTGGAGATGGAGGAACTGATGGTGAACTGGCTTTGATCCTTCATCTCCTCCTCCATATTCCGGGCCACCCGCACGGCCAACTCCCCGGTGTCCTTGTCCTTGAGCATTAAAAATCCCCGTTCAGCTACCATCACCCTGATGGCCATGTCCATGATCAGATTTAACAGCTTGTCCATCTCCAACACCGAGTTGATAAGGTTGGAGACCTCGATCAGGGTGGCCATTTCCTGACGATAGAGCTCGAAATCGAGGGTTTCCCGGCGCAGCGGTTGGTATGAATCCAGAAGCCCGATCAGGCGCTCCCGCACCTTTTGGGTTGGCAGATCCGGATGTTCCTGAATTAAACCCTGGATTTCATGGCTAAAGGCCTGGATTTCCTTCTCAAACCGGCCTAATTTCTCTTCAATGATTTTGGGATCGGCCATTTTAGCTCTTTATAAGATCTGCTATTAAATCATTGGAAGTCTGATAACGGTCTCCCGGGGATTTTTCCAGGCACTTTAGGATTATGGCTTCGACGGTCTGGGGAATTTCGGGGTTCAAGAGGTTGGGGGGTTGGGGCCGCTCATGGATCTGCTGGTAAGCCACGTCCCCCTCATAAAAGGGAGGGCGGCCGACCAGGATTTCATAGAAGGTAGCCCCCAGGGCATAGAGGTCGGCCCGGTGGTCTACCCCATGCCCCCGGATCTGCTCCGGGGCCATGTACCATGGGGTACCCAGGGCCTGACCTGCCTGGGTGAGGGCGGAAGCGGCTCCGATGTGAGCCAGACCGAAGTCAGTGATCTTGACCTGACCGTCGGCGGTAACCATTATGTTGTCCGGTTTAATATCACGATGTACTACCCCGTGCTGATGAGCGTGTCCCAAGGCCTCACAGGTCTTGACGGCCAGGGGTTTTAAAGTAGTCCAGTTAAACTTTTGAATCTCCATTAATTTTCTTAAGTCCTGGCCCTCCACGAATTCCATCACAATCCACATAGGCTGGCCTATGTTGATGTCGTAGATGGTAACGATCCCCGGATGCCGAAGCTGGCTAGCTGACTGCGCCTCCCGAATGAACCGTTCCACCGCCTCGGGATGGGCCTGGACGTCCCCCTTAATCATCTTGATAGCCACTTTACGCTTTAAGATTTTATCGGTGGCCCGATAGATAATGCCCATTCCCCCCTCCCCGATCTTTTCAATCTCCTCATAACGGTCACTGAGATCTATTTCTTTTCCTTTTTCAAGGGAAGGGGTGGCCTTTTGGGGCAAACCCTCCAACCGCTGGGCTACATCCTGAAAGGTGACATCAAGGGCCATAATATATGAATACATTTCTCTGGCCTTTTCGGGATGGCCCCTTTCCTCACATAAGATGCCAATCTGGTAAACAAAGTCTTTTTTTTGTTCCTCATCAAAATTGAGGGTTAGGATCTCGTTGAAGTTCTTGAAGGCTAAATCCACCATCCCCCGGTTCAGAAAGGAAAGACCTACACGCAATATGGCCTGGGGGCGATAGACGGAATCTGATTGGGCCACCTTCTGGAAAAAGGACAGGGCTGGCTTTTCACCCCCTTTTAGTTGCTCATACAGTTCGGCCAATTCGAACTGAAGCCGATTGACCTTATCGGCGGGCAGGGAGGAAATCTTTAACTTCCGCTCAATCTCGTCAATTTTGGATTGGACAATAAGGGTTTCCAAGGAACGCAGCTTCTGGCGGTATTCTTCCTTCTCAGGCCTCAGATTGACAAGCTTTTGCAGGACCGATAGGCCATCTTCAGACCGATCAGTGGCGATGGCTTGTTCCATCTGGAAATGATAAATCTTCTCCAGTTGGGATTTGATAGATTCATCGTCCGGCCGAGTCCGGGCCAGGGCTGAATATTTTTCCTCGGCCCCATCCCAATGGCCCAATTCTATGTAGAAATGGGCCAGATCTTCTTCTGCCCTCTCGCCACCGACCTTTTGAGCGGTGATTTTCTCAAGCAACCGTAGAACGGTCTCTTCCTTTCCCCCCACCGGCTTAATAGTATCAATGTAGAGTTCCCAGGCCTGGGATCCCTGGCGGTTAAGGAGGAAAAGCTGGGCCAGGTTCACGGCAGCGTCCAGGTTCTGGGGATGCTGTTGCTGATAATGAATTAGGGTTTGGATTCCCTTTTCGGGCTGGCCGTTGAAGCAAAGGAAATAGCCCACCACAAAAGCGGCGGGTAGGTTTTCATCATCCCGTGACAGTCGGGTTTCTAAATCTGCAACAACCCGTTTGAGCAATCCTTTATGGGAGTAAGCTTCATATAATGCCAGGTAGGTTTCCTCATTGGTCGGGTCCTCGGTGGCTAGCTCCAGCGTTCCCTTAATGACAGAATCAATACGTTTAGGGCACTGGGTAATCATATTTCGATATTCCCGGGCCGCCTCGTTAAATCGCTTCTGCTTCCGGTAAATCTTGGCCGTCAGTAAGAATTTATCGGAAAAGCGATCCCCCAATACCTTGAGCTTATCGAAGATCTTTAAAGCCTCATCGTAATTTCCCTTTAAATAATAGATTTCGCCCAGGATTTGGTGATGCCGCATGTAGCGGATGCCGGGATCAACGCTCTGCTTTATCAGGTCGGGTTCCGGATACAAAGAATAGATACGTTGACACACCTGAAAGGCCTCGTCAATTCGGTCCAGCCTGCGGTAGGCCACCGCAATGTCGTTCAGCACCTTGATGTCGTCAATCTCTCTGAGTGGCAGATCCCGGGCGATGCGAACGATCCCGTTCCAGTCCCGTTGCCGGTATAACCCATTGATCTTTTTTGCTTCGCTGAAGAGGGCCACTGATCCTTCCTATTTAATAAATTTAAACTATGTTATAATATAATATTTTTATGGATTAAATCAAGATAATTTTGAATAAAAAAGTTATTCTTCTGTTCCTGGTCCCCTGCTCTATCAACAAAAAAGCCACTGGTTTTCAGTAGCTTTAGAAATTAGAACAAGAATAGCTTCGGACATAGCCTCTTTTTATTGTGATTAATTTCCTTTTATCCTCACTTCGAACTTCAATAAAATCCTACGCAATCCTTAGTCCCCAATGATAGGTAAGAATATTGTCTTCCACTTTTCAGTCAGTTACTCTAATCAATTTTAACAATGTTAAAAAATCTTGAACTCTCAAAGGCGTCTAAAACTGCATTTGAAGCTTTTTCAGCATTCAAAACAACAAATCGAATTGGAGAAGTGTCTACCGGACGATTTAAAGTTTGGTAAAACAAACCGGCGACTCGGCGTAAACCAGTATCTCTTTTTATTATGTCCTTTAGGGCAATTTTTATTTCCACATCCTCAATTTGGTGTGTACTTTCAGAGAGCAGGTAGAGATAGTAATCCGATTTGTCTAAGGCTTTTAGGATTTTTTGCTTAAGTGCATCTTCCACAAATTCCACAAAGTAAGCTAGATTGCCATAATCTACCAGTTCTCCCTGTTCCAATGCTTGTTCTAGTCGTTTTTGGTTTTCTACATCCTCACTCTTAAAACGAAACTTCCGAATTTCAATGCTTACATCATAGCCATGTATCGTACATCGTAAATCTGGTTTCTCACAAAATACTATGCATTTTAGTTCATTCAAATTCAAGAAAATACTTGCCACCCTCAATTCGGTTGCAAGGTCAGCCGCACGTTGCACGTTATTGCTACATAGGTGTTTTTGTATTCGATCCAGTCTTTCGGCGAGGGAATCCTTGTCAACTCTATCATCAATAATAAGAGTTTCAAGAACACTTCTTGTAAACATGATAGAATCTCAAGTTATTGGTTGAATCTTTTCATAAAATTTATTTTTTAATTTTTTCGGTATATTTTTTGATAGCTTCATCCAGTGATCGTTTCCATATATTATCGTAACGATAGAGTATAGCAGTCACAGCTATAATACCATTATAGGCTTTTTCTAATCCATAATCAGGTTTTTTCAATTCAATTTTAGTTGAATCAGTTTCCATACTAACTAAACTTGAATGTTCAATCTCTCGGACAGTGACAAAATCCCAATATTTATCGTAAAAAACCACTGTAAACTTAATCCCAAGCAAGTCCCGATCAGAATCATTTTTTATGTAAATTTCATACCGGGCTTCTTTACCTTCCACAAATATTAATGCCGTTGCTCGCCTTATTTTGACTGGATCATCTTCAAAAGATATTGGTGTAAACGCTATAAATGCCCCATAAGCTATTGGTATCAGAACAAACAGAAATATAAAAATCCCAACACCTGATTTTTTAAAATCCATCATTTTATTTCCTTTCAATTCTTAATTAGATCATCGATGGTATATAGCGACATCTACAAAATCCTTTATTTTCATCATATAATGTAGTAGTGCATTCTTTACATGGAATGGGCATTTTTTCAAGAGCCTCGTCTATACTAAAAATCTTATTCTCTGATTTTCTACAATTAGAGCAGCTATTATGACCAGCAGTTATAATTTGAACTTTTTTGATAACGCCCCGTCTTTTAATTACCAACAGTTCCATCTTTGCCGATTGTTGAAGAAGATCGAAGCATTCCTTACCCTCTTCATTAAGAAACATAGCCATAGAATAATAGATAGTTTTTAATGTCTGGAAATCTCCAGTTTTCATTGCTTCTTGGTTGATTTCATTAAATAATGACCAGAATACATCTCGGTCATTTGCTTCCTTTTGATTTCTTTGGGAAAGTTCGTCCTTACGAATATTAAAAATTCTTTCTGTAATTCCATATTGCTTTAAGGTATCAAGCCATCTTTGCCTGAAAAAAAATTTTTCTTTTTCTAAGTCTATCTTCTTTGCTTCATCCTCAGTTACTAATACTATTTCGTAATTCGGAGGCAATCTACGAGTATAAATAAAGTTTTTACAGAAAGGGCATTTTTTCTTACGTTGTGGTCGTTGCTCCAAAATCTTTTTACAATAAGGACAAATGGGTTCTGATTCCCTTCCTGTATTGCTTCTTTGCTTGTTAAAGATCTTCTTAAAAAAGTCTGTCATAATTTTCTCCTAAAATGAGTGCAATAATTTTCCTAATTGTAATAAATCAATTCATCAGCGATAATGTAAGTTACAATACTACGTAAAACAATGCTAGAAACCCTGGCTTATCTTCTGGAAATCCATAGCTTGTCCAAACAAATTATTCAGGCTTTCGGATGCAAAATTAGGAACACCTACCTGGTTGATACAAATTACCTCAACAAATTACAAAAAAAAAGTTTTAAAATCAAGATGAAAATAAAAAATCATTCATCGAACGCTTTTTGTGTTGTAATAACAACCGCTCCTTTTATCATAAAAAGAAAGATGAAGATGAAGATTCCATGCTTTCCTGTTCATTTCACCCTGAGCATAGATTTATAACGATTTATTGACTAACTGATTCATTGACTATTGGACGACTATATTCAACAGTTTATTTTTAACCACAATGGTCTTCAGAATCCGGTGGCCCTCAACGTATTTCTTTATTTTTTGCTGACTTAAGGCCATCTCTTTTAAGAGTTCATCCTCTATATCAAGGGGGGCTTCCATCTGGTCCCGCAGCTTTCCGTTGACCTGAATGGCGATGGTAACCTTCTCCAGAAGTATCTTATCTTCATCATAAGCCGGCCAGGTTTGATCGAAGATGCTGTGCTCACCGCCGATCCGGTGCCATAGTTCTTCAGACAGATGGGGAGCAAATGGGGCTAAAAGGGTTATTAACGCCTCTTCTGTAGTTTTTAATATTTCCCGGTGTTGTTCCTCGGGGGGAACATCCTGAATATAAAGATAAAGAGAGTTAGTTAATTCCATCAACCTGGAGATGGCGGTGTTGAAATGAAATCCCTCCAGGTCACCGGTTACCTCCCTGATGGTGTAATGGCGCAGGCGCTCCAGCTCGGGGCTTTTTCCCGTTTCCCATCCCTCGGGCGGGGTTTTCTGCAGTAAGTTCACCAGCCTCCAGACCCGGTTTACGAACCGATGGATGCCGGTGATCCCTTTTTCAGACCACACTCCCCCCTCTTCGTAGGATCCCATAAACATAAGATACATCCGAAAGGTATCGGCGCCGTATTGGTGGATATATTGTTCTGGATCCACAGAATTGTATTTGGATTTGGAAATTTTCTCATCCCGTATTTCTAAAGGGTAACCGCAAGTTGTGCAGCATAGGTTTTTCCCATCCCTTTCGGTTCTATCTTTGGGGAGGTATCCGTGTCTGGGGCAGAAGTAGGCGTTATTGCGGATCATCCCCTGGTGGTTCAATTTCAGAAAGGGTTCTTCAAAATCAATCAACCCCATGTCGTGGAGGGCCATAGTGAAAAACCGGGCATAGAGCAGATGCATTACAGCATGTTCGGCCCCTCCCACGTATTGGTCCACCGGCAGCCATTTATTCGCCAGTCCCCGATTGAAGGGGAAGGAATCAATGTCCGGATCAACGAAGCGGAGGAAATACCAGGAGGAACAGACGAAGGTATCCATGGTGTCCACCTCTCTTCTCCCCGGCTCACCGCAACGGGGACAAGGGGTGTTGACGAAATCAGGATTGGTGGTTAAGGGGGATTCACCAGCAACCTTGAATTCGACTTTTTCAGGAAGAAAGACGGGGAGTTCTTCTTCGGGAACAGGCACCTCCCCGCAGCGAGGACAGTAAATAATGGGGATGGGAGTCCCCCAGTAGCGCTGTCGGGAGATGAGCCAGTCCCGGAGTTTATACTGGACTGTCTTTTCCGCCCCCACATGACAGGAAAGGTCGTCTACGATTTTCCGGCTACATTCTCGATTGCTCAGGCCGTTGTATGGGCCTGAATTGACCATCACCCCTGAATCGAGGTAGGCGGCTTTCATCTCATCCAGCGGGGAGGGGCCCTGAGGGGGACGAACGACCTCCTGAATTTTCAGACCAAATTTGTTGGCAAATTCAAAATCCCGTTGATCGTGGGCCGGGCAGGCGAACACCGCTCCTGTGCCGTAGCTTTCCAGAACGTAATCGGAGATCCAGATGGGAACTCGTTCGCTGTTTACCGGGTTGATTACATTACGACCGATGAACAGGCCCGTTTTTTCCTTTTCCGTTGAGGTCCGTTCTATTTCGGTGATCCTTCGGGTCCTCTCCACATACTCCTCAACTTCTTTTCGCCGATCCCCGGACACCAGTTCGGAGACCAACTGAT
>JADHWK010000021.1 GCA_016783505.1 Candidatus Zhuqueibacterota bacterium | reverse complement strand
CGGTGCTGGTTTTGGCTATCTTGAAGGACCGGAAATAGGTGTAGGCTTCATCCTCAGCCCAGATCAACTCGGCATCCGCCGCCGGATAAGGGCTCCAGGCAAATGGAGCATCGGTCTCTAAATCGGCGTTCAGGATGACATTGTCGCTGGCGAAGAGCGGCATCGCCATCACCAGAAGAACGGGGAGCAGGATTGCTACCACTTTCTTCCAATTTTCCTTGTTCATCTTTACCTCCTTTTTAACTTCTGTTTTTCTTTTCACTGCATCCAGTTTAAAAGAATTGCTTTTTTTCTGCCATCACCTCCTTTCTTTATTGGTTTGGTAGTGGGAATTTATTTTCACCTCCTTTCTATAATATAAATAAACGATGGGTAAATGTCAAGAATAAAGTTTAGATGTTTAAACCCCACCTTTCATTATGTAAAACCTTTGGCTTTTCTCGTTCCAGCCAACCCTTATCCTGTTTCCGTGTTTGTCTTTATAAATGATAGTGCGTTTTTCGGGAACGGGGTAGGCACCTTTGTCCTTCTGGGTCATAATTAAATCGTTAAAGTAATAAGAAGATGCTAATGGATTTTGGGAAATTTCCAATAAGGTCATTAAGGCCTCAATGGTAGATTCGGCCCCAGAATTCCTGTTGATCTCATCCGGGCTTTGAATGCCGTCATAGCAACGGCCCGTAGCGGGGTCGTACATGGCCTTCCCGGCGGGATTATTCCCCCGCAGCCATGAGGCGGCCAGCCCGGCCGATTGGGCGTACTTTTCGTCATTAGTGGTTTTATATAGTTCCAACAATCCGGAGACCATGGGCCGTATCCCGTAGCTGATCTGGGGAAAAATCTTAATCTGATATTGGCAACTTTCTCTCAACTCGATATGGTTTAGATAATTTTGGGAAAGAAGATAAATGTAAAAATTGTCCGCCTCCCTTTTGGCTGATTCAATCCAATCTTGCCGGTTGAAGCTCCTTCCCGCCCGGGCCAGGGCCTGGGTCTGGGAATTTCCCCAGGCGTGCCAGACATTCCGCCAGCTCAGATGGGCCCCGAAGGGAAACGTCTGCCCGTCACCCCGCTGATACTGGACTAAACCCTCGGAGAATTTTTCGATCATATCCTTGACGCTTGGATCGGGGTCCATCCCGTAGTAGTCCAAAAGGGCGAGCACGACTTCAGCGGTGGCATCACCACCGTTGTTCACCAACCAGGCTGGGGGGCCCTGAAAATATTTAACGTCAGTTGTATCCGGTTCAAATACTAATGATACTGCAGAAAATTTAAGGTATGACCCATAAGAACTCAGAATCTCATTTAGGGGTTCAAATGTAGCTACAATATGATCCTTCAATCTTGAGGCATATTCTTCATCCTGATCCTTGAAAACCTTGTAGCCATAACACAGGGCCCTCAGCCCCCGGACAGCCCACCAATTAAAGGACTTTTTGCTGGTCCTTCCCGTTTTATTAATGGTATAATCCTGATGGATGAAGTTATAGAATTCCCCGTCCTCCTCCATATACATCACAAAGTTCAACCCCAGGCTAGCCTTCTGGAGGCTTTCTTCATCATTGAACAGTTCATGATGTTTAAGATAAACCAAGACGGCCCTGCTGACATCGTCCACACAGGCGATCCCTTCCCCCTCGGCATCCACCCATTGATAATCCGGAAATTCAGAATAGATGTGGGTGATGAGCATGGGGGTTCCCCCAATTTCCACCGCTTCATTTAGAAAATCTAAATGGGAAAGGTTAATTAATCGGGAGAAATCCCCGGGCCGGGGTGGGGCTCCGCATCCGAAGATGATGAAAAAAAGCCAGGGGGCCCGGAATTTAGCCCTATTCCAATGGATCAAACTTTTCATAAGCCAGGATCATGCTCTGGTTCGCCATTCTTTGGGACCAGGACACGACTTTATGTAATCCAGCAGCTCATCCATCTTGGCCATTGCCAGCCCGATGGTGGTGTCGGCGGCTCCATAGTAAAGCCGAAGTTCGTTCGTCTCTCGGTCAATAACAGCACCGCATGGAAAAATAACGTTGGGGATACCCCCAATCCGTTCGTAGACTTCTTTAGGTCCGAAGATCCATTCATTGCTCCGGCGAATCACTTTCCAGGGTTCCTCTAAGTCTAAAAGGGCCAATCCCAACCGGTAAATGGAGCCCGATGCGGTGCGTCGTACCCCGTGGTAGAGGATGAGCCAGCCCTCCTCCGTTTCTAAGGGTTGGGGACCGAGGCCGATCTTGTTGGCGTCCCACCATCCCCCCTGTCGTGCCTCGATCACGACATGGTGATCCCCCCAATACTTTAAATCCGGTGAGTAGGAAAACCAGATATGAGCCCCCATACCATTGGAAACTGGCATAGGTCTATGAATTAGGATCCAGCGACCGCCGAAACGTCGGGGAAAGAGGGAAGCATCTTTATCATCGGGCGGCATAATAGCCCCCATCCGCTTGAAGGTCTTAAAGTCCTTGGTCATGGTCAGGGAAACGAGGGGGCCCCCACGGGAGAAAGAGGCATAGGTAATAGCGTATTCTTGGCGTTCTTCGAGCCATACGATCCGAGGGTCTTCAATGCCCCAGACCTCCTCGGGATGGGACTTAAGATCGTGTAACAGAGTTGGTTGGGAGTCTATATGCCAATTGGTTTTCCCATCCTCACTACGGGTGACGGTTAGATGGGAAAACCCCTCCATGTCTTCAACCCTCACCAGCAATAAGGTCTCATTCCCCAATTTTGTGGCGCCGGGGTTAAAGACGGCGTTGACGGGGTAGGGCCAGTTAGCCGGGGTTAAAATGGGGTTCTTATCAAAGCGCCGAAAAAGTTCCGAAAATCCGACATAATCAGTAATGGTTGTCATGGGCTTCTTTTTTCCCCTTTCCTAAATTGGTTATTGCTTAAATACTCTATCTCCTTCAATTGTGATTTTGAAAGGATGGGATAATTCGCCAATAAAATTCCCATTCTTATCTTCGTTTAACCAGCCAATTGCTAAGAATTCATTGTTATTATTATCTAACAGCCTAACATCGTATATTTCTTCTCCGTTGTCAAGCACTACACAATTTCCATTGACTGGTTTATAGTTCCCAAACAAATTATCTGAAAAATAACAATGAAGTCCAGTATGTGTGCCATACTTTTTTGCCCATGTGGAAAAGAAGAGATAATAATAACTATTGTGGAAAATCACCTGAGAAGTTTCCATTTCATCAAACTTCCCGGGTGCAAGTATTGGGGATAAAATCTCCCAATCAATAAGATTGGTTGATTGAGCTATTGCTATGCATCCGTTGTATATTTGGATATTTCCCTGAGTACTTGCTGAAATTGTCATATAATATCTGTCTGATTTATAATCCTTGAAAACGTAGGGGTCCCTCCATGCTGGTGCTACGTTTAGTTCATTCTTCTTATTATCCATATGGTAATACCTCTCATCTGCGACGATAATTGGGTTATCAGGATATTTCTTCCAGTGGATTAAATCAGTAGATATGGCTACGCCGATTTTTTGAATCCAGAAAGCTTTAGTATTTCTGCCAGTATAAAATAGATAGTATTTATTGTCTTTTTCGATAACACTGCCTGTCCATAAAGCTAAATTATCCCAACAATCTAATTTGTCTGGTGTCAGAGCGGTTGGCAATTCCTTCCAATGAATTAGATCTTTTGAGATAGCATGTCCAATAGATGAGATATGATGACGTTTAGCCGGATTTCTTAATCTTGGGGCTTGAAGGTAGAACATATGATATTCTTTATCTACTTTAAAAAACCAAGCATCCCAAAGATATTTTCCTTTTGGGGAATAATTGTTTTTCATTATTGTGTTTTGGCTACTGTTGCTTTCCCTATCCTTTTAGTCCCGTGGTCGCCATCGAGGCGATGAAATGGCGCTGGAAAAACAGATAGACGATCACGATGGGCAGGGTCAGCATCATGGCCGCCGCCAGTTTCACCCCCACCTGGGATTCCACCCGCCCCCCCACGGCAAATAATGTTACCATCTGGGGCATGGTCATGATGGTCTCTTTGCGGACGACGATCAACGGCCACAGGACCTCGTTCCAGGTCATCATAAAGACAATAATCCCCACGGTGACCAGGGCCGGAACGGACAGGGGCCAGATGATCCGGAACAGGATCCGGAGCTCCCCGCACCCGTCTACCCGGGCGGCGTCAATAAGGTCCTGGGGAACAGCCTTGAAATATTGCCTGAAGAGCAGGATACCGAAGGCGTTGATCATATATGGGACGATCAGTGCCCAGTAGGTATCCGTCCACCCAAACTTAACGATCAGGGTATACAGGGGAATGAGGGTCAACTGAAAGGGGATCATCATGGTGAACAGGATGACGGTGAAAATGAGCTCCCGACCCCGGAACCGGAGTCGAGACAGTGCATAGCCCACCATGGAGCTGAACACCAACACCGAAGCGGTGACCGAGGTGGCCACCAGCACCGAGTTGAAGAAAGCCCGTATGATAGGGATCTTATCCAAAACCACTTTATAACTGTTCACCGAAAGGTTGCGGGAAAGCAGAGAAAAGTTGGGGATCTCAATTTCTGGCTTCAGCGACCCGGCCGCCATCCACAGGAAGGGATAGATGAAGGTCACCGCCGCTCCCGTCAGGACAATGTAGAAGAGCCATTTCTTTATGATTTTACCGGTCATTTGAATCTTGAATCTAAGTATAGACTTCCGTCTCCACCACCTTACGCTGCACCCATACCACCCCTAAGATGATGAAGGCTAAAATGAACCCGAAGGCGGCCGCATAGCCCATCTTGTAGAAGGTAAAGGCCTGCTTGTAGATGTACAGCACGCAGGACATAGTGGAGTTCAACGGCCCTCCCTGGGTCATCACGTAGGGCTCGATGAACAGGGAAAATCCACCGATGGTGGAGATAATAACCACCAGGACCACGGTGGGATTGATGGCGGGGATGGTGATCTTCAGAAACTGCTGGAGCTTTCCCGCCCCATCAATCTCTGCCGCTTCATACAAATATCTGGGGACGCCCTGCAGCCCCGCCAGGAACAGCACTATGTACAGCCCCATGTTCTTCCAGGTGGCCATGAGGGCGATGGAGGGCATGGCTGCCTTGGTGCTGGTAAGCCAGGGCACCCGGGGCAGCCCGATGTGGGTCAGGAGGGCGTTGAACAACCCGGTGTCGGTGGAGTAAAACTGCTGCCAGAGGATGGTCACCACCACCCCGGAGATGACCACCGGCAGGAAGAAGGCGCCCCGGAAAAACACCCTCAGACGCATCTTTTGGTTTAACATCTCTGCCGCTATTAGAGCCAGGACGATCTGCAGGGGAATATGAATGACCAGAAAGATGAAGGTATTGGCCAGGGATTTCCAGAACAGGGCGTCGTGGATGAGGGTAATAAAATTGTCCAAACCCACCCAGCGCATAGGCCCAATAATGTTCCACTTGTGAAAGATCAGCACAAAGGAGAAAATCAAAGGGTAGGCGGTGAACAGCAGGAAGAAAATAATGTAGGGGGATACGAATAAATATCCTACCCGATTTCCTTTTTCTATTTTATGCTTGATTTTCATGCGTAAACTTTTAGCTATCTTTGACCGGTCTTTATCCCCGGGACAAAATCGTTCGGGACCGTTTGGCGGCATCGGCGATGCCCTGCTCGGGGGTCTTTACCCCCATGATGCAGGCGGCGTCATATTCCTGGGAGATAGCGTCGAAGACCTCCTGGATGTAGGGCGAATTGTCCACCGCTACCGTATAGGGCACCTGGGCGGCGAACTTCCTCATCATCGGGTTACGTTCAAAATAGTCGGCAAAGGTGGAATCTTTTAGCAGGCTGACCCGCTGGGGCAATTGACCGCATAACTCCAGCAACTTAAGGTCGTTCTCTTTGGAGATTAAGAATCGGGCAAACTCCCAGGCCTGCCCAGGGTGTCGGGTGGTGCTGAAGATGACGATGTTTTTTTGGTCTCCATAGGTGTAAACCGGGCCTTTATGGCCATCGGGCACCGGGATGGGGATGAAGTCGTATTCGAATCCCTCCGGCTTGAATTTCTCCGTATGGGCGATGTTCCAGGGTCCGGTGATGTGCATGGCGTACTTTTCCAGCAAGAAAGCGTCCCCCTCAAAACGGGCGTTGGGCAGATAGCCCTTCCGGTATCCTTCGGACCAGAACCGAAAAACTTCCACTGCTTCGGCATTATTGAAAGCTACCCTGTTCCCATCCAGAAGGGCCTTTCCATCAGTAGCGGCGGCATAGAAGGTGTAAAAGTCAAAGAAGCGTTGCCACCAGTCTACCTTAACATCCCGGTAGGCGGCCCACTGGTCGGCGTAGCCGTCCCCGTCCCGATCCCGGACCAATTTCTCAGCCGCCTCATAGAATTCGCTGTAGGTCTTAGGCAGCGACTCCACCCCGGCCTCCCGGAACAGGCCCAGGTTGCATTCAATCATGATGGGATTGGTCTTCCAGGGGATCTGGTACTGGTGTCCGTCCCGGGAGCGATAGGCCTTTACCAGACTTTCCGGGGTCCTTAATTCCACCGCCTCATGGAATCCGGGCATGGTGTCCACGGCCACCACCACCCCCGCCTCCACATACTGGGCCACGCTGCCCGGCCAGATGTTAGAGCACAGGTCCGGGGTGGTCTTCCCCACAATGGCGGCCAGCAGCACCTCCTCGCTGGACTGGCCGGCAGGGATGGGCTGGAAGGCTACCTGAACCCCGGGATGGGCGCTGTTCCATTCCCGAACTACCGTCTGGGCCAGCTCGATCTCGAACTGGTTGGAGGAGCACCAATAGGTAAGCCTGACCACCCCATCTTCCTGGGACTTTTTGGCGCCGCAGCCCAAGAAGATCTGGACAATTATAAACAAAACCAGTATGAATGATCCTGATATCTTTGTTGTGTGGGTCATTACCTGATAAGCAACATCTTGATAACTTTTGAGAAATTCCCCGCTTGCATCCGGCAGAAGTAAACCCCACTGGCCACATCCCGGCCCCAAACATCCTTTCCACCCCAGACAACCTGATAGATGCCGGCTGTTTGATCTTTATCTACCAGAGTCCTAACCTCCTGGCCAATGACATTATAAATGATAATTTTTACCTTTTCGGGGGCGGGGATTGAATAATTAATTATGGTGGTCGGGTTAAACGGATTAGGGTAGTTCTGGCTTAAGGAGTATTCTTGAGGTAGGCTACCATCTCCCCCACTTTGTGGAATCCCGGCTGTGGGGGCTTGAAAGCGATAGACATCGCGGCTGCTGAACGGCTTCCAGATGGGGATATAAGCAACGTCCCCGGCATCAGGGGGAATTAATGTAGTATCCGGCATTCTAAAGGAAATCTTCCAGGTAGTTCTAATTCCGTACCAGAATGATTCATCAGGGACTAAAATGATAATAGAGTCGCCAAGGGAAAATAGGGAATCTCCGTCAGCGTCACCAAATGCAAAGAGCGAATTTACACTGTCGGTAAGGTTCCAAACTTCAAAATAGGTGGGAATAGCCGGAAAGCTACCTAAGAAATTAGTTGAGGTATCCACAATTGTATCATAGTATCTAATCTCATAGTCAGCCGGATAGGCAACATTAAAATCAAGCATTGGATTAGTTTCGCTGCTATAAGCAAGATCTAATCCTACTTGCAACTCTAAATTACAATCACCGACAATCCATTCAATTAGTGAATCTTTGGGGACAATATCAATAATATCTTCCATCCAGAGGCGAAGTCCATCGAAAAAGGGACCCTCCATACCATAAATTTCGTCGGCGTTTTCCACTACATATTGACCATCGTTTAAATCGTAAATATCATAGGTTGTCATTGTATCTGACGTATCATCAAAGATGATCTCATACTGGTGGCCGGTAAGAACACTTGCATCAACGACATTTACGGAAATATATCCATCGCTGAACCCGGAAATATGTTCCAGAAGGGAATCCGCTAAGATAGGATGGAAATTATTTAACCGAAAAAAACCTGGGGATAAATCTTCGCCAAAAAGTTCCCCATCGGTCACCACTGCTTTAATCTTCCCGTTGTTGGTGTTGGGATAAGGCCCGGTATCCCATTCATAAATCCCGTCATTGAGTTCATTAACAGAGATGGGCTGCCAGGAATAACCCCAATCGTAGCTGTAATATAACGTCAGCCACACGCTGTCCCCATCGGCATCCCCGGCCACCCAGGTGATGTCATAGGTTCCCTGAATCTCCTCCCCATTCTGGGGGGTTAGCACATCCACGTTGGGGCTGGCGGGGCCGGGGTTGTTTATGGTAAAGAAGGAATTAGAAATATCCCCACCCACGCCATTTTCGTCCATTGCAAATACTTGAACACGGTAAAGAACCCCATCCTCAAGATCGGTGGTGTTCCAGTCATAAACCCCATCGTTTTCTTCCCCCCCAGCCAACCAATCCCAACTATCCCCATTATCCGGACTTACTAAGATAGTGACTTTCGATGTATCTTCTAAGCCATCTGTGGTCCAGGTAATAGTAGTTTCCCCGGATATGTTTTCACCCCCGTTGGGGTAAGTTACTGTTACGTAATGAACGTCGAAGCTGTATCC
This sequence comes from Candidatus Zhuqueibacterota bacterium, assembly GCA_016783505.1. Taxonomy (GTDB): domain Bacteria; phylum BS750m-G25; class BS750m-G25; order BS750m-G25; family BS750m-G25; genus BS750m-G25. The sequence continues at coordinate 26,298 of JADHWK010000021.1, read as the reverse complement.
CCCATTGCAGAAAGCCCGGGCAAAATAGGCGTTGTTGCAGAGGTCATCCAAGTCCCATCCAAATAGTATGGCCATAGTAACCCGCTTAGTTTCTCCGGCGCTTAGTGAGAAAGGCCCTGATGAAGCAAGCATGCCAAGATTCACGTTTAAAACTGGATCTGCAGCAGGAGGACCTGAAAAGGCTTCCCAGACCAATTCATCATCATCAAGTTCAATATAATGTACAGGAAAACATTGAAATCCTGTTAGACCTGACTGATCCGGGGTATCCAAAAAGGAAAACCCTGTGTAAGCTACTGGACTCCAAGTGTTTGGTGGATGTCCCCCAATATTATCGTAATCCCAAGCGTAGGCTAAATCCAACATTTCGTCGTAGAACCCACAGTCATCCGACCCGGCGTCATTTCCAACCCCTGAATCGAAATAAATTCCCACATGTACCTGGTCATAGTCTGTCGTTCCTTCATTAATAATATCATACTGCCAGATTAGAATATCTTCGGCCAGCTGATGGTCCCATTGGAAACCCCGAATAGATACTTCTATACCCAGTCCCCTTCGTGAGCTATCGGTAGAATCCGGGTAAAAATCAAATTCCAGGTCTTTATCATCATCTATTACAAAATAGGATTCCAGATTAGGATAAAAATTGTCCATACCGAAATACCCATTCCAGTGCCCGTCCATACTATCCGGCTGACCGGGCCAATGATCCGGCCAGGTGTATGGATCATCGCTTATGGCTGGGGAATTTCCCAAGGAATTACAGTATCCGGGCAGGGGATAAAAACCCCAGGGCAGAACAGCCATATTGTCCATGAACTCCCGGTATTGGGTCTCCGCCGTGTGAAAGGTGTTCCCATTAACATCAACCGCTTCTGCGGCCACTATGAAAGCCACCCCGTCAATGTAGGCTGTGCCAGACCCCCGCGGCCATTCCCCGGATAGAGGATCGGGCCAGTGGCCAACTTCAGAGTGGTTGGCAAACTGGATACGGATTTGATTCCCGTCCATCCAGCCCCACTTAGTGTACATGGGGTCACCGACATTTGGATCCTGGGAGAAGGAGACCCGGCCAGAGATAATCAACGATATCGAAATTATTACCCAAATGCAAAATGTTTTTCTAATCATTATATTACCCCCCCTTTACTTTTGGATTGTATGTGGGATTAACGTAAAAATTGCCCGAAACATTCCTAACGCAGTTGCTGAAAACCTGATGATCTTTTGAAAATAGCCCCTTTAAATTCCTCCTTTTTGTTATAGTTTGCATAGCCGTCTTCATTCTATTTTTCCGGTCAGGAATTCCGTCACTTCGTCTTTGGCGGGCAGCGCCGGAATGGCTCCCGGTTTGGTGGTGGTTAAAGCCCCGACAGCATTGGCAAACCGACAGATGTTCCACAAGCATTTCTTAGACATTTCCTCAATGGGCTGATCGGCATGGGCAATCATGGCTAAAAGCCCGGCCACAAATCCATCCCCGGCCCCGGTCGTATCCACCGCATTTACCGGGAATCCTTCCACCGATCCTCGGCATTTTGGGGTCTGAAAATAACACCCCTCCGCCCCCAGGCTGACTATGACTAACTTGGCCCCATACCCAAGGATTTCTTGACAGCCTTCATTAAGGTCTTCGCCGCCAGCGATAAAATCCAATTCATCCCCGCTAACTTTAACCACATCCGCACACCTTATCCCTTTAATAATCCAGGCTTGAGCCTGAGTCCCATCATTCCATAACGCTAGCCTCAGGTTGGGGTCAAAGGAAACCATTCCCCCGGACTGTTGGGTTTTTGATACGGCAGAAAAGGTGGCCCCACGACTGGGTTCTGAGATTAGCGAGATGGAGCCAAAGTGAAAGAGCTTGAGTTTTTCGAAAAGACCAGAATTTATTTCCTCTTCCCTCAATTGGGAATCGGCAGCGGGATCCCCAAAGAATTCAAAATCCCTTCCCGCATCTGGTGTCAGGGAGACAAACGCCAGGCGGGTTTTGTGGGTTTTGTCAAATAGAAGGTTGGAAACATCCACCCCGTTCTCTTTCAGGGTCTTTTTCAAAAACCTGCCGAAGGGGTCGTCCCCCACTTTACCTATAAAGGCGGTGGGTACCCCCAGCCGGGAAAGTCCCACGGCAACGTTGGCCGGTGCTCCCCCGGGTGCTCTGATAAATTGATCGGCATCACCTAAACTGACTCCACTCTTTGCCGAGACAAAGTCAATCAGGGCTTCGCCCAGACAGATGACCCGGGGCCTGTTCACCATTTTTGGCCTAGATTTTTTACCCCATTAAGGTATGACCAGTGTTTTCGGTACCTTTCCCGACCGATGAAATTCAAAGGCATCCAGTACCCTTTCCAGGGGAAATTTCTCGATGGAAAAGGAATCAACCCTGACTTTTCCCGCCTCCAGCAGGTCCAGCGCCCGGGAAAAGGTATGGGGATTAATGTAGGAACCCAACACTGTCAGTTCTTTAAAATAAATCTGTTGAGGTTTTAAGGGTATGGTGGCATCTATGTCGCATACCCCGAAGAACAGCACCGTCCCCCCCCGCCGTGCCAACCTTAGGGAAAGTCCGGCCGCCTGGGGGGTTCCCGAGCACTCCAGAACGACATCAGCCCCTTCAACGGTGTTTTCCATCACCACCGATACGGGGTCCCCATCCCCGGGATCAATCACCCTGTCGCATCCTAACCTTTCAGCCAGTTTCCGCCGTCCCCCAACGGGTTCCACCACAATGATTCTAGTCGCTCCTTTAAGTCTCGCCAATTGCACCATCATTAGTCCAATGGGGCCTAACCCCAGGATGACCACGCTGTCACCGACCTGCAGATTAACCAGATCAATCCCGTGGACGGCGCAGGATAGGGGTTCTAAAAAGCATCCCCATTCTAAATTAAGATCAGGTTGAAGCCGGTAGGCCTGGGATTGGGGAACGAGACAATATTCGGAGAACCCCCCATCCATGGTCACCCCCAGGGCCTTCAGGTTTTGACATAAATGTCCTAATCCCCGGCGGCAGTAATAACAACCGCCGCAGCTAAGGTTGGGATCAACGGCTATCCGATCCCCTTTTTTCAAAGAACGGACGCCGGAACCGACATCCTCGATTACGCCCACAAATTCATGGCCCAAGACCACCGGCGGGTTGGCTGGTGCCGTTCCTTCGAAAATATGGATGTCGGTTCCACACACCCCGCAGGCTTTGACCCTGACTAAAACCTCATCCGGACCGGCTTGGGCTATTTTTCTTTCCTCGACCCCTAATTGGTGGGGTGCATAAAGGACAATGCATTTCATTGGGTCGGAGTTATCCGAAGAACCTTTACCCCCTTGGGGGGAAGGGTAAGTTCTAATTCAGAGTTCTGAGCTGGAATTACCTGATCGGTTTCTATATCCTTGGCGAAAGAAATTTGACGCCTGCAATGAATTTCCGTCCTTTCTTCCCTCCATCCCTGGTTGATCAGATAAAGAATATAATCTCCATTGCTAAAGGAATGTAAAGTCCCCAGTTCAATTAAGGGGTTTGATAAAGAAAAAAGGGCCTTAACGCCCGCTAATGAGGCCAATGAATCATAAAAGCGATGGCTGTTATCATCTTGGGATTGGTCCGGAATCTGGGAAAGATAGTATTCTATGGGGAAGGCGGAAAAAAAGACCTTGCCTTTTCCAATTTTGTTTGATATGATTGCTGGCCGGTCTTCGGAATCAACGGCCAAAACTTCCGCGGTAGTTGGCTCTAGGGGACAGAAAGCCCCTTCCCTTTTACCGGGGGTAAAATGGTATACCAGCTCATCCCCCTTTTTTAGCTGACCGAAGTTTTTGACAAACACCAGCCTTATCTTCTCCCCGGGTAAATCCACCAGACCGGGACGCAGATGGTGCCTCGCCCCATAGAGTTCTTCAAACACATGAACCCATCCATCGGGGGCATGGGAGGAGTAAAACACCCCTCCCCTTTCCACATATCTCAAAATCTCTTCCCAGAAGGGAACGGTTAGTTTCTGGGTATAAGGCGAAACCAGCAGCCTAATATCTTCAGGAATGGCCGCCGGGGGAGGGCTTTCTATATCCTGGTCGTTAAGGGGCGGTTCTGGGAAACAACACCCGTTCAGGTGGGCTTTTTTCATCAGGGTGTAGGTGTGCAAAAAGATACGAAACATCAACGGCTTGTTGTCATTGGAATAAGGATATTCATAATAATAATAACTGGGAATAAGCAACCCCACTGGGTCTTCCCAGAGAGTCCAGTCTTCATCATTTAAAACGTCCATAATCCTACGGAACCGGACCAACTCTTGTCCTGCCGGTTTCACCGATCCGTTACTGCGGGTTACCCCGAATCGAAGCTCGTGGGGATGGTGGGTGTAGGGACGCTGGCGGGTTAAATTGTAATCGGAATAGCACCATCCTAAGGCCCCCACGGCTCCGGCTAAAAAACCGCTACTCAAAATGGAACGGAAATAGCCCCCCTGATTTTCCTCCGAGGCCATGGTATTGGAGGTGCCAAATTCTTCCAGAAGCACCGGCCGACCCCAGCTTTGACACATCTTGATGACAAAGGAGGGATAGTAAGCATGCCGTAGTTCATCCTCCTCCTCCGGATAAAAATGAGGCCCGAAAAAGTCCTCAACCTCTTTTAGCTCCCTGAGATAGAAACGGGTAGCCTCCCCATAGACCTCCGGGCTCCAGCAACCGTCCCCGATGGAAATGGGATGACCGGGATCAACCTCTCGAATGGCTTGAATCAGTGTTTTCGCCCAGGGGGTAATCTCACCGTCATTACCATAGCCCCCGTAATTGGGGATCTCATTGGATAAAATCCAGCCCACTACACTTTTTTCGTTTTTACATTGCCCGGCTATTTCTTGGACAAAAGCCACTTCCCTCTCCACCATCCAGGGATCACTGTAAAAATTTCGGCCATCCCGCCAGGGCACGTCCCAGTCCTCACCTGACATGTGTCCCACAAAAAAAGTGGGGAGGGTATAAAGCCCTTCATCATCACAGATTGACAGGAATTGTCTTAACCTCGCTACCATTTGAGGGTTTATTTTGTCCGGTGACGGCATAAACTCAGGGAAGAAAAGGAAGAAGCGGCAGACGTTTATCCCCAGCGATTTCATCTGCTTTAGCTCAGCCCGAATTTCCCCCGGATTCCATCGGGACCACATGAGGGGGCCGGTTTTCCTGGGCCAATAGTTGATGCCGATTAAGAAAAGGGGATTCCCTTCTTTATCCTGGAAACAGGTGTTCTTAAAATTCATATTTGTCTTTGGTTCTCATTCCACCGCAGGATTCTCGTATTACCAACTCGGTCCCAATGATCGTCTTTTCGATAACGGTAGTCTTATTCTGGATGATGTGGATGATCTTCCTGGCTGCCGTTGCACCCAGTTCCTCTTTAAACACCCGCACGGTGGATAGGGGGGGGTCCATGTGCAAGCCCCATTCCACGTCGTCAAATCCGATCACGGCCACATCCTCGGGGACCCGAAGGCTGGACTGTCTTAAAGCCTTGATACACCCGATGGCGACCGCATCGTTCACCGTAAAGAAGGCCGTTGGTCTCGGTTTCAGGCTCAAAAGTTTTTTGGTGGAATCAAAGCCGATCTGGGGGGAACTTTCCTCCTCTCGCAGGTCTACCAACTTATCGTTCAGTTCATTATGTGATCCCAAAACCCCTATGGCCTTCTTATATCCATCATATCTTTCCTGGATGCTGGGGTGGTGGCAAGATCCACCCACAAAGGCGATTCTTCGATGTCCCTGATTGATGAGGTGGGAGACGGCTTCGTAGGCCCCATTAAGGTTGTCAATCAGGACGGCATGGGTGGCAAAATGATCCACTCGATAGTCAACCAGTACGATGGGAATATCCTGTTGCCGAATGTAGGTTATGATGCTATCGGGTACTCGCCCCGCCAGAACAACCCCATCCACATGCCGTTCTAACAGAAAATTGGGAAGGGACTTTTTGGGATCGAAATTATCGTCCACCGAGGCCAGCAGAACATAATAACCGTGCTTGATTGCTTCAAAACTGGCCCCCAAAAAAACCTTGGTGTAGAAGGGTTCGGTCTGGGTAAAGAATTGGGTATTAAGGATAAAACCGATATTGTTGCTCTTGCGGGTAGCCAGTCCGCGGGCGGACCTGCGGGGATGGTAGTTGAGCTCTTTTATCGCTTTAAGGATCTTAAGACGGGTCTGCTCATGAATGTTTTCTTTTTGGTTTAAAACCAAAGAGACAGTGGATTGAGCGACCCCGGCTCGGCGGGCAACATCCTTGATCGTTACCGTCATTTTCGAAACGGTTTTATAAAATAAAAGGAAATTGCGGTAACTGGAGGGACGATCTATGGGTAAGTATAAAAGAATAAAATCGAACCGATTCGACCATATTATAATAAAAAAAAACAAAAAAGTCAAGGATTTTTTTTAATTGTTTTGATGTCCCCAAATTACAAAAAGACCACCCGGCAGATGAGCACCGCTACTAAAAGTCCGGTGATGTCGCCGATCAGGCCAGCGGCCACGGCGTGGCGGGTCCTACGGATGCCCACGGAACCGAAGTAAACCGCCAGCACGTAAAAGGTGGTCTCGGTGCTGCCAAACATGGTTGAGGCCAGCCGTCCGATGAAGGAGTCGGGGCCGAATTGATTCATCAATTCGGTGACCAGCCCCAACGTCCCCGAGCCCGACAGCGGTCTCATCAGGGCCACCGGCAGGGTTTCGGCGGGCATGCCGACCAGGTTGGTGAGGGGCGAAAGGAGCTTGACGAAGAAGTCCATGGCCCCTGAAGCCCGGAACATCCCAATGGCCACTAAGATGGCTACCAAGTAGGGGATAATTCGCACTGCCACGTGGAATCCCTCCTTGGCGCCATCAACAAATGCCTCGTATACCTTTACTTTTTTAGCGAATCCAAGAATCGGAATTACAAGCAATAGAAAAGGTATAGCATAGTTTGAGAATCCCTTCATAATGATAACAAAAAGGGACTCTGAACCACCAGTAGCTGTTTGGACTACCTGATTTATTGTATCTATAGCTGCTGCGGTAGAGAGGGAATCAAGCATCTTCTTCTCCTTTCTTCCTGCCTCTGTCTGTGAGATCCGGATCGGATCTTCGTATTACACGTGGCTTTTGCATCAACTTAGCAGCTGTCACTGCTGCAATTGTAGCACATGTAGACGCAAATACTGCAGTGCTGATAATTTCAAAGGGGTTGGCTGAACCAAGTTTTGCTCTAACAGCGATGACAGTCATTGGTATAATAGTAATGCTTGCCGTATTTAGAGCGAGAAAAACAACCATGGCGTTGGTAGCAGTATCCTTGGACTTGTTGAGGGTCTGTAGCTCTTCCATCGCTTTCAAACCAAGGGGTGTAGCCGCATTTCCAAGTCCCAGCCAATTAGCTATGATATTCATTAGCATTGCTCCGATAGCTGGATGGTCTTTGGGTATCCTTGGAAATAGAAAACGCGCAATAGGACGAATTGCCCGTGATAGAATTTGAATAATTCCCCCTTTCTCAGCGATTTTCATGACTCCCAACCACAAAGCCATTATACCGATGAGCCCCAGAGAAATATCCACAGCAGTACTGGCATTTTCCACAGCGGCTTTTGTGACTTCCTCAATACGTCCATTGATTGCTCCGACGATTATTGCAATTACCATGAGAGCAAGCCAGATGTAATTAAGCATATTTCCTCCTTATTACGATAAAAATGTATACGACAAATTTGTCGTAAAATGAATATGTAAGTTAACAAGAGAGGGTAGGAGAATATGGGCTTTCCCCTATCCTTCCATTATTCCATTTCAGTTTTTTCCTTCCAGATGGGCAATAATCCGGGTGCCCACCGATCACCCCAGACATTCATAGTGGTTCGGCACCTATCGAGGATTCTATCCACAGCGGTGATGATGCCGATTCCTTCAAGCGTGAGGTTCACCTGTTTTAAAACAAATCATCGTTTCATTTCAAGTGTCTCGATAACACCTGCGCCGACACTATCACCCCAGACATTGACGGTCGTGCGGAATCGGTCCAGGAGCCAATCAATCGTTAGGATGAGCCCAATACCTTCGATCGGTAACCCAACGGCTCTAAGGACAATTACCATTGTGACGAGTCCCGCTTCGGGAATCCCTGCTGCACCGATAGCCGCCAACGTCGCCGTCAGGAAAATGACCATTTGTTCCAGCGGCCCTAATGATATTCCATAAACTTGTGCGATGAACATCGCGGCGACGGCTTCGTAGAGGGCAGTACCGTCCATGTTAATTGTGGCGCCAAGTGGCAGAACAAAACTTGCCGTCCGATTTGAGATCCCATTTTCCTTCTCGACGCCCTCCATGGTCAACGGCAGAGTGGCAGAGCTCGACGCTGTGGAGAAAGCGTTCAGCAGAGCTGAACCCACACCTATTACATACAGTCGAGGATTTCGTCGTCCGATGAGCAGGAGGATGAGTGGCAGTACAATGAAACCATGCATTGCGAGCCCCAGCAAAACGGTGAAAAAATATTTCCCCAGTGCAAGCAGTTCCGGCAGAAAACCGCTAAATCCTCCGGCGTGACCAATACGCGCTGCGATTAATCCAAAAATGCCAATTGGCGCGACGACCATAATCCAGTGGACAAGTCGCATTACAGCATCATTTAGAATCGAGATCACATCAATGGCAGAGCGTCCTCGTTCACCAAGGACGGAAAGCGTCGCACCCAACAAAAGTGAGAAAACAATCAATGGGAGGATGTCCATACGCACCATCGCGTTGAAAATGTTGCGTGGAATCATTCCCTCTTTTCCGATTGCTTTGTCTCCGACCAAGACCTCCTTCAGCGTGTTACCGATACCCCTCTCTTTCTTGCCACGCAATTTCTGGACAACGGGTAAGGCGATTTCAACACCCTTCCCAGAAGGGACAAGCTCTGGTTCGGCAGACACAAGCCGTCCCCTAACACGACGAAACGGCAAGCGTGTGCCATCCTCTGCGGGGATATAGAACACATCGCCTGCTTGACGTGATTCCCACAACTTCACCGTCGCAGAATTCTCGGAAATAGATTCAATGGTGCCCTGAACCTGCTGATCCTGTAGAATCAACAAATACTTCTCGTTATAACGCGTCTTTTCCCAGGTTCCGTTTGTTAACGTGACTGTGCGATTGTTCACGCCACCAATTAGATAAGTAAATTCTGCGTGTTCCTCACCGTGGGAAATCCCCTTACCCGGCTGGACGATATTGACCAAGATAATGCCGATGAGAACCGAAATTCCTGTTGTCACCATATAATAAAGGATAGTACGCCCCCCAATCGAGCCAAGATTGCGAATATCACCCAGACCCGTAATCCCAACGATCATTGAAAACATAACGAGTGGGACTACGATCATCATGAGTGAATTTAGGAAAATCTCGCCAAGAATTGAGGTTTTCACTGCGAGATCCGGAAGCCAACCCCCCATAAGGGTGCCGACGATAATGGCAATGATAATACCGAAGAGGATGCGTCGGTGTTTTCCGTTGCCTTCGTTAGGGGAGGCGGACTTAGCAGATTGGTTGTAGGATTTTGGAGAGTCTTTTTTGACCATTTGTTAATGCCTCCTTAACTTAGGACTGTTTTAGATGTAATGACGAAGGTGGTGATGGGTATGATAACCAGGGGTACGACAATCATTTTTAAAAGTCGGATAAAGATATCGCCAAGTGATTTGACGATTTGGAGGTTTTCGCCAAAAAGCACACCGACGATGATGCCGATGAGAATTCCGATGAAGATCTGGGTGGAAAGTTGAAGCTTGGGAAGTTTCATTATAATTTCTTCCAATATCTAATCACGCAATAATATTCGGGTTTTATATATAGAATCCATATTTGCTATTCAAATTATTAATAATGCGAAAGTGACCTTTAGACAAAAAGATTATGATACCTGAAATTTTTGTTCCTAACCTTATGTCGGTGCTTTCATAAATTCTTATTCTTTTACATTTTTCACTTGTGGGTTTTAATATGTAGGCCGTCTTGACATTGTTAGAGAATAGACCTTTTATGAAATCATCAAATGTCTTAATCCCATTTCCGATCCATGGATTTATTAAGCACATCAAGTAGTCCGCGCCCTTTTCTTCAGCAATTTTAACCATAGGCTTTTTTGGTTCACTTTCTTTTACCTTGCTATTTTCGCCGAATAGCCAATTTGAAGAATCCTCAATTGAATCATCAGGGTTAAAAAAATCGGATCCATAATAATTATCTGCCAAGTCCTTATTTTTGGGGGTGAGAAAAACCTCGAAATCTTCCAGGTCCAACCTGAATCCATATAAAGGTCTTTTTAGCTGAGCTGCCTCTTTTTTCTTTTGATTAATTCCATTTTTAATGGTTTCGATTTTTTGATCGAGGTTATCACATTTATAATTACGATTCCTTAATTGAGGACTGATCACAAAGGGGCTTTTTATTTCCTTTAATTTTCTATCAAGACGGGGTGGGGGTGTTTGCTTTAATTCACTACTTTTGTCCTTTACATCAAAGTAAATTTCTCTATGATTGTTTTCGACCCTAAAATCACATTTCCCCCTGTTTTGTACAGAATATCGGTGTGAAACTCTTTCAAGTCCTGTTACTTTGAGATTCAGTTTGTTTGATAGAATATATAAGGCCGTTAACTCGGCCAAAATATTATGCCAGGCTACAATACCAGCGTTTCCGTTAGGGTCAGAAATGGGCCGTTTTAAAATTTCTTCAATTTTATTGTGATATTCTTTTCCCAAAAAAGTAAAATTTTCGAGAAAGTTATTCACAAATTTTAGATAGGGAGAGTTATGAATAATTGCTTTCATTAGAGGATGCAATTCATCTAACTTTTCCTCAAAAGGTCCTGATAAGTTTTGGTAGAAGAATTTCAAAATAGCCGGATATTTTTTCAGTGTAGTTAGCATCGCATCAAGTTTTACAATTTAGGAGTCCATTTCTTAAAAACCAGGCAGTAGATTTTACCGGTTGGTATAATACCGACCGGTGTAATAATATTTTACCGTTCGGTATTATACTACTTGGTAAAATAAGACTTTTTACAAAATTAGTCAATAAAATTTTTATTTTTTAATTGATTATTATCCAAAATATGTTAAATTTAAAGAAAAATACCATTTGCCCCGAGCCAACATGAAATTTCTGGAAAAGTTAAAACGTATTTCCCGAGACAATGACTCTCTCCTTTGTGTCGGTCTGGATACGGATATAGAAAAGATCCCCCCCTTCTTTGGGAAAGAAACAGCACCTGTTCTGGCCTTTAACCGGGCAATCGTGGAGGCCACTGCAGACTTAGTCTGTGCCTATAAGTTGAACACCGCCTTCTACGAGGCCCGGGGGGCCGGGGGGTGGAAAGGGTTGGAGGAAACAGTCAAGCTGATCCCCCCCGGCATCATCACCATCGCCGACGGTAAGCGGGGGGACATCGGAAACACGGCTAAGCAATATGCCAGGGCCTTTTTCGATTCTTTGGGGTTCGATGCGGTAACGGTGAACCCGTTTCTGGGGGCCGATTCGGTGGCCCCGTTTCTCGAACATGAAGATAGGGGGGTGTTTATCCTGGCTCTGACCTCAAACAAAGGAGCCCGGGATTTTCAGTATTTTTCTGACGGCCGCATTCCCCTATATGAGCGGATAATAGAAAAGGTTCGTGAATGGAACGTAAGGGATAACTGTGGGCTGGTGGTGGGGGCCACCCGGCCCCAGGAATTGAAAAGGATCCGGGGGTTGGCCCCTGGGATGCCCATCTTAATACCGGGTATCGGGGCCCAGGGGGGGGATCTGGAGGCAACTGTTAAGGTTGGCACGGACAAAAACGGGGAACTGGCCCTGATTAACGTCTCTCGGTCTATTATTTACGCCTCATCAGGGAAGGATTTTGCAAGGGCAGCCAGGAAGAAGGCGGCTGAATTGAGGGATGCGATAAATCGGATAAGAAAAATTAAGTAATAGGGGTGGGTCGGGAAATTCAATGATAAGTGGATAAATGTAGAGGCACGATGCATCGTACCCTAAAAAAGGAGGAGGGGAAATGTTGCGAGTAAAATCCTCTTTCTGGTTGGCCGTTCTTCTGCTGGCCTTTATGGGGGTGTTTTTCGGATGCGAGGATAAGTATACGGTGATGGTTGAAAAGGAAAACGGGACTATTGTGGGAACGGTGAAGCCCGCAGATTCCAACGCCCGGGTGGATGCCGTTCAGGAGACGGCGGTGGGGAGCGATGTGATTGACTCGGAGGGTCGCTATCGGATTGACGACCTGCCGCCGGGGGTCTATATCCTTGAGGTCTCGGCCGAGGGTTACGGGACCACACAAAGGTATGATGTGATCGTTTACGATGGGAGCACAACGGCGGTGTCGGAAATTGAGCTCTCCCCATTTCCGGATCAAATATGGTCTGTCTCCCCTTCTGACGGACAACGGGATGTTCGTCCAAATACCTCTATTTGTTTTTCGTTTCGGGAGGATATGGACCAAGGGAGCGTTGAAGATGCCTTTGATATTAATCCATCAATTGAAGTCATCTTTGATTGGAATGGGTTTCGTAGTGTCTGTATCTATTCTGCATCCTATTCCTTTTATCCTAACACCGAATACACGGTAACATTGGGCATGGGTGCCCATACCCTCGACGGTGATAGCCTGTCATTCGATTATTCTTTCTCTTTTACAACGGCACCCATCAGGGTAAATACACGTCCGGAGGATGGTTCGAGTTACGTATCAACGCATTGTTATCATATTATCATGTATTTTAACACCCAGATGAAACCGAGTAGTTTGGAAGAGGCATTTGGTATCAATCCCGAAAACCCCGGCAATCTTACATTCTCCTCTTACCATCGTACTGCCACTATGTATTTTGAACCGTGGGAACGTTATTTGTTTTCCAACACCCTCTATACTATAACGATTGATACCTCCGCGGAAGACGTAAATGGATTTCACTTAGAAGAGACCTTTAGCTTTTCGTTTACCACGGAGCCGTTGAGGGTCGAATACTACTGGCCAGCCAACGGGGCTACGGGGGTGAGTATTAACTACAGCCCTTATGTGGTGTTTAACACCCTGATGGATCAACAATCTGTTGAAGATGCCTTTTCCATTTCCCCGGGAGTTGATGGGAATTTTGAATGGACGAATTACGTCCGATTTTCGTTTGATCCAGTAGACAACCTGGTTCGTAACACCCTCTATGAAATCGAAATTGATACCACCTGCCGGGCCCAGGGTGGAGACCGATTGTCAGCAACGTTTTCGTTTTCATTTACCACGGAGCCCTAATGTTAAGTAAACAAGAGATATTATCAGTATTTAAGGAGACCGGGGCCTTATTGAACGGCCACTTCCTGCTGAGCTCCGGCCTGCACAGCCCCCAATATTTCCAGTGCGCTAAGGTGCTGCAGTATCCCTGGCATGCGGAACGATTGTGCGGGGAGATTGCTAACTATTTTTCGGATTCCAAGGTTGACGTGGTCGTCGCTCCGGCCATCGGGGGGATCGTGGTGGCCCAGGAGGTGGGCAGGCCGCTGAGGAGAAGGGCTATCTTCGCCGAAAGGGAGGGGGGGAAGATGACCCTGCGGAGGGGATTTGAGATCCGAAAAGGGGAACGTGCCTTGGTAGTGGAGGATGTGACCACCACCGGGGGGTCGGCCTTGGAGGTAATGAATGCGGTCAGGGAAATGGGTGGGGATGTGGTGGGGTTCGGCTGTCTGGTGGACCGCAGCGGGGGAAAAGCCAAGTTTGATATTCCCACTTTTTCTTTAATCAAGATGGATGTCAGAAATTATTCCCCCGAAGACTGTCCCCTGTGTCAGCAGGGGATAGAACTTGTCAAGCCGGGTAGTCGTAAAATCAGTGAAAGTTGAGGTATCTTAGTATTAATGTTAGCAGAGGGGCTGGGGAGCAGGGGAGCAGAGAAGATGGAGGGTACCCTTTGATTCTTCGCTTTCCTCCACCCCAAATGATCGGATTTCTGTTGGTTAAACAGTAACTAAACGTCTTGGAATTTTTAAGAATTGACTACAACAAAAAATTAGTTAGGTTGCATAAAACGTCCCACGGTTACGCTACTCGCCCTGTTAAACAGGTTAGGAGCATTTAACAGGGCTCGCATCGTGGTGCGGTTTTCGGTTATCCCGAATCTTCGGGATTAACAGGTCAGTCGTGTGAATAAGGTTTGTGTAACATTGACGGCAACCGTCCTCCGAATAACGAGACGAGCTTCGCAATCGGTCGCCCGACTAATTGGAATTTTGGTCATTTGATATTGTTTGGAATTTGGGATTTATCCTAATTATGTAACAGCGTATCACCTATGCTTATACACGCTAATCCAGGAAGAGCAATAAAAAATTAAAGGTGTGAATCATGACGGTAACATCCGGACGGGCCGAAAAGGGCGATATTCTCATCGAACTGGAAAAACGGGAGACCGGAGTTATTGGGATTGACCTGACCAGCTCTGTGCAGACACTGTTTGGGGAACAAATAAAGGCGACCATTCAGAACACCCTTCAAAAACTGGGTATCCAACATGTACACGTAAAGGCGAATGATCGGGGGGCCTTGGACCACGTCATTATGGCCCGGGTCGAGGACGCCGCCCGCGAGCTTTTACCCATCGAGGGTCCCGGGGTTCTGCCCCCGGCAAAGGGGCCCCAGCCTCAAGTGACCAGGGATCGGTTAAGGAGATCAAGGCTCTACATCCCCGGCAACAACCCCGACCTGATGCTGAATGCCGGGCTGTTCGGTGCTGACGCCATCATCCTGGACCTGGAGGACTCGGTGGCCCCAGCCGACAAGCCCGACGCCCGGATTTTAGTTCGTAACTCCCTCCGGGCGGTGGATTTCGGAAGCTCCGAGCGTATGGTGAGGATTAATTCGTTTAGGACCCCGTTTGGGGCCGATGATTTAGAGCAGATCATCCCCGCCGGACCGGACACCATCCTCATCCCCAAGTGCGAGGGAAAGGAAGATGTACAGGCTGTTGAAGAACGGATCGCCAGTATTGAGAAGAGGTTCGATCAGAAAAAGGAGACCTTCTTGATGCCCATCATTGAGTCGGCTAAGGGGGTACTGCTCGCCTTTGAGATCGCCTCCGCCAGCCCCAGGGTGGTGGCCATCTGCTTCGGGGCTGAGGACTTCACCGCCGACATCGGGACCGACCGGACCAAGGAGGGCCGGGAAAGCTACCTGGCCCGCTGTCAATTGGTGTTGGCTGCCCGGGCCGCCGGCGTCCAGGCCATTGACACCGTTTTCTCGGATGTGGCCGACACCGAGGGCCTGATCGCCAGCACTAAAGAGGCCATCTCCCTGGGCTTCGACGGCAAGGGCTTGATCCACCCCGGTCAGATTGAGCCGGTTCACCGGGCTTTTGCTCCCACCCCGAAGCAAATTGAGCACGCCCAGAAGGTATTGGCCGCCTTAAGGGAAGCGGAAGAAAAGGGATCTGGAGTCGCCTCGTTGGGCCGGAAGATGATAGATGCCCCGGTGGCTGCCCGGGCCCGAAGGACACTGGAATTGGCAAAAAGAATGGGATTGTTAGAATCAGAATAGAATTCATCTAGCGAAGCTTCGCCCCCCTGGGAGCGTAGCCTCCTACCCTAGCCGGGCACGGCGGACCGGGCAAGCAACCCGACGAGAGGGGAAACAACATAAATTTGGCGAAGCTTCAAATTGCAAAATGTAAAATGCAAAGTGTAAATCAGTCAGGCGTCTGACCAATTTTTAAGAAGTTGTCTCATATAGACGGCTAGTGCCCGTCTTTTTTCTTGAATGAGGGTTTTCTTGGATTGTTAGTAAAATATATTTTACTCACATTCCAATGTTAGTAAATTATGTTTTACTCGTATTCCATGAGGAGTAAATGATTAAAGATTAAACGCACCTTTTACATTTACAAAAATTAAAGAGATAACAGAGCTATGAAAATAATCGAAAACGCCGTCGGCAGGTTGATCCCCGAGGAGATTGACGGCAGGAAGCTGAAGCCCTTTGGTGGAGCAAACTCCGATGAGGGCGGTGGAAGAAAGATCGGCCCTCCGATTCGGGCCGCCAGCCAATACCAGGACAAGCTGTTAACCTCTCTGGACGAGGCCATCAATGCCTGTGACATCAAGGACGGTATGACCATTTCGTTTCATCATCACCTGCGGAACGGGGATCGGCTGGTCAATCTGGTGATGGACAAGCTGGCCCAGCGGGGGCTGAAGGATCTGGTCCCGGCCCCATCGGCCCTGTTCCCCTGCCACGAACCCTTGGTCCGGCATATCGAAAGCGGTGTGATCCACCATATCGAGGGTTCCATGAACGGACCGGTGGGAAAAGCCTGCTCATTGGGAAAGATGAGGGGAACGGCCATTTTGCGCTCCCATGGAGGTCGCTACCGGGCCATCCAGGACGGGGACCTTCCCATTGATGTGGCCTTTATCGCCGCCCCCTGTTCCGATCGCCACGGGAATGCCAACGGAGTAAACGGCCCTTCGGCCTGCGGTCCATTAGGGTTCGCCCTGGCAGACTCTTTATATGCCGATAGGGTGGTGGTGGTCACCGACCACTTAGTCCCCTTCCCCTGCTTCCCCTGGAGCATCGAAGGGGGAAACATTGATTATGTGGTCGAGATTGACTCTCTGGGCGACCCGGCCCAGATTGTCTCGGGGACCACTCGCATCACCCGCAGCCCCACCCGGCTTCTGATCGCCCAGTACGCCGCCCGATTCGTGGAAGACTCGGGGCTTCTTGATGAACCGGATTTCTCGTTCCAGGCCGGAGCCGGGGGGGTATCGTTGGCCTTCATCAAATACTTAGCCGAGATCATGGGGCGGAAGGGAGTCACCGCCGCATTCGCCCGGGGGGGATCAACCGAGGTGTTAGTTAACCTGTTGAACGAGGGGCGGGTGAAGTACATCCTCGACGGTCAGGCCTTCGACCTGACCGGTGTTCGCTCCCTAAGGGATAACCCCTTCCACATTGAGACCAATCCATTCGTGTCCTATAATTACCATACTAAGGGGTGCTTTGCTTCCCTAGTGAAAGTGTCCGTCCTCGGGGGAACGGAGATTGATCTTGATTTTAACGTCAACGTAAACACCCACTCCGACGGCTGGCTCCTGCACGGCATCGGGGGCTTCACCGACGCCGCCGACGCCCAGCTTACCATGATCACGGTTCCCCTGATTCGGGGCCGGCTGCCCATTGTCGTGGACGAGGTGACCACGGTGACCGCCCCCGGGGAGATGATAGATGTTATCGTCACCGAAAGGGGCATCGCCATTAACCCCCGCCGTGAGGACCTGCTGGATAGGCTCAAAGGGAGCACCCTGCCCATCATGCCCATCGAAAAGCTTAAAAAAATAGCCCATGACATGACGGGCACCCCGGCCAAACCTACCTTCGGCGATCGCATCGTCGCTCTGATAGAATTCCGTGATGGAACCGTCATTGATGTTGTTAAAGAATTACATGAAGATTTTTAAGGTTCTTCCCGACTTTGTGTGGGTAATCAAATATTCGATACCTGTTCATAAAGGTTCCAAAAGTTCTTTCCCACTAATAAGACTTGTAAGATTTCCTGTTCATGGATGGCGATGGGTGAAGTGGTCATCCCCCCTAAGAAGGGGGGAATGAAAGGGGGGTGTTTAAGACATGCTAAAGAAAACTTATTACAATCCAAAACTGAAAGCACTTTCAAGAAGATTGCGTAGGGAAGGCACCTTGTCTGAAGTTCTAATTTGGATGCAAATCAAAGGAAGACAGGTAAAAGTCTATAAATTCACCCGGCAAAAGCCTATTGGGAATTACATTGTAGATTTCTATTGCAGCAGACTTCGTTTGGCGATTGAAATTGATAGCATCAGTCATGAAAATAAATTCAAAGGGGATAAGATACGACAGAGGGAAATCGAAAAACAAGGTATAAAATTTTTAGGGTTTTATGTTTCTGATATAAAAAACAACATGGAAGGTGTAATGGCATTTATTAGGGATTGGATTGAGAGGGAGGAAAGTAGGGATAACGTCTTAATAACGTTTAATAGGTTTTAACACCCCCCTAAATCCCCCCTTAATATGGGGGACTTGTAAAAAGGATGAAGTGTAGGCTGGGTGGTAATCACCCTTTCATGTGGGAAGAGCCATCTTTAAAATTGATTTGTCATGAGTTCTGAAATTTAAGAAATGGGTCAACATGAAGCTTGAGAATAGAATAATCCTTTTGATAATTTTACTGTCCGTATGGGGCTGCCAAAAATCAGGGGTTGAGGAAATCCGCTGGGCATCGTCATACGATCAAGCGATAGAGGAAGCCCAACAGTTAGGAAGGGGAATCCTGATTGATTTCTATACCGACCGGTGTTCATGGTGCCAGAGATTAGCGGACTCCACTTTTACCGATGAGGAATTTATCAAATTCTCCAAAGACTTCGTCATGCTGAAGGTCAACGCCAAAGAAGATACGATTTTGGCACAGAATTACCGGATTGCCGGCTATCCAACTATCGTTTATTTGGACCCAAACGGCCAGGAGGTGGACCGGCTGTACGGTTACTTTCCCCCCCAGGAATTCATCCAAAAGATTCGCGACTACCAGCAAGGGAAGGGCACCCTGGCCGCCTTGCTGGAATCGGAAAAGGAACGTCCTGACAGTCTGGACTTACTAATGGAGATTGGCGAGAAATACTCCGGCCGGAGGGAACGGGAAAAGGCGGATGCCATCTACCAAAAGGTTGTTGACCTCGATCCTGAAAACAATCTCGGAAAAAGCGATGACGCCCTGTTCCAGATCGCTCGCCAGCGACTGAGGGGAAAACTCTATGAGGAGGCGGTAAGAAAATTCCGGGAATTACTATCACTTTACCCGGAAAGCGAACTGGCGGTTGAGGCCGAGGAATATATCGGCTATACCTACCAGAAGGCCGGGGACAAGGAAAGGGCCATTGCCGAATACGAAAAATTTTTGTTAAACCATCCAGACCATGAAGAAGCGGATTGGGTGAAGAAGCAGATTCAAAAATTGAAACAGCTCCGCCACTAAGGCACCAAGACACAAAGTAAAGACACAGGTTTTAAACCCTTATTAAAAGAATCCGCCAGCTGGTGAATCTTGGTGTCTTCGCCTGCCCGGTCCATAGGAGGCTACGCTCCCAGGGTGACCTGAGGGACTGAATTGATACCAAAAATTAAGGGATGAAGAATAAACGAATGGCAAAACGATTCACTACTACCATAAAAGTCCGATCTTATGAGGTGGACCTCTACGGTCACGTGAACAACGCCGTCTACATGAACTACCTGGAACAGGCCAGGGTGGAGTACCTCGAACAGGTGGGGCTTTCGTTTGAATACTTTCTCAAGAGGGGCATTTACTTCGTTGTTGCGTCTGCCCGTCTGGATTTCAAAGCTCCGGCCTTTATGGGGGATGTGTTGGAGATCAGCGGCTATGTCAAAAGGTTTGGAAACAGCAGCATTACCTTGATACAGAAGATAAGAAACCCAAAGAGCAACCTGGAAATTTTAGACGCCGAGATCACGGCGGTCTTTCTGGACGGGAACAACAAACCCGTCCCGGTTCCCGAAGATTTCAAGAAGGCTTTTGGATAAAAAACATTGTTTCGACAATTGGATAACGGATTTTTTGTTGAAAATAGAGGGTTTTTTGATTAAATTAAAGTGACAAGATTTTTTGTCATCTTTGTCAGGTCTGTCAGTTTTTTGGAAAACACGAACTTAAAAAAACATTGACTTTTAAGAAAAATTGCCTTATATTTTCCCCCGTGGTTCAAACTTAATTTTAAACTGAAAAATGAAGCGAAATTACACCTTTCGGATTATACTGATTTCCCTATTCATCATCCTCTCTTTATATTTCCTCTATCCCGCCTACCGCTACAGCACCCTGAGCGAGGATGAACTGGCTGAGCTTGATCAGGCGGAGTTGATGGAGCTTAAGGCCAAAACCATCAAACAGGGGCTGGACCTTCAGGGTGGGATGCACTTAGTGCTTGAGGTTGACCTGGTCCAACTGATTGACAACCTGGTCAAGAACAAGGATGAAAAATTCTCCGGGCTGAAAGAGCAGATTGAAGGGGAGATGGCGACCTCAGATGAGGACTTCTTCTCTATTTTAAACCGCACCTTTAGGGATGCGGGGGTCAACCTGGTCCGTTACTTTGACGAGGGTGGCGATACCGAGGGAGAAATCCTGGACTGGATTGACAAGGAGGCCAAGGATGCTATCAACCGCACCCTTGAGATCCTCCGAAACCGGGTGGACCAGTTCGGGGTATCCGAACCCCTGCTCCAGAGGCAGGGAAGTCGGCGGTTGATCATCGAACTCCCCGGGATAACCGACCCCGACCGGGCCAAGTCGCTAATCGGAAAAACAGCCTTGTTAGAGTTTAAACTTTTAAAACCCGCCCAGTATACGCAAAATCTCATCTCCTCCATAGACGACGTCCTGCGTGGAGAAGAGGGCATCCCGGAAGCGGTGGAAACCCTTAAAGAAAAAGAAGCCCCCGACACCGCAAAAGCCCAGGAAGCCGAACAGGAGCCAGCGGTGGAAAGCCAGGACAAGGAAATCTCAGTGGAGGAACTTTTTGGGGAGACCCCGAAGATCCCCCTCGAAAAAGGGGAAGACGCTACCCTGGTGGTGGACGAGCGCATCTTTGAGGATCGGCCCTTCTCCGCCCTGGTCCGGGGTTTTCAAAACGACATCAAGGTACCCGAAAAGAACGCCGCTGCCCTACGGGCTATCATAGAACGAGAAGATATCCGAAAACTTTATGAGAGGGAGGCTGAATTCCTGTGGTCCAGTAAGACTGATCTCCTCGGGGATGGCAATCTTTACTATACATTATACGTCGTTAATCCCAAACCCGAGCTAACCGGCTCTGCTGTGGCCGAGGCCCGGGTGGAGATCGGTTCCGGTTACGATCCCAAAACCGCCGGGCGGCCTATCGTAGCCCTTAATATGAACCGCAAGGGGGCCCGCATCTTCTCCCGGGTAACCGGCGCCAACATTGGGGAACGGCTGGCCATCATTCTGGACAACAAGGTCTACATGGCCCCGGTCATCAAGGTAAAGATCCCCGACGGCCGCTCCATTATTGAGGGGTCCGAGTCCATGAACGAAGCTAGGGACCTGACCATCGTCCTCCGGGCCGGGGCTTTGCCGGCTCCGGTAAACATAGTCGAGGAAAGAACCGTGGGACCCTCGCTGGGACGCGATTCCATCCGGATGGGCAAAAACGCGGCCGTCATCGGCCTCGTCCTGGTGGTGTGCTTTATGTTCTTTTACTATAAGATAGCCGGACTAATCGCCGACCTGGCCCTGTTTTTAAACATCCTTTTCATCTTTGCTGTCCTGGCCGGCTTCCACGCCACCCTGACCCTGCCCGGAATTGCCGGCATCATCCTTACCATCGGTATAGCGGTGGATGCTAACGTCCTCATCTTTGAGCGTATCCGGGAGGAGCTACGTACGGGTAAGACCATCCGTGCTTCCATCGCCAACGGTTACTCGAGGGCCTTCAGAACCATCCTGGACGCCAACGTGACCACCTTTATCGCCGGCATCGTCCTCTACCAGTTCGGCACCGGCCCCATCAAGGGGTTTGCCCTCACCCTGATGATCGGGATCATCGCCTCAATGTTCACCGCCCTGGTAGTCACCCGGGTGATCTTTGATTACATGACCGACCGGATGGAGGTCAAGACGCTCAGTATCTAAGTTGAGTGTCCCCCAAAAATTAATAATGTTGTTCTTAATTGTAAAAGGTCGGTTTTGGTAAGATCATCGGGTCATTTGGTCATTAAGTCATTAAGTAATTAAGCTGTTAGGTTGTTGGATCGTAAGATCGTGGGCTAGAATTGCAAATTCACATCGGTCGGGCGCCTAACTGACAAGACTGACCTGACCGATTGTTAAACTCCCGCTCCAGTTAATTGTTATATCCCTATTCTTCTAATGACATGATTTTAATCTAAATGGCAAAAATTAATTATTTTTTAATGACTTAATAACCTAATAACTAAATTATGCGCTTTTTTAAAGAACCCCACATTGACTTTCAGGGAAAACGGACCTTTGCCTTCTTAGTCTCCGGCACCCTGATCCTGATCGGACTGGTCTCCCTGATCTTACATAATGGTCCTAATTACAGTATAGATTTTCAGGGGGGAACCCTCCTGCAAATCCAGTTTGATAAGCCGGTGACCGTCGGTCAGATTCGGGAGGCCCTGACAAAAATCGGATTGGGGAGGAGTGAAATACAGGAGTTCGGCTCCGGGGGGGAATTTCTCGTCCGGGCTGAAGAAACAGAAAGGGGTATGGAAACCCGCGAGGATATTCAACAAACACTAAAAGATGCCTTTCCCGACAACCCCTTTCAGGTGCTAAGGTCCGAAAAGGTGGGACCCAAGATCGGCAGCGAGCTGCGGGGAAACGCCCTTTTGGCCTTTCTGGGGGCCATTATCCTGATCTCCATCTACATCTCACTTAGGTTTGAAAAGGAATCCCTTGTCGGGATC
Organism: Candidatus Zhuqueibacterota bacterium; assembly: GCA_016783505.1. GTDB lineage: Bacteria > BS750m-G25 > BS750m-G25 > BS750m-G25 > BS750m-G25 > BS750m-G25. The sequence continues at coordinate 3,728 of JADHWK010000021.1, read as the reverse complement.
ATCACACTGATTATTCTTTTGTTCATCATCCTGGCGCTTTCCTTCTGGCCCTTTATTCGGAATACCATCGGGATCGGCTATCTGATTGTAGTCTCCATTATTCTGGTAGTTTTCTTTTCCATCCGTTTCAACCTCAGATATTCCCTGGCCGCCATCACCGCTCTCTTCCACGACGTGCTCATCACCCTGGGCATCTTCTCCCTGCTTAATCTGGAAATCTCCCTGGCCATCGTGGCCGCCTTCCTGACCATCGTGGGGTATTCATTGAACGATACCATTGTGGTGTTCGACCGCATTCGGGAGAACGTAAAGGCAATGCGAAAAGACCCCTATGAGGTCATTATCAACGCCAGCATCAATCAATCCTTAAGTCGAACGATCATTACTTCATTGACCACCTTAATGGTGGTAGTAATATTGTTCCTCTTCGGGGGTGAGGTCATCCACAACTTCGCCCTCGCCCTGCTTATCGGGGTGGTAGTGGGCACATATTCTTCCATCTTTGTGGCCAGCCCCATTCTGGTGGAATGGCAGCGAAGGGCCGAGGCAAAAGGGAGAAGACCCTAAGTCCTATCCAAAACAGGGGGTAGGATAAGCTCCGGTAAGAACTGCCGGAGCTTTTTGTTGTCTATTACACTATAACTGTGTTTGTTGAGAAGATGAGAATTTAATAGATGTAGCCGCACCCTTTATGGGTGCGGAATTACCGTTCGGTCGAGCACCTAACCGACCGCAGGCATGAAGTCGTGCCTGAGGCAGATCCGCCTATGGCGTGACCTGCGGCTACATTTAGAATGATAAAAAAAAGAACAAGGTTTGGATTTTGGTTGTCCGCCTTTCAATTTCATTAAAATAACAAAAACTTCAAATTATGTCCGTCACCGTCGTTGTCGGTCTTCAGTGGGGGGATGAGGGGAAGGGAAAGATCGTTGATTTCTTAAGTGATAACGTTGATGTCGTGGCTCGCTACCAAGGGGGGGCCAACGCCGGGCACACGGTAGTGGTTAACGGTGAAGAGATCATCCTGCACCTGATCCCCACCGGCATCCTCCATCCCTGTGTAACATGCCTCATCGGTCACGGGGTGGTGGTTGATCCGGAGGAGCTTTTGGCTGAGATTGATCTTCTCCAAAAGAGGCGTATAAGCCCCGAGGGAAGGCTCTGGATCAGCGACCGGGCCCATCTCGTCCTCCCCCATCACAAGCTGCTGGACGCCGCCCGCGAGCGGGGGGATGGTTCCGGGTGTATCGGCACCACCGGCAGGGGGATCGGCCCCGCCTACGAGGATAAGATCAGCCGCCGGGGTATTCGGATCGGGGATTTTGATAATATCAAACTTTTCGAGGATAAACTAGTTAGGAATATCCGGGAGAAAAATCTCCTCCTGGATCGCATTTACGGGATCCCGGGTCTGGAAGAGGAGGAGGTCCTGTTATCCTATGTTGAGTATGCCCGTAAACTTAAGCCCTACCTTGCCGACACTACGATTCTGTTAAATAAGGCCATAGAGGAAGGCGAGGAAATACTACTTGAGGGTGCCCAGGGCACCCTGCTGGACGTTGATATGGGCACCTATCCCTACGTTACCTCCTCCAATCCCACTTCGGGGGGAGCCTGCGTCGGATTGGGCCTGGCCCCCAGCCGTATCAACCGGGTCGTCGGTGTTGTCAAAGCCTACACCACCCGGGTGGGAAACGGCCCTTTTCCCACCGAAGTCCGGGATGAACTTGGGGATAAGCTAAGGGAGATGGGCCACGAATACGGGGCCACCACGGGCCGACCCAGGCGCTGCGGCTGGTTTGACGGGATCCTGACACGCCATTCCGTCCTGATTAACGGCGTAACCGGGCTGGCATTGACCAAACTGGACGTCCTCGACCAACTGGAAACAATAAAGGTCTGCACGGCCTATCAGGTCAACGGGAAAAACCTTGACTATTTCCCCGGTGACCCCAACATCCTTGATTCCTGCCATCCCCAGTATGTGGATTTTGAGGGATGGCGTCATGACACCACCGGAGTTAGGGCCTTCCCCGACCTACCGGTTCAGGCCCGGAGATATGTCTCCTTTTTAGAAGACCTCCTCGGTGTAAAAATCAACATCCTATCCCTTGGTTCAGACCGAAAAAAAACTATTCTGATAGATTAATATTCTGTTGATAAAACCTCCTTTTTTTGTTATATTTAAATTGCTTGTGATTTTAATGTTATTCATTCCGTGTAAGAAATTTGTAGTGTTCTATTGAAATAAACCCAAAACACAAATATCGTCACGCCGCAGGCGGATTCAAAACGTTACCGACTCTTTCGCAAAAAGCAAGGAAAAAACCTTCCAAATTGTCTTGTTTAGGATTTTGTCCCGAAGCATCGGGACTAATAACAGTATGTTTCAACATACTTTCTTAGGGTTAGCATAGGAATTTATTCCTGTGCGATAGTTCTGCAACAGGCCCGTCTGATGATACCGGACTGATCGGATTTTTCTCAAATGAAATTTGGAAAGAATCATTTTTGATCTCAGTAAGAGGGTATAGCTCAGCTGGTAGAGCAGCGGCCTTTTAAGCCGTTGGTCGGGAGTTCGATTCTCCCTACCCTCACCAAGCGTCCATAGCTCAACCAAGCAGAGCAACTGACTCTTAATCAGGGCGGTTTAGCTACAAAAACGGGGTCAATTCTCCCACGTTGGGTGACTCATATAGACAAGTTTTCACTAATTACAAAACTATTGTAAAAATCGTAAACCGTTAGCCATTTGAATAAAACCTGTCGTTCCTGTCCCGAAACTTCGGGATTAACAGGAATCCATAGGTTTGGAAATAGGTTCCCGCTTAATGATTGCCCTACCAGGCATGGCGGGAATGACATTGGGTATAAAACACGACAAACTGAAAAATACAACGGTTTAGTAATTAGATGTTTTTTTGGCTATGCCCCCGAAGGGAAAATGTCGTCGTGGGCCGTCCCTTAGCCCATCTGCCTTTGTTTGGTTTGTAATGACGTTCCAAGATGCAGTTGTTAATTTTGAGAATGAATAAGCTCTTTAGGGCTGTGAAATCATGTCCGATACTGTTAAATCCATAGCTTTTCTTCTCGCTTCCGGATTTACCCTTTGGATCTTTCTCGGCCTCGTTCCCCAGATCCTTCTGGTTTTAAGAAAGCAAAGGGAGGAGAAGGAGGAAAGGGAACGACAATTCTGGCGTCGTTACCAGGAAAAAACAATCATCAAGAAGGTCCTACAAGAAGAGAAGATAAGGGAGGAAAGAACTCTCAGGCGACGCGGCCCGGCCTGGGAAACCCCGACACAGGATATAGCGGATATCATAGGAGAACGGGTTAAACTCGGGCGGCCTGGCCCGCCCCAGGAAACCCCGACACCCCCAAAAACCATACCATCAATACCTGAAAAGAGGGTTGAAGAGCCTGCTGGGGACCAGACCCAACAAAAGATCCCAGTACGCCGTCGTATTCTGGTAGTGGACGATGAGAGTGAGATGCTTGAGCTCATGAAAGATATGCTTGAAATGGAGGACTTTGACATTCGAACGGCCGCCAATGGGCAAGAAGCCCTGAATGTCTTTGGCCAATTTGGGCCGGAGCTTGTTGTGACGGACATCCGCATGGTGGGGCTTGACGGGTTTGACTTTGTGGCCCAGGCCCGAAGGATGAAACCGGATATTATGGTCATCTACGTAAGCGCCTGGTTCACGGACATTGAGATCTGCAAAAAA
>JADHWK010000069.1 GCA_016783505.1 Candidatus Zhuqueibacterota bacterium | reverse complement strand
GAAGCAGGGGATTAACCAAAGCCCCTCCACTGCCGATAAAATCATAGGTGGTCCAATTTTCACCCCCATCATCCGTGATCTCCACATAAAAACCATCCACCCCATAGATGGTCACTTCATACCAATGCCAGAAGCTCAGATAAGAAGCCGGGGGTAAGATAATCTCCTGGGAGACCAGTGAGGCCTCCATATCATTATGGTATTGGGAGTCAGCTTCCTCACCGCAGTACCAACTATAGCTACCGGAATGGGATCTATTTGATGAGATTCCCCATAAATCGTCATCCCCGGAATGGGTCCATCCCCCTTCCCCGCTTTCCATATCATCGAAGAAACCGGCCTCGCCTACTGCAAAGATGAACGTATCAGAAAACGTATAGTTCCCGGTAAACAAATTTAGATTTAAGAAGGCAAAGTGGGTATCAGGACAATTTTCGGCGATAGAAAGCTGGTAAGCAGTTGAAGAGGTGCCCGATGAATCGGGAATAATATTCCCATACCCTGCGCTATCCACGGTAACGGTCAGGTATTCATCCAGGGTTGTCAGGATGGCACTGGTATTTGCAGCATAGGCTAAGCCCTTATTTTCTAAGATAACTATCATTGCCACCTCTTCGCCGGGCTCAGGTAGACTATCCCCATCATCTATGGTATAATTCCCAAATCCCAAAATCGGTGTGGCCACCGTTATCCCAATGGTATGCGGCCAGTTATGGTTTTCGGCATCGCTTACCAGCAAGTCGAGATAACCCACCTTTCCGTTCATGCAGTCCCCGGAGAGATCAAAAACCACTGCACTGTCCACGGTGACCGAATCGCCTGGGACAATATCATCGAAATCCCCATTCCAGTTGAGAATGGTAATAAAGGGACAGGAGGTAGAAAAATCCACCGCAACCTCCTGGGCGGTCTGATTGCCGAAATTCTTCAAGGTCAGCGACATCTCTATTCTTTCCCCGGGATTTAAGGTTCCATCGCTATTGGCATCCTCAAATTGGACGTCCGAGACCCCCACATAAGGCCCCTCGGCGAAGACAGATGCCGCTTCCTCAAACGTCAAGAAATTATGAGCTGTCACCGTAACATCCATATCCCCGGGGGAAATAGGAGCAATATCAAAGGTTATTTGTCCGCTGATGTCGGTGAACCCAAATTTATAAACCCCATTTTCCTTAAACAGGCAGACCCTGGCCCCCTCAATAGACCGGTCTGAACTATCGGTAACCGTAACCGTAAAGTTGTTTTGCCCAACGGGAATCTGGTGGGGAAAAGATACGGTCAGGTTATGGGGAACATCCGTCCACAGGGGCATCTGCGGGTCGCCCAGCAGGGTAAGCTGATATTGATGCCACCGATAGACATTTTCCCCCTGGGAGACGGGAATGAAATGGGCTTTTGCCCCCGCCAGGGCCGCCCCGATATTGTAAATTTCATCCTCAAAAATAGACTGATAGAACCGTCGGTCGAACAGGTCGGAGATACCGTATCCTGGATTTCCCGGCGAGCCCCATCCGTATCGGGAGTTCCCGATGAAGGCCACCCCCCCGCCAGCCGGATTTTGCACCCAATGTTCGGCAATGCAGTCATAATCGAAGGCCGTCGTCCAGCACCCGATAGAAAAGAGAACGCCGTATTTATCTGGATGGTTAAGGCTATCTATATCCGCATTGCGCAGGGTTCCGGCGCCGGCTCCCATGGCGGCTGTTCCACCGTGTCCGGCATGATTAATAATATTCTGACCAGACTCTATGGCGGCGATAACCAAAGCCGGGGATTCGTTTCCGTTGGCCTCGTAAAGCTTGGTGACCGGATCAAACTGGGGCAGCAGAAATTGCTCATCAATCATATCCTTGGCAATCCCCTCGTTCGTGTATGGGTCAAACCACAGAATTTCGGCAAAAAACAGCGCTTGATCAAGATAGCTCAGGTCCGGATTCTTCTCATACGTCAATATCTTATCCACAAAAACCTGGGCCTGAGCCTGGGTGCTGACCGGGGCCCGTCCCACAAATACCTCTGGATACAGATCAACGCTATCGGCAACCTCACCATAGATTTGGTTTTGATTTTCATCCCAGTTCCCGTCCAAGGCGGCATAGTAAAGATCAGCTTGTAATTCGTTCTCATCATCATGAAAACCGGCCTCACAGTCCATCGCAAAAGCTACCCGTGCCGGTATCACATCGGTATCCCCACCTAAAAGAACCCAAACCGTTCCCCAATTTTGATAGGCATCTACAATAAAATTTCTTATCCTCTCCTGGTCATCGGTGCCAGGGTACTGACTATAAATCCATAATGTGGTAACTATCGTATCAGGAACCCCCTTTTTCCTCTTCCAGTCACCCAGGGGCTGGAAAGCGTTAACTAAGGACTCATCAGTTATAATTACATACTGCTTTTGAGGAGCGTCTTCTGTATCCATCAGCGATCTGATTCCTTGTTCGCTCACTTCAAGCAAAGAATAATGAATCCGGAATTTTATCTCTGAATGAAAAATCATCGTCCCATCAGCGGGCCGATACTGCAGCGGATATATCTTCAAGCTGGCAAGTTTGGTTCCCCGCTTAAAACCGGGCTTCCCCGCCTCAATAATCCGTGGGGGAAACAGGTCGCTGGAATTATAAACAACTTCATCGGGCGGGGTGAAGGTAATCTGTTCCCCCTCTTTCATTAAGATGGAGGATGGTTGGGCTGGAAACACGTAAAAATTGTTCGGTAGATTCTCGCTTGTGGTTAATACTACCTCAACCCCCTCGATAATTTGATTTAAAGGAATTTCTATCGAGAAATAGTATACGGGAAGTTGAGGTTTCCCTTCATCCCGGGAAATATCACAGTTCCCCAGATAGATTACATCATACTCTCCCCTTTTATCCGTTCGAATGTCATTTCTTTCAAATAAAATCGTATGTTCGGATGACACTCCCGCCCGGACCGATATTAAGGAACCCTGGACAAGAATAAATGCCAAAAGAAGGATACCATTTACAAGATAAGTTCTCATTTGTCTACACCTTTCTTTCCCCAAATCCCAGAAATTTTCTCCAGTCTTTGAGCACAAAACCGCTGATTCTAAACCTGTCTATGCTAAAAAGGAATGTCCCACTGAAAAGGAGAAAGGCAGCGATCAAAATTGTTAGGTTATTGGAAAAAACCAATAGGGCAACCGTACAGATTAACACGCTTAGTAATGAAACAGCGGCGATTTTTCCCATTTCTAAAAACGGAAATACCCCCTTGAGACCAACCTTTATCGTCCGGGTAATAACCGTAAGATAAATAGAGATTTGAATAAAAGTCACCACCACTGTTGAAATCGCTGCCCCTACATAGGCTTTTTCATAGCCTGAATCGAGCAGGGTTTTAACCAGGAAAATGCTCAGAATGAGGTTCAATATCATACTTAAAAGACAGGTCCGAAAGACAACCTGGGGTTTTCCCAGGGCCACCAGGATATTCCCATAGGTCGTTATCCGCAGGGGCAGCAAAAAAAGATAGATCCGAAAGGGCAACGCCGCCGCTGCATATCTTTCCGAAAATACCAGGACAATGATCCGATCGGCAAAGACAAATAAGAAGAAAAACAGGGGGAAAATCAAAAGCGAGGTCCTTGAAATGACCCCCTTCCAGAGCGCCGCCACCCTCGCCACTGCACCGGTATGATGCAATCGGCTCACCTCGGGCATCAAAACAGCGGTGATGGAGGCTAAGATAACCCCCACAAAGGGAATTTCCATGGCCCCGATGGAATAGACGGCATAGGTAGCCGTATCAAAAAAGGCGGCCACCACGTTTTTGTCTATGTAGAGCGAGACGATGGCCACCGCCGTGCTCAGTCCAATAGGATAAGCATATCGAAGTTGCCTTTTAAGGAAATTCCATTGGGGAAGTTTAATTTTAATCTTAATACCATTTGGAGAAAAATGCAGATGGCTTAAGACAAAGGCCAGCTTGGTCAGGGCCAGCAGGGTCACCAGCAGAAAGACCAGGTCTAAGGGCGCGCCCAGCCATAAGGGGATAGTAACCAATCCCAGAAAGAACAGGGCTTCTACCACGACAATAACCGAATAAATGCGGTGCTTATTGAGAACGATGAACACCGAATCGAAAAACGCCCCCGCCACCATAGCAAAGGCGTAAACCGCAAAGCTCCGGTAATAGCAAACCAGATCTGGGTTCTGAAATCTTTCAGCTACTAAAGGTGAAAACCCCTTAAGACCCAACCCAAAGATCAGGCCAAATACAAATAAAATAAAGATTGTCTGATTGACAAAAGGGCTCTTTTCCTCCTCCTTCAGCCTCGGGAAAAAGTAATAGACGGTGGCCGGGATGCCGAAGATGAAGATGGGAAAGAAGGTATTAAAATAAAGCCACACTTGCTGATACTGACCGAATAATTCCTTGGACAACAGCGCCCGGGCGAGGATGATGTTAACCGCCAGTCTGGCTAAGGAATTGGCCAGTCTCCCGATTCCCACAAAGGTTGTCTTCTGGGCTAAATGGATCGGTTCTTCCTGCAGATGACCTGTCCCCAACTGATCTTGCAACTTAAATCACTTTCATTTAATGGATCAATTTCTATTGAAATCCTTAATAAATTCCTCAATAGTCTTATTTACATAGGTTATACTAAAATCACTGTAGCGATATTTACCCTTTCCCCATAAGTCAGCAAAATAGCATTTGAAGGTAATTTTCGTGTATTCTTTCTCCCATGTCAACGTTTTCACCCCGGTATTTTTGGAACGGGGCTGCCATACCCATTTTTCCTCATAGGGTCCAAATTCCTGAAAAACCGCCCTAAGCAGCCTATCATAAGGCAGTCTTTTGGTCTTTGGGTAAATCTCCAGTTTGAACAATTGGTCGTCCAGAAAGGTATATTGGTAGAGAATGGTATTGAAAGGATCATCAGTTCTCTTTGCCTTTATCTGGTAAATCCGATGGTCAGGGTCTATGGCAATTTTACCGTATTCGATCAAGCTGGTGATCTGTCCTTCTTCAATGATCTCATCTTTTAAAATTTCCTTCACCTCATTAATTCTTGATCCCCACTTTTTGTGTATATTCAGATATAAATCTGTAGTATCCGTCTCCTGAGCGTAAACCAACCCGCTAAGATGATAGATCAGGAAGCAACTACTAATCGCAACAAAGAATTTATTGAAGGTGCGCATTTTAACTCCCAGAATCACTAAAAAATTGAAATAATGTAAGGATGAATGGATGGAGCTCAATTTTCAAGTCTTCCAATATTCCCCTACAGGTCTTGGATCAGTATTTCAACATTTGTAACAGTTAACCCGTTGTCATTCCTGCGGTCTTTAAAGCAAGAATCCATTCAGTCGAATTAGTCCCGAAACTTCGGGACGGGAATGACAGGATTACCACTAAGTTTTAGAAATTCCGAGACATCCAGTAAGGCTAAGAGCTAAATTCGATTAAAGTGGAATATTCCCATGTTTCTTCTTCGGGTTCAAATCCACCTTGGTCTGGAGCATCTCCAGGGCTCTGATCAGCCTGGGCCGGGTCTGGTGTGGCTCGATGACGTCGTCAATGTAGCCCCGGGCGGCGGCTACGTATGGGTTGGCAAACTTCTCCGTGTATTCGATAATTTTCTGTTCTTCCAATGCCTCGGGATCGGCAGCCTTCTGAATCTCTTTCTGAAATACGATCTCCACGGCTCCCTTGGGACCCATTACGGCGATCTCGGCGGTGGGCCAGGCTAAGTTCACGTCCCCCCGGATGTGTTTGGAGTTCATGACGTCGTAGGCCCCCCCGTAGGCCTTGCGGGTGATCACCGTCAGTTTGGGCACGGTAGCCTCGCAATAAGCATACAGGAGTTTGGCCCCACTGGTAATGATCCCCCCCCACTCCTGATCGGTGCCCGGCAGAAACCCGGGAACATCCTCAAAGGTAATAATGGGGATGTTGAAGGCGTCACAGAAACGGATGAAGCGGGCTCCCTTCTTGGACGAATTGATGTCCAGACACCCGGCCAAAACAGCGGGCTGATTGGCGATGATGCCCACCGACCTGCCGTTCAGGCGGGCAAACCCGACCACGATGTTGGGGGCAAAGTGTTCGTGCACCTCAAAAAAATCCTCGTTATCCACTACCTTAGTGATAATCTCCTTCATGTCATAGGGTTTAGTGGGGCTGTAGGGGACGATGGTCAGCAATTTCTCGTCTTGGCGGTTTTTGTCATCTTCACAGGGCAGGATCGGGGGTTCTTCCAGGTTGTTCTGGGGGATAAAACCGATCAGCTTTCTGATCTTTTCCAGGGTGTGGGGCTCGTTTTCGCAACTAAAGTGGGACACCCCAGATTTGACGCCGTGGGCCTCGGACCCACCCAGCCCCTCAGAGCTGACATCTTCATGGGTCACCGTTTTGACGACTTTGGGGCCGGTGACGAACATATAGCTGGTCTTTTTCACCATAAAGATGAAGTCGGTAATAGCGGGAGAATACACCGCTCCCCCGGCGCAGGGGCCCATGATGGCTGAGATCTGGGGTATCACCCCCGAAGCCAAGGTATTGCGCAGGAAGATATTGGCGTAGGCCCCCAGGCTAACCACCCCTTCCTGCACCCTGGCGCCGCCCGAATCGTTGAGCCCGATCACCGGGGCTCCCATCTTCATGGCCATGTCCATGATCTTACAGATCTTTTCACCGTGGGCCTCAGACAGCGATCCCCCGAAGACGGTAAAATCCTGGGAGAACACATAGACCAGCCTACCGTCAATGCGTCCGTGGCCGGTGACCACCCCATCGCCCATAATCTTCTGTTTTTCCAGTCCAAAATCGGTGCACCGATGGGCGACGAACATGTCCACCTCTTCAAAGCTCCCCTCGTCCAGAAGCAGATCCAGCCTCTCCCGAGCCGTCAATTTGCCCTTGGCGTGCTGTTTTTCAATCCGCTCCTTCCCTCCCCCCATCCGGGCCTTTTCCCGTAATTCTCGCAGTTGTTCAATTTTATCCATTGCTCTATTCACCTATTTATGGGGCTATTGCAAAAATTTTACTGTATTCTGAGATCCGACACCGTTTGCAACGGTGTCTTGTTAATGCTTTGTAATTTCAAAGTAAAGATATGTTACACAAAATCCCGAAACATCGGGATTGGATCACTTTTTGATTTTTCTGCAGTGAGGCCATTAATAATTCGATGCTTTTATCTGCAATTCAGAATATTTCTCTATTTCACCAATAAACACTTTCTCACCTTCACAAACTTCCCAGCCTTCCCGCTGGAGTGGGCTTCTATACGGTAGAAATATATCCCTGAACCAATCCCGCTTTGCGGGACATCCCACTTTACTTGATGGTAACCGGCTAATTTGCGTTCATCAACTAAAGTCACTACTTCTTGACCGAGGAGATTGTAAACCTTCAAGGTTACATAAGCCTGTCTGGGAAGTCCGAACCGAAAGGTGGTGGTTGGGTTAAACGGATTGGGATAATTCTGGGAAAAGGTAAACGTTTTTGGTATTTCTGAACTAATATCTACTATCCCCTCAAACTCGGATTCATAAGCCCCCATATCTGGCGCATTTCCATAATAGACGGTGTCTGGAAGATTTATTAATGTATCATCATTCCAGATGAAGAACGCTGTTCCAGCATCAATGCAAGGTGAATTTTCTGTAAGATGGTAATCAAATGGGTCCCCACCGACAAACAGCGGATCAGCATTGATATTGCCTTCCAGCCAATTCACGATGCCGTAATCATTGCTTATAATACCATCATAACCACCCCGCACATTTGAGTAAGAAATGGTTATGATAGAAAAGCCATCCGGATGGTGGCTGAAATAGATACCTGATGAGTAATCATTCCAGAGAATGGTATTCACCAAAATAGGGCAGGAACCAAATAGAAAAATATTGCTACCATGTGAAGCATAATTTCCGCTAATGGTCACATTGGTCAATATGGGACTGGAATGTGCCAACGCAATCCCGCCGCCACGGGGGATCGGTCCACCACCCCAATTTCCGCTAATGGTCACATTGACAAAGGTTGGGCTGCCACCATAGCAGTAAATACCTCCACCATCGTTAAAAAAAGCATGATTTCCACTAATGGTCACATTGGACAAGATCGCGCTGGAATTCCAACAGTAAATCCCGCCACCGTAATGCCAAGCAAAATTCCCGCTGATGGTAACATTCTGCAGAATCGGGCTGGAATAATAACAGTAAATACCGCCACCATTTGAAGAAGTTACCCCATTCTGGACCATCATTTTTTCAATATTAAAATTGTTGCCATAATAACAATTTATGACCCTACTTTCACCTTCTGCATCTAAAATGGTTGTTTCTTCAGAAGTACCGGATATAGAAATATAGCTTATACAGTTCAAAGGATAACTCTCCCCATTGGTTGATGGACTATAGGTTCCCTCAGCAAGATAAATGGTATGGGGATGAAAACTATCCGCATAGGTTTTTGTGATCGCAAAAGTAATGGTTTGTAAGGGCTCATCCGGCGAAAGACCGGTGTTGTTATTATCGCCGTTAGGGTTGACATACAAATCAGCCTCTACCTGCTCTATTATAGCATTTAAAATATCAAAGGTGAAGTTGTTAATTGGATGGGCGTGACAGTCCATTGGGTTCATTACAGTGAATGTATCCACTACTACATTGATAGTGGGAACATTGTAGCCAGCATAAAGGTCATATCCTATGCCACCAGCATTGTTCAAAAAAATATTACAACGATTGACAGAGTCAAAAGTTACGCTGGAATTGAAATCGAAGTAAATCCCACCGCCATTATATGCAGAAAAATTCCCGCTGATGGTCACATTGGTCAATGTAGGGTTGGAATCATCAGAGCAATACATACCACCACCACGACTTTCAGCGGAATTCTCACTAATAATTACGTCGGACAACGTGGGGCGGGAATTATTTCTACAAGTAATACCACCACCACTGTAAGGCCAAGAACTTTCACCCAGCCCATTCGTGATAGTAAAACCAGTCAATATTGCACTAGAATCTTCACCATTTATAAAAGTCGCCACACTACCATTCTGGTTGCCGTCAATCACCGTCTGGGTGATATAGGATGTATCATCTGTTGTAAGAAATAGTGACCCAACCACAATGTTCTTACCGTTGTAGTTAATGTTTTCCACATACCGACCCGTATCTACCAAGACAGTATCTCCATTTACCGCAACATCAATCCCCGCCTGGATAGTCGGCTGATCACCAGGAACATGAATGATCTCAGCAAAGGTTGTTCCACAAAATAGCAGAACGCTAGCAATGCTAAAAATTGATTTCATCATTTTGTGTCTCCTTTTAGCCACAAAGACACTAAGTCACCAAGATAAAATAAATCTTTCCATTTTTAATGAGCAGCATGTTAAATATCTTTTTGCTATGGATTCTTCGCTTTGTAAAATGGATTTAAAACTCATTTTTCTCCTTTGTGTCTTGGTGCCTTAGTGGCTGAACTGTGATTTTTTTCTATTATTAAATTTCGCATTAAATTTATGAAAAATCAAGAGAAATCTTCAGATTCTAAACAAAAAGCATTTTCAATATGATGGATGACAGGTTTGCGAGGGGACATATTCAGGGTAATCACGTCGAAGCGGCAGTCCATGCCCTCAATTTCATTTTCCTGCAAATAGTGCAGGGCTACATTGCCCAATCTTTTTTGCTTTCTTTTGTTTACCCACCCTTCGGGGGAGCCGAACCCCCCCCTTCTCTGGGTCTTGACCTCCACAAAGACCAGGGTGTTCTCCTTCTCGGCAACGATGTCAATCTCCCCCAGCCGCCCGGCCCGATAATTCCTAGACTTGACCAGATACCCCTTTTTCTTCAAAAACTCAACCGCTAATTCCTCCCCCCTATCCCCAGTCACCTTGGTTGAATTCATT
>JADHWK010000006.1 GCA_016783505.1 Candidatus Zhuqueibacterota bacterium | reverse complement strand
GCTCAAAGAAATCAACCCCCAGGGCTTGGAAGCCAAATTCCCGAGCCAAAGTGATTGCTACTGCGCCTTTCCCGCAGCCCAAGTCCAACACCCGAGTTGACCTTGATGGGAGACCAAGGGGACGAAGCAACTCCACTACTAACTCAGGTGAGCCGCCCAACGCCCATAGATCAGCCAGGAGTTCGGGGATAAAAGGCAATAGTTCCGGTGTCGCATCAAGGGTTGCAGCTACTTCCCGTTTTTGTCTCTCATTCATAGATAGCAATCAATTACTATCCGAAGAGTTATTTGTAAATCCAATAAATTGGATTGGATCTTGGGGAAATCCATCCCGATTTATCGGGATTTCTTTTTCGATTAGGATAGGAATTTATTCCTATCCTTAAGCCTCTGGATCTTCTCGGGCTTTACCCCGGGGACATGATCAAAAACCCCCTCATCCAATAACTTTTTAAGGACGGATTTGGTCTTTACCGGGGCCTTTTTATTGAGAAGAAAAAGGGTCCTTCCGTCCAGTTCCGGAAGGGATAAAAGTTCCACCATGTCTTCGGATACTGAATCTTTAATCTCCTCAAACTTGCTCATCATGCCTGTGTTCAGAAATTCATGAATCTTCTTAGCGATGGCGGGCCCGATGCTGGGTAGTTTCTCCAATTCTCCCCTCCGGTCCAGAGCGGCGATATCCTCCCTCAGCCCCTTGATAACCTTAGTCGCCCTTTTGTAAGCCTGAAACTTAAAGGGGCTCTCTTTCTGAAACTCCAGAATATTTCCCATCAGGGAAAACATATTTTGCAACATTTTGTTGTGATTCATCATTAAGGTGTTAAATTAAAAGTTACTTATATTCAATGATCAGACACCGTTTGTAACGGTGTCTTTTAAAAATCTTTATTACCCCAAAACTCTGATAAAATATCAAATTTGGGAAAATACTAAATTGATATATATTTTTATTGGAAAAAATCTAATTTTGAAATCTCATTAACTTCCTTTTTCATAATGGTCCAAATCTTTAATATTTCATCCTTAATATGATTATACTTGATATCGCTTTCTTCTTCAATATTAAGCAAAAATTTATTATCATCTATCCATTCGCCACTTTCTATTATAATTCCAGAACTAGTTGAATTAATTGCAGGTTTAGACCTGTGTACAAAAGCATGACGAATTCTAAGCAGATTTTCAATTTGTTCAGATTTTAATACGGATAATATTTGTTTTACTTTATTTATATCATTTGAATTGAGCCATTCCATTCCACTTTTCACAACACTGACAGATTCTTGAATATTATGAAAACTTATATCGCGCCGCTCATATTTACTATTATTTTTTTTCTTCTTTATCGTTAGTCTTTTGTCAAATAGATAAAAAATTAAATGGGCTATTTTTTCTCTAAAAGAGTATAATCTATCTAAAAGATTTCGAATCCAAAATGGTTGTTCAAAAAGTAATATTTCGTAGCCTCTCTCAAAATTACTTGATTCTAAATTTTCGTGATATTTTTTTGACAATTGATTATATGCATTCATAAATGCAAAAGAATACCTAATTTCTTCAGCACAATTCTTTATTTCTTCCCACCACTTGTTAGTATTATTTTTAATCCTTGATCCATTTGTCTTAAAATCTGGCAACTGGAGAGCAGGAAATTTACTATATTCATTCCTTAAAAAATCCAAAAGGTCTCTTTGTTCTTTTATGTAGTCTTCAAACATGGTTATATTACTTAACTAGCTAGGTTTTAATTTCTTATAATTTTAATATCTTTCTCTGTCAAATCATATAATTGATACACAAGATCATCAATCTTCCTGTCCGTCGCATCAATCTGCCGTTGCAGGCGGGTGCGCTCGGTTTCGCTCTTGAGGGCATTTTTCCGTTTGTTCAAATCCAACATTCTATCCACCAGAGAAACCAGCTTATCGTTCATCTTCACCTCTTTGGGATTGGAAAAATCAATGGTGCGGATTGGAAGCTGTTTAAACTCAGTTACTTTAATTTGAGGAAATAAAGTATCAAATTCATTATTCATATAACGGAATAAAAACACCATTAACTTTGAGTTGATGATTCCTAAAAAGAACTCTAATCTGAGTGTTGTGGTATCTCGCAAGATGCCAATATACACAGACTGATCTGGAATGTTTTCACTATCACTGAAAGCAGCGTAAAGCGTCTCCCCGACAATCTTTCTAACGTATATACGTGGTTGATTAAAGAAACGAATATCTCTTGGCTCTGCTAACCAATCGCCATAGCTTATGTACTCACACATGTCTGTGTGATAATAACGGAAAATGTTCTTCCCCCTAACTTCGATTTTATATGTTTTGTCTTTTTTTATGCTTGAATGATAACTTCTTTCGTCGTAATCACGTTGAGTTTGAAATCCTTTGGAAAACTTGGACTTGCCATAGCCATCCGTCCTGTAGGCATGGACGCCTCGGTTTATTTCAAGATAACTGCGCAATGGTTCTGTTAGCTTAAGGATTTTATCAATAATTTTCTGAATTCGTGGTTCGATATGGATATTGATTTTTGCTTCAGGCGTGCGAAGAAAATCATTCTGCAGAAGGGAATATAGATGTTTTGTCATTCCATTTACACATTTAAAGACCTCGATCTCATTTATAGAACTAACTTTCGTTGAAAAGACTATAATTGTCGTGTCGACCACAGCGCCCTCGAAAACATCCGGAGGTAACATCACTACCTGTTTGATAGAAGTGTTTCGAAGCAACCACTTCCGAAATTCGACTATTTTTAGGTTGCCTAAGTAGGCGTTCGGCACGATATAACCAATCAGACTTTTCGAAAGGCGGACTGCTTGCACCATAAATAGCAAGTATGAATCAAGTTGATAGGTAACTTCCTTAAATTGTTGTCCTAAATATTTAATAACCCTTTCATCAAATCCCTCTTTTGAAAGAACAACATACGGCGGATTCCCGATCACACAGTCAAACCCTCCCTTTTCCATAATATCCCCGAACCCGTGTATCCCATCCTCCCAGTCGAAGGCGTTGATGCGTCGCTCCTCGTCCTCATCGAACAGGGTTCCCTGGGAAAAGACGTCCGTCCCGATGAGGGAATTGCCGCACTTGATGTTGCCCGTCATCTCCGGGAGCAGGGCCTGCTTGAACAGGCTGGAATAGGCCTCATCCTCCAGCACCTTTAGGTAAAGGCTCATGATGGTCACTTCAACGGCCTGCCGGTCAATGTCCACCCCGTAGATGTTATTGACCAGAATCTCCGCCTTCTTATGAACGGACAGCTTCCACTTGCCATCCTGCTGATAGCATTCAGGATAGGGATACCCCTTTTTGATCTGTCGGGGATGGTTTTTGTAATATTCGACGTGGTAGTCTATGAGCTTTTGGAAGGCGCCCAGGAGAAAGGAACCGGAGCCGCAGGCTGGGTCCAGAAACTTAAGCTTGCGGATTTCTTTAGGGGTCTTGCCCTCAATCAACTTCCCCACCGTATTGTCCACGATGTAGTCAACGATGTACTTCGGGGTGTAGTAGACCCCTCCCGCCTTCCGCACCTCGGGTTTCTCTTCAACCTTGACGTGATGCTGGGGCGTCAGCCTAAGGGTCTTGCCAAGAAAACGCTCATAAATACTGCCCAAAAGCTCCACCCCCAGGACATCGAACTGGTAGGGGGATTTGGGGTAGTATAGGTTTTCGATGATCTCCTTCAAAACCCGGTTGTCAATCTCCAGGTCCTCCAGAAAATGGTGGTCAAAGAGGAGACCGTTGTATTGGGGGTTAAGGGACTTTTGGAACTTGTCCACCAGATAACAGAAGAGGGGGGCCTCTTTTTCAGCCGTCCATTTATTCAGAATCCCCCTCAGCACCTCCTCGGTCTCGATATTCCGATCCTCACACACCCGGATGAAGATGAGGCGGTCCAGAAGCCGCTGGACAGCTTCGTTCAGCTCGTAGACCGACAGCCGCCGGTTGCGGATGGCGATGTTCCTGGCCAACGCCTCCCGCCAGCCGCTCAGGTCCTCGAGAAAAGCCTTGTCAACCGACTTCCGCTCTTTCAAAAATCGCCTGTCCTTTGGAAGTAACCTTTCAAAACTCCCCCCGGCGACAGCCCCCTTGGAGAAGGTTTCCCAGATCAAATCGAATTTTTCCAGGTAATCGGTGTATTTCAAATCGAACGTTTTGATAAGACCCCTGCCAGGACTATTGATGAGGGGCCTGGAGGTGCAGTCGAAGAGGCGGAACTCCTCAAAATCGGTAAGGACGGCAAAGTTGACCTCGTTGGTGGACCAGGCGTAGCGCTTGGCCTGGAACACGGGCTCGGGGTCGGTCAAGTCAATGGCGGGCTTTTTGGCTTCGAGGAAGAATTTGGTCTTCCCTTCAATCCGGAAGCCGTAGTCGGGCCTCTTCAGCGATTTCCTTACTTTGGTTCTATCTTCAATGATGACATCCCTCTGGGAGTGGATCACTCCTTTTAAATTTCGGACATCCCAGCCCAGCACTTCCCAGAAGGGCTCGATGAACTCGGCCCTGGTCTTGGCTTCGTCATATCGGGCTGACTTGTAGTAGGAATAGTCGTTTTTGAATTTGTTGACGAAAAAAGCAATCTTAGTTTTTGCTTCAGTTCTCATTATTATGGCTCGATATTCGCCAACCATTCGATCCGATCATACTGGTCATCATAGGTATAAATTTCTTGATACTCTGTTCTATAACACCTCTGTTAAAGATCCTTTGCAAGTTAATAATTTTCTTTTCGAAAAGCAAGTTGTTTTTATTTCCCGTAAATTCAAAACATCGGTTTTTTTCAAACAGGGTTACAAACCCTGTTTGATCTGTATTTTTCAGTATCATTATTCGATTAGACACCGTCTGTGACGGTGTCTTAAACAACTCACCAATCCTTCAGAACCTTGAAAAACGATTCATCATCCAGGAAATAATTTCTGGCACTGGAATATGGATATTCCCAGGGATGTATGACAATTCCTTTTTGTACAGGGTTATTGTGAATATACTCGATCTTCTGACGCAGAAATTGCTCCGTCAGGATCACCTCCGGTTTGTCATCGGAAAACCAGACTTTAAAATTCTGATTAGCGATCTTCCCTGCCCTCTCAAATGTCAAAAGAATTGACACCCTTTCCTCCAATTTTGGCGAAAGTCTCTGGAAAAATGGTGACAAAATTAATTCCGAATTTTGAAGAGACTCCACTATCCGTTTTGAAGTAAACTTCTTGAAGTCCCTCTGCATGTGGCTAATAGTATAGTCAGGATTCCGAGGAAAAGGAATGTAGTGAAGATGTGAGGGCATGATACCAAAGGCAATAAAGTCAACTTCCCTTTCCCTTTGAAAATGATGAAAACTGTCAATAATGATATTTATAGTGTTTTTGTAATAAAACACATTTATCCAATCCACAATGGTGTTAGTGATGAAATACGGATATTGATCTTCCTTAAACCAATGTCTTCTCATAACCTTTTCCCCATAAATTCACTTTTGAAAAGTAATTTCAAAACAGGGTTACAAACCCTGTTTGATCGGATATTAACAAAACAAATCAGACACCGTCTGTGACGGTGTCTTTCAAAAAAATCATTTTTACCCCAAATTTCCGATGAAATATCAAAAGTTTAGAAAAATGGTATACTAAACAGGGTTACAAACTCTGTTAGATCAAATCCCCGTTTTTTGAGATTAGACACCGTCAATTATTTCCCTTCGCCCGGCAGGAATCCCAGTAGATATAGACGCAGAGCCCTAAGAACATCGCCAGTCCCAGCCAGTTGCCCCAGGGGCCGGTATTGGCCAGGTCGGGAACGATGACCAACCGGTATTTATCCTCGATAAATTTGAGGAGGGCCGATACTACCCCGATAATGGCCCCGCCGGCGATCAGCCCCGAGGCGATCAGGAGCCCCTTATCATGGCGGGCCTTTGAGGTCCCCTCTTCTGAGGATGATTTCTTGACCAGCCAGGCGACGATGGCCCCCATCAGGATGGGCGAGTTGAGCTCGATGGGAAGGTACATTCCCAGGGCGAAGGCCAGCCCCGAAACCCCCACCATCTCCACGATAACGGCGAACACCACCCCCAGCCCGTAGAGGAACCAGGGGGCCTGACCTCCCCCCATGAGGCTGGAGAGGACGGCCGCCATGGCATTGGCCTGGGGGGCGGGCATCGGCTGGGGATGGACAGCACTGGGAGAAAACCCATACACCTTGGCCAGAAGGATAATCACCGCCGTCACCGTAACTGAGGATACCACTGCTGCGAGGATGTTTGACCACTGGATAGTGCGGGGGGTGGCCCCCAGCCAGTAACCGATCTTAAATTCGGTCACCAGGGTGGCCGTCATGGAGAGAGCCGTGCACACCACCCCACCGATGAGGAGGGTAGCCAGCATCCCCCCGGGACCTCCCAGGCCGAGCTGGGACAGAAGGACCGCCGAGATTATGAGCGTCATCAACGTCATCCCCGAGATGGGGGTAACGCTGATCATGGCCACCGCCCACGCCGAGACCGAGGCAAACAGGAAGGCGATCACCAAGGTTATCAGGATCGAGACCAAGGAGAGGGCCGTAGGGTTGGTCTGGCCCACCAGCACCACGAAGCGAAAATAGATCCAGAGTAAAAACGACACCCCCAAAATCCACCCGAACACGGTGGCCATCCTTATGTCCCGGTCGGTGCGAGTGAGCTCAGCGGGTTCCCCACTTTCTTTCCCACGGGACCGGAAGATCTCACCGAACGCCTGGCGGAGGGCCTTGACGATCACCGATGACATTTTTAGGATCGAAATAAGACCGGCGGCGAAAATGCCACCGATGCCTACGTAGCGGGCGTAGTTGTAGAAAATATCTTCGGCGCTCATCTTCGATAAAGGCTGTAGGTCAGGGGAAATGGGTCCCTGGATAAAGCCTCCCAGGTGGGCGAACAGGGGGACCAGCACAAACCAGGACATCATGGACCCGGCCAGGATGATAGCGGCGTAGCGGACCCCAATGAGGTAACCCAGCCCGCAGATGGCCGCTGAGGTGTTCAGCGAGAAGACGGCTTTTATTTTGTGGGTCAAAGTGGAGAGGGCACCGATGAGGGAGGTGGTGAAATTCTCGGCCCAGGCATGCATGGAGGGTCCGATAAAGTCAAAAAGGCCCCCGATAGCCATGGCATAGACCAGCACCTTGGCTTGTTTGCCCCCCCTCTCCCCGGTCACCAATACCTCGGTGGTAGCGGTGGCCTCGGGAAAGGGGAGTTTACCATGCTGGTCAGCGACGAAGTAACGCCGAAAAGGGATCAAGAACAGGGCTCCGAGAACAGCCCCGAACAGGGGCACCAGGCAAATTTGGAAGAAACTGGATAGATGTTCTACTCCGAGTATGTAAATGGCGGGCATGACGAACACCGATCCCCCCACGATGATCCCCGAGGTGGCCCCGATGGCCAGGATATTGACATTCTCGATCAGGGTGCTTTTGCGGGCCAACATCGCCGAGTAGCCCACCGCCAGGATGGCAATGGGAATAGCAGTTTCGATCCCCTGGCCCAGCTTGAGGGCAATGTAGGCGGCCGCCCCCGAGAACAGCACCGCCATCAGCAGTCCAAAAACCACCGAACGGAGGGTAAGCTCGGCCACCCCTCTTTCAGCGGTAATGATGGGGGTATAGGTCTCCCCGGGCTTCAGTTCAGTAAAGGCATTCTTGGGAAGCTGAATAGGCTTTTCCGTCTCCATAGCGTCTCCTTCGAATTTGTAAACCAGAGTAAATACTGAAGCAAAGGTCGTTAAATCTAGATTCGGAAAACACTAAACGATAGTGAAATGATTGCTAATTGCTGATTGCTGCAGGAGCCTCGGTTTTAACAATTAGCAATCAACAATTCAGTGATTTTCAGTGTTTAATTTTCGGACCCAGGTTTAAATCTGTAAACCAGAGGACTTTCAGTCACCCTCCAGATCCCCTTGGCCACATTTTTCCCACCGTCAAAGGCCAAATAGCTATATTTCCCGTAGTGGATCAGTTTGCCGCCGGCGGCAGAAATCCCCGCCGGGCTTAAACCGGCGTAGATCACCACCCCCTTATCAGGGTTCCAGGGGTTGTAGCGGGCCACCATTACGCTGAAATCCCCGTCTTTATATTCCCGTCCGACTAAAGAATACCCTTTTACGGTCAAAGCAAAATCGTAACTTGGAGGTCCCAACGCATCCACCACCCTGTTTTCCCCGGGCCCCCCCAGCAGGAGAAAGGAATTTCCCCGCAATTGATCTTCGGTGACCCCGGTGTCGGGCACTACTACCGCTTCTCCCGTACGTCCCAGCCGCCCGGCGATCCCGGCGTAGGCTTGCTTTTTCTCTTCGGTCGTTCCTGTTGGTAAGATAATCAGTTGGTTTTTATCCCCCAGCACCAAACTTAAGGTGGGGGCGATTTCACCCCGGTCCAGCCGCCGGAAGATATCGAAGTCGGGATCAATCTCCAGTGAGATGGGTTTCCCTTTTGTTTCCAGGGTGATCACCTTCACCCCACCGTCATGCCAGACCGCCGTATCCACCGACCCGCTCTCGGTGGTCAAACGAATGGGCACCAGCAGCCGGTAAAACTTCCCTTCCTGGGTCAGGTGGATATTAAACTGATTGACTCCCCCCAACTGAACGTAATCTACCTTCTTAAGAACAAGTGTTGGGGCTCCCCCCTCGGTTACCCACTGGCGGAAAAACCAGGAAAAGTCCTCGCCGGCCTGCTCTTCAAAAACCCTTTGAAAGTCCGCCCACGAGGCCTTCTGCCAGCTCTTTTCCCGGACGATATTCTTTAAGGCAAGGAAAAAATTTTGATCCCCGATCATCTTCCTCATCATGTGGAACACCATGGCCGCCTTCCCGTAGCCCACCGCCCGGGTGGCCGGGGTGGTACGCTCCCTGAACTGGATCAGGGGAAAGTCGTTGTCAGGATTAACATAGCTATAATAATCCTTGAGTAGCCCCTTCCGGTATCCCTCAGCCGCCTCGGGGCTTTGCTGTTCTTTATAGTAATAATCGGCTAAGTAAGTGGTCAGCCCCTCACACCAGTTTCCGGTGGCATAGTTCACAAACACCGAATTGCCCCACCAGTTGTGAAGCACTTCATGCCCCAGGGAGGTGTAAACAATAAACGGCAATCGGATGACCGCTCTTCCCAGCAACGTGTAGGAGGGCATGCCATAGCCGGTAGGAAAGAAGTTCTCCACCACCGCAAACTTGGCGTAGGGATAGGGACCCAACATCCGGCTGTACATATCCAGATACCGTTTAACGGCACCGATGTACTGGGGAACCAGCTCCCGTTCTTCGGGGAAGAAGAAAGCGTAGACCATCACCCCGTTATGATCCTCCCGGGTCACTTCATAGCGACCGGCGATGAAGTAAAGGCCATCGGAGGGATGGACCGCTTCCCAGACGGTCCTGAGCTTGTCCCCTTGAAGCTGGTGAAGGATTCGCTTTCCCTGGGTGACGGTCTCAAAATCCACCGGGGTGAGGGAGGTCACCTTAAAAGTAGAGAAGGACTCCGGGACCTTAGGATACCAGAATCCGTCGGGGCTCAGGTAGACCCCCTCATCCCCGATTAAACCGGTGGTCTGATCGGCCACCTCCCCCCTGGAGAACCGGGCTACCCCCAGGGTGTCGTAGATAATCCCTCGATAGGCAACCGTTACCGAAAAGGAACTGTCCCCACTCTGGGGAAGGGGGAAAGTAATCAGCCTGGCGCGCCCGTAGGCCTCTATTACCCCCTCGTCCACCACTTTTTCATAGTCTCTTACGTTAAAGGTGTCCGCGGTCTCAAAGATCACCCCTGTCCCCTCAAGGGCTAAGCTTTCAATGGACAGGTTTTTGTTCAGAAAAAAGAAGAACTGGCCCCCCTTGGATCCCTGGGTCTGAAATTGGTCGGTAGCCTTCAAGGTATGATTGGTAGGGTCAATTTCAAGGGAAAGATCGTGGCTTAAAATTTTGGGGGGGCTTTCCGGCCCTTCCAGGACCCATATCCTTTGCTTTTCATAACAACCGGCCAGGTAAAAAACGAGGGACAGGATAAATACCTTACAGATTGTGCTTTTCATGGCTGCTCCTTCATAAATACTAAACCTTAGCAAAAATGTTTTTTTGAATGGATTAATATAATAAACCGTTGAAACGGTTAAAAATGACGTTTTAAACTTCGGACTTACTTACCCCCAGTTAAAACTGGGGGCTATCATTAATTCGTCAGCGGTTTTTCATTCCTTATAGTTACACCAACAGCCACATGAGAAAAATTCCCGACAGAGCACAGCCCCAGTTGACCATATCATTATCAATCCAGGGGAAGCCCGATTTCAGCTCAGTGACCCGATCCCCGCAGTGCCTGGCCCGCTCCGTTAGTTTTTGACAGACTGGGCATTCATACTGGGCCTGAATGGTAATCCCTAAGACGCTGTCCACTAAGCTGGCTAAAAGACCGCTGAGGGCGATAAAGGTCCCTATCCGAATCCCGATCAGGTCCGGTCGCAGCCCATAGCCGGTCAGGGCGATGAGGCCCGCCCCCACGGCAGCCCCCAGGGTTCCCCGTAGGGTTATGCCGCCGGAGGCCCCTTTGGGTAACTGTTTGAAGGAAAGGATCGACCGCGGCTGACCCCCGATCCAGAGGCCCACTTCGGTGCCCCAAGTATCGGCCGTTACCGCCGCCAGCGTGCCCAGATACAGAAGATAGAATAGATCGTTAGAAAAAAAATTCCACCCGAGCATCAGTAACCCCGCCGCCCCCCCGTTGGCCAGTACCTGGCCCAGGTCCCTGCGGCTGGACTTGGCGAACAGCCCTTCGTATTCCTTTTTCTTGTTTTTTCCCAGTTTGGAGATAATGCTGGATAGGAAGAAGAAGACCAGGATGGGTAACGCCCAGGACCAGCCCCCGATCCCGAAAATAGCCCATCCCAAAAGAAAGGTAGCCGCTGCCCCCCCCAGCTCCAGGAATTTAGCCCTAATGGAGATGATAACCACGACCAGGGCAAAGATCATCCCCAGGGTGAAGTACAGGTTGGTCACCGGTCCGTGGACGATCATGAAATGGGTTATGAAGGCAGCACCTAAGGGGGTGAACAGATTGTCCAATCCGTATCCGGAGAGGGCCTCAATCACCACAGCCCCGATGGCCGTCAACACCGCTATCCACAGGGCCTCCGGAAAATGAATCTTTAGACCATCTATATATCCCAAATAATGAAGGCACAACAAAGTGATTATTACGGTAAGGAGAAACAGGGTGGATGACCCTTCGACAGATTTTTTCGCTTTGCTGAAATAATAGATGTGCGCTCCCCTAATATTTTTTCCCACTAAAGTGGCCGCTGCATCCCCCAGGGCCAGAATGAGCATGGCCGCCATCAGGACGACCTTGTAGTCTTTCCAGAAGAAGAGGACCAAAAACAGGAAAGCTATGGGGTAATATGTAGTTCCATAGGTCACCCGTTCGGTGTCGTGCATTCCTTTCAGCAGTCCAAATTTTGTGGTAGTGAAGTTCACTACGATGAAGATGATGGCCAGAATATAGAGGGGTATAGGCGATTGGATAAAGAAGGGGGTAGAGAACACCAGCACCCCTACCAGCACGTGCACTAACTTCCTGGTCACCTCGCCCGGCCAGCCCAGCCGGGACCGGATCTTCTCCGCCGCCCCCACAAAAACGAAAAGGCCTGAAAGTAACCCCCCAAAAGCAATCCAGTCTGAAAGAGGAATCTTTTCCATAGTCTATCCAATCCCGCAACAGTTCAACACTAAATCCTATTTCTGAATCTTTTGACCTTTCTCAAAGTGCCCCATTGAAATCCCCCCTTATTCCCCCCTTTAATAAAGAGGGGGAAATCTAAATAGAGCCAAAGTTAAAGATTATCATATTCGATGTATAATAAAAAAAATTTCTCTAAAAAGCAACATCTTTTTTTATTACTGACTATCAAAAATCCCCGAATGTTTGGTTAATTTCGGGCTTTTTGATTTTATTGAAGGGAATATGGATATTGCCCGGGTAGTTCGAATATAGTATTATTCACCAAACTTTGGTAAATTTTATACTGTGCAGTAAACAAAACCGATAAATCGGTTATTTCTGTTGTTAAGTTGTTAAGAAATCGTTAACCCCCGAATTAATTCGGGGGCTACTGTGTCCAAATTAGTAATAAATAACCCCCAGTTTTAACTGGGGGTTAAACGAAACCCAAAACGTCATTCTTAACCGTTTCAACGGTTTTTATCCTGATCCACTAAAAAGTGATTTTTGCCAAAGTCTAGTTATTCAATTTTTATATTGTAAGGCATGATCAGCAGGGGCTGGCCTGAAGCGTAGAGTTTCCTCAGCTCTTCAATTCTTAAGGCCAGTCGTTCCTCGGGTGAAAGGGTAAAGCCCCTGACTAGCATCGAACCGATTTTCAGCTCAATCCCGAATTTCTTCAACCTGGGATAGATCTCAAGGTCCACCCCCTTTTCTGCGGGGATCCCTGCCGCCGCCTTAGCGATCTCTACCGCTAGATCCAATCCCCCCAGGGTATCCACCAGACCGATACCTACACCTTGTCTACCCGTCCAGATGCGGCCCATGCCGATCGAATCTATATAAACGGCGTTTGTGTCCCTACCCTCGGCCACCTTGGCGATAAAATCCTCGTAGAATTCCCGTATCTGCTTGCGAACCTTCTCCCGCTCCTCCTCGGTAAAGCCCCTGGAACTGGAGTAAATATCGGCGTGTTCACCACGTTTGATAATGTCGGTGTGAAAGCCGATCTTGCGCTCCAGCCCACTGATGTCAAACTTACCCGAGATAACCCCGATGGAACCGGTGATGGTGCCCGGTTCGGCCACGATAGTATCGGCGGCACAGGCGATATAGTAACCTCCCGACCCGGCCACGTCGGCCATGGAGACGATGAAGGGTTTTTTCTTCTCCCCCTCGGTGGTTAATTTAACCTCATGCCAGATGATATCGGAGGCCAGCCCGGAACCCCCACCCGAATCAATACGGAAGACGATGGCCTTCACCCCCTCGTTCTCCCGGGCGTTTCTGATGGCCTTTGCGATGGTCTCCGAGCCCATGGTCTTACTGCCCGTGAAGGGGTCGGTCTCACTTTTACCGGGGACGATGAGTCCGGTAGCGTAAACAATGGCGATCTTATCCCGGGTGGGATCAACCCAATCATGGACGTAGTCCTTGCGCTTAAAATACTTTTTGGCCTTCACAACCTTGACTTTCTCCCCGCCTACCCGTTTGGCCAAATCCTCCAGTTGGTCTTCATAGACTAAGGAATCCACCAGTCCGGCCTCGTAGGCCTCCTTAGCAGTATAGGGGCCCCGATCGATTTTCTCCACCAATTCTTCGTTAGTGAAATGGCGACTCTCGGCGATCTGGGTAGTGAACTGGTCGAAGAGGTCATCAAGAATAGAGTTCATCACCTCCCGATGGGCCACAGACATGGAGTCACGGGTGAGCATGTCAGAGGCGGATTTGTAGCGGCCGATGTGCTCCAGCTCGGCCTTAATTCCCAGCTTATCCAGGGTTCCCTTCAGGAAGGTTACTTCAACCCGCAGGCCGTTAAAATTAAGATAGCCTGAGGGTTCCATATAAATCTTATCGCAGACCGAGGCCAGATAATACTGGCCGTTCCCCCCCATTTCCATGAAGCAGATGATTTGCTTGCCCCCTTCCCGAAAACCGGTCAGGGCGTCCCGGATCTCCTGCATCTTACCCCACCCCACCCCAACGGGCCCCAGCTTCAGAATCATCCCGGAAACGGCTTCGTCCTCCTTAAGCTGTTTGATTCGATTAATCAGGGATTTCATCGTCCAACCCTTGGGACCGAACAGGGAAAAACCCGGTTTTCCCACAAAGATGGGACCCGACAGTTTTAGCTCAATGAATTGGGCGGGCCGCTTTTTGAATACGGTGCGATACCTCTCGGCGGAAAAGCGGGCGTAGGATACGCCCCCCTGATGGGAACCGTCGGAAAAAGAGCTGTATCCCCCCAGTCCTGCAGAGCTAAAGTTAATACCCAGTCCTACCCCGTAGCCGTCTTCAGAGTAATGACCCCTAAAGACGATCCCGTCAACCATCTCTAAGTTGACCAGAAGGGTAGGGTTCAGGCTGTCTCCGTAGGCGTTATCGCCCATTTTGTTCAGGCTGGCGTCCAGAGCCAGCGTCAGCCGATTGCCGAAAGATCGCAGGGCAATTCCGATGTCATACTGGGGATAAATCCCATCCGGTTTGTTGATTTGACGGGCGGCAAGCCCCAACGACAGGGAGGGAAAGGGGCGGTACAGTGCCCCCAGGTTGAATATCCCGGAACGATCCACCGTCCCGAACCATTCATAGCTCCCCCCCAGGTAAAATCCACTACCGGAATAGCTCCCCAGGGCCAGGATGTAGTGCTGATAATGGGAACCCCCTTCCTCCAACCACCCGGCCCCGAAGCCTAAGCCGTCAGCGGACAGGAATAAACTGCTGTTCCGGCCGAAATCGCCGTTATAAGTCCCCAGTAGATATCCCTGGGCTTTACGGTTGACCCCCAGCCCAGCCGGATTTACGGCGGTAGATAAGGCATCGTCGGTGGTGGCCACCGATTGGGTGGGCACGAGTAGCTGGGCCCCGGCAATAGAAGACATGACCAGCAACCCCAGAATGATTGATAAGAACTTTTTCATCTTCATCCTCCCTAAAAATAGGTTACGTCATTCCCTTTTCGTTTGTCCGGCAAATGCCGGACTAGTCTTGTTTGTTAGTTGCGTCTTCGTATTACGATTAATTACCCGCCGGGCTCTTCACAGGTTAGTGCGGATACAAACAATAATTTGTCTATTTAACAAAAATTTGTTACTGTTTCTTTGCTGGAAAAAAATGCATCAATATGATTTTTTTCCCTTAGCTGTTTCTTTTTTTGTCATTCCCGCCATGCCTGGCAGGGCAATCCTCTAGCGGGAATCCACTCTTACTGGTTTTCCTAAAAGAAACCCTCCCCAAAAAACCTGGATTCCTGATGAAAACATTCAGGAATGACACAGAAGAGGCTGAGGCACGATATCGGCCAAATAACTAAAATTTATCCCTCTTTCCGGGTTTTAGTGGTACTCATAAAAATTCAAGATGAGCCCAATTTGTTGTCTGAAAGTGGGGGTTACATAATCCGCTTTCTCTTGGTCAAATATTGGACCAAAGCCACATCGTAATCGGTAGCGGTATCCAGTAATACGTAATCAATCCGGTGTTGGCGGCACTCCCTTTTATACCAATCGGCAAAGGTGCCCATAAGTTCCCGATAAGCCCGCTTGATATGCCAGGGCTGGACGGTAAGCCGCTCCCCGGTTTCCAGGTCCACGAACACCCCATCCCGCTTAAAATCAAATCCCCGTTCCTGGGGATTCAGAACGTGAAATACGATAACCTCATGTTTCTTATGCCGAAAATGCTTGAGCCCAGTCATCACCCTTTCGGGGTCATCGAAAAGGTCAGAGATCAAAATAATCAGCCCCCGCCGCTTGATCCGTTCGGCCAGATGGTGCAGGACCCGGCTCACATCCGTCCCCCGACCGGGCTTCAGCCCGTCCAGTTCGGTCAGCAGGGGGTGCAGATAGCCCATCACCGACTTGGGGGGTAGGTATTTGCGGATAACCTCATCGAAGACCAACAGCCCCACCGCATCCTGCTGGGATAGCATCAGGTAGGATAAGGCCGCGGCCAGATAGGTCCCATATTCCAATTTGGACAGGCCGTTTGAAGAATATCCCATGGAGGCACTAATGTCCATCAGCAGATATGCCTTGAGGTTGGTCTCCTCCACGTATTCCTTAATGTAGTATCGGTCCGTCCGTCCCCATACCTTCCAGTCTATGAAGCGGATGGGGTCGCCCGGGCCGTAGGGTCGGTGTTCGGCAAACTCCACCGAGAACCCATGATAGGGGCTCTTGTGCAGTCCGGTTAAAAATCCCTCCACCACCAACCGGGCCCTAAGATCCATCCGGGCCAGACGGGAGACCACCTGGGGGCTTAGGTATTTGCGGTAGGCTTCCATTATTCAGCAGGCACTAAAAAGATGTCCTCATCTTCAACTAAATGGGCAGCATATTCTATGGCTGCTTTTATATGTTCATCTGTCAGTTCTGGATACCCCTCCTTGATCTGGTCAAAACCATAGCCACCCGCAAGCTGACTTAAAATATTGCTAACCATGATTCTGGTTCCTCGTATACAGGGTTTGCCGTGACAAACCTTTGGATCAACGGTAATTAAACCCCTAATCATAATCGTTCTCCTTTTTCAAAGTTCCCGACTTTTCTTCCTGAAATCAAGTTTTTCCCTCTTTCAAAAGTTTCTCGATGATTTCCGATGTCCCCACCCCGTCGGCTTCGGCGTTAAAGTTGGTCACGATCCGGTGCCGGAGGACGGGCAGGGCCACCCTTCGCACGTCGTCTATGTCTGGGGTGTAGCGGCCGTCTAAGATGCAGCGGGTCTTGGCCCCCAGGATGAGATATTGGGAGGCCCGGGGTCCCGCTCCCCAACTTACCCAGTCCCAGACGAACTGGGGGGACCCGTCAAAGTTGGGTCGGGTGCGCCTGACCAGTTCCACCGCGAAGTCAATCACATTGTCGGCCACCGGCACCCGCCGCACCAGATCCTGCAGCTTTATGATACTATCAGCGTTCAAAACCACCTCCACCGAGCCTGTATACCCACTGGTAGTGGTGCGCACGATCTCCATCTCCTCGTCGTGGGAGGGGTAATCCATCCACAGGTTAAACATAAAACGATCCAGTTGGGCCTCAGGAAGGGGGTAGGTCCCCTCCTGTTCGATGGGATTCTGGGTGGCCAGGACAAAGAAGGGCTCCTCCAGTTTATGTGTCACACCCCCGTAGCTAACTTCGTGCTCCTGCATCGCCTGCAGCAGGGCCGCCTGGGTCTTTGGGGGGGTGCGGTTGATCTCATCAGCCAGCACTATATTGGCAAACACCGGCCCTTTGACAAAACGGAAGGATTTCTTGCCGGTGGTCATGTCCTCCTCGATGATCTCGGTCCCCGAAATGTCCGAGGGCATCAGATCCGGTGTGAACTGGATGCGGCAAAACTTAAGCTCCAGCATTTGAGCCAGGGTGCTGATTAGCAGGGTCTTAGCCAGGCCAGGGACCCCGATGATAAGGCAGTGTCCCCGGGAGAGAAGGGAGATGAGCAGCTCCTCGATCACCTTCTTCTGGCCCACAATGACCTTCTCGATCTCCCTATCTATGACATCCCGGGCCTCCTTCAGCTCCCGGGCTGCCTTTAAATCGTCCCTTTTGCTATTCTCAGTTCCCATCATTCCCAAACATCCTAAATTTAAATTTTAACTTTTCAAAAAATACGGAATTTTTCCCATAAAGTCAATAACAAAACGGACTAGTTTGACCGACCAACAGTTCAAAAAATCCATAGGTTTGATTTGGATTAATCAACTTTTCCCTTGACAGTATATAGATAATTCGCTATATTCATGAAAAAGACCGGGTAGTTCCTCCCGCAGATACAGTTGTAAGGAAACCAGGATACTAATCCGTCGCCGAACCGGACTCCATTACATCCAACTCTCCATCTTTGATGCCAAGGACTTTTTGCTTACTGGACCGCCCGGATGCAACCTCTGCGCGGGCGTCATCTCCGAAAATCTGGTTCGCCTGTTGCGGCTGAACGGTATTCGGCTCGAATCACCCGGTGTGGAACATGTTCACTGGTCGCCAATGGTATCAAAAAATCTTTTCGAAATTTATTAATCCCGTCTTTCAGTTGTTCATGGTTCGCAAGACTCTGAAAAGCTTCAGGGAGAAATTCCCTGCCCAGAACATCCGGCCTGTATCTCTGCCGGATACGGATGTTTCCAAGGTGCGGGCGAAATGGGGAATGGAACGTTTGCAGGATGGATCCATAGTGGGCATAGTCGGCGGTGGGCCTGGCGGGATGGCTTGTGCCATTACGTTGAAAAGGTTGGCCCGGGAACGCGGCATTCGCGTGCAAACCGTGATCTACGAGGGTAAAACCTACTCCGGTGTGCCCCATTACAACCAATGCGTAGGGGTGCTGTCCCCTCCGATCCGTTCCTTACTGGAAGATCAGTTGCAGGTGCCGTTTCCCGACCATCTTGTCCAGCGGGAGATTACCGGTTATATCCTGTATTCCGACAACCGCCACATTGAATTGCAGGATGAATCGGAACCCTCTTTTGCTGTCCGCCGCATTACTTTTGACAGTTATTTGTTGGATCAGGCCCTGCAGTGGGGTGTAGATGTGCGCCAAAGCAGGGTAACTGATCTGGAACTGCACCCGGATCGGGTCATTCTCTATTCGGAAACCGACTATCTCCGCTGCGATGTAGTGGTGGGTGCCTTCGGCCTCGATGACGGGTCCATCCAGATGTTTGAACGCGCCACCGATTACCGTTCGCCGGAATTTTTGTATTCCATTGTGACCAAAATCCATCCCGGGATGGATTATATGGCGCAGATCGGAAACAAGATTTTTGCCTTTCTTCCTTCCTACCGTCGGATCGAGTTCGGCGCCATCACCCCGAAATACAATCACATCACTATCAATATCGCCGGCAAGGACATCAATACCCATTGGATGGACACCTTTTTGCGCTACTCTCCCGTGCGTCAGATTCTGCCTTCGAATGATAGCTACGATCACAACTCGCTTTTCTATTTTAAAGGCAAATTCCCCATTTCCATCGCTAAGAACTATTATGGACACCGCTATGTAATGATTGGGGATGCGGCCGGTTTGGTGCGGCCGTTTAAAGGAAAGGGGATCAATTCGGCGTTTCAAAGCGGCATTCATGCCGCCCAGGTGATGATGCATGAAGGGATCTCGCGCCAGGCGTTTAAGCTCTTTGAGGAAACCTGCCACGAGATCATTCATGACTTACCCTATGGGCATTTCATGCGGCGGTTTGCCATCTTAAGCACCAATTACGGCCTTTTGGATTTTTTTATCCATTTCGCCCATCAAAATCAAATAATGCAGAATGCCCTGTTCAACAGCGTATCGGCTCACAAATTTTACCGGGAAATCCTGCGCGAGACCGTTCGCTGGCCGGTGCTGAAGGACGCCTTTCGATCCTTTTACAAGTATTATGGCGCCAAATTTCACCAAGCCGAGACAAAATAATCCCTCGTTAGGCGTAATGTGGCCCCCAGGATAACATTTAGAAATAGATGTTCAAATTTTCGAGCTGTTGATGTAACAGAAATGTCTATGTGGGGAATGCGGCACCAAACTTAACAGAATCATGGAACTGAGCGGGGAAAATATAGTTGCAATTTTTGAGGAACTTTTAGATTGCACCTGTTGTCCCCGAAATTGCCACGCCAAACGCAATACTGAAAAATTAGGATTTTGCCAGTGTGGTATGGAGTTTGGGGTAGCTGCCATATGCACTCATCAAGGGGAAGAACCCGTCATAACCGGTTCCAATGGAATCTGCAATGTATTCTTTACCCACTGCAACATGCAATGCATCTTCTGCCAGAATTATCAGATCAGCCGGAATCGCCTAAACAATCCGGAACACCGCCTGGAGCTGGTGGTCATTCTGGATAGGATAGAAAGAACCCTTGATCAAGGCCCCAAATGTGTGGGCTTCGTCTCACCTTCACACCACATCCCCCAGATGAAAGCCATCATCCGCGCCTTGGAGAGCAGGGGCAGGAAACCAATTTACATCATGAACACCAATTCTTATGATAAATGGGAAACACTTCAGTCCCTGCAAAATATAGTGGACGTGTACCTTCCGGATTTCAAGTACATAGATAAAAAGTTGGCGGAACGCTATTCCTCCACGCCTGATTATCCCGAAGTAGCAATGAGAGCCCTCAAGGAGATGTTTCGCCAGAAAGGATCGTATATCAGACTGGATGATAACGGGGATATTGAATCCGGCCTGATTATCAGACATTTGATCCTGCCGGGGTAGGTTGAAAATAGCAAAGAATGTTTAAGGTTTATTGCCGATGAGTTGTCCCCTTCGGTTCATGTTTCTTTAATGTCCCAATATTTCCCCATCCCGGAAGTGTTTGGGCATCCTGAATTGGGCCGGTGTTTATACCGGGAAGAGTATGATGAAGTGTTGGAGGAATTCGAGAACCTGGGATTCCGTTACGGCTGGATTCAGGCCCCGGAAAGTCAAAGTCATTACCAACCAGATTTCGCCCGACCAGATGCTTTTGAATATGCACAGCACCTATAAAAAAGACCATCTTAAATGGCCTTTTTTTGTATCTAAAATTTATACTTCCTTCTATTCCCTAAGTAATGCTTCAAGGTGCAACCTTGAAGCAACAAAACTTATTCCCAGTTTTAGGGGACAGGCAGAAATAAAAAGCCCCATCATTTGATGGGCTCTTTTTTTGAATGTAGCCGCAGGTCACGCCATAGGCGCCTGCCTGCCGCAGGCATGACTTTATGCCTGCCAACAATCAGGCGCCAGACTGATCGGCTGGAGCCCGACTGAATGATAATTACGCACCCCGAAGTTTCGGGGTGCGGCTACACTTGGTTTGGTTATTTGGCCTTATTTCAACAAAACCATCTTCCTCACCTTCCGAAACTCACCAGCTTGAATTTGATAAAAATAGATACCAGACGAATAACCGGATGCATCCCAACTTACCTGATAATAACCGGCAGTCTGATGTTCATTGACCAAAGTAGTCACTTCCCGCCCTAGGATGTCAAAGATCTTCAAGGTTACCTTTGACTCTTTGGGAAACCCGTATTTGATTGTGCTCATATGGTTGAAGGGATTGGGGTAATTTTGGTAAAGATTAAAGCTTATTAGTTCAACCATAGCATTATCATCTATCCCGACAACTGACGGAGAACCATATTCATAAGCACCCATATCAATAATCGCTGAACCGTCTCCATCACCATCCCAGATACGCTGATTACCATCTAAATCCCAAAGTGGTAGATTTAACCCAGAAGTGTCTGGTATTCCTGCATCTATACAGGGGGAACCTTCTTGATGGTGAAAATCACCACTTGTAGCATCAACAAACAGCGGATCGGTATCAATATTCCCTTCCAGCCAGTTCACAGTGCCATTGTCGTTGGTTACAATACTATCTTGCCCACCCTGCACATCGGAATAGGCGATTGTAATGGAACTTGAGTCTCCATATTGGCAGAAATAAATCTCCTGCGACAAATCGTTCCAGAGGACGGTATTTATCAAAGTCGGGTTGGAATTATCATGACAGTAAATCCCACCACCAATATGAGCCGTATTCTCGCTTATGGTTACATTCGACAAACTTGGGATAGAATTATTCCGACAGTAAATCCCGCCGCCAGAATAAACAGCCGTATTCCCACTTATCGTAACATTATCCAAACTCGGGCTGGAGTTGACATCACAGAAAATCCCGCCACCATTTATAGCAGAATTTACTATTATGGTCACATTCTCCAAACTCGGGCTGGATTCAACACACCAAATCCCTCCCCCAGAATAAGCATAATTATTTGTTATTGTCACGTTCACAAAACTCAGATTGGAATTAACAATGCAGCAAATCCCGCCGCCGTAAGAAGAGGATGTGTTTCCACTCACCGTCACATTTATTAAACTCGGGCTGGATTCATAACAGTAAATCCCACCACCATCATCAGCCGTATTCCCACTTATCGTAACATTCTCCAAACTTGGGCTGGATTCATCACTACAGAAAATACCGCCACCATATTCATCAGCAGAATTACCTATCATTGTCACATTCACCAATCTTGGACTGGAATTCAAGCAGTAAATCCCACCACCAGAACCATACGAACCGTTTGTAATCGTAAACCCCCTTAACACCGCCGTCGTATCCTCACTATTCTCAAACGTTACAACACTTCCGCTGGAGTCTCCATCAATCACGGTCTGTGAGATGTAGGCAGTGTCGCCTGTTGTTAGAAACAATGATCCTACAACAATATTTTTTCCGTTAAAATTGATGTTTTCTACATAGCTGCCAGGTTGGACAAGAATAGTGTCACCATTCACTGCAATATTGATCCCAGCCTGAATTGTCGGTTGATCTCCCGGGACATTGATGATGGTTGCATTTGCTATGGCGACCATAAACAATCCGAAGTAAAAGCTTTTAAATAATTTTCTCGTTTTAGTCTCCTTACATAATACAGGTAGGAATATAACACTCAGGAAGGTTTGGATTCCAGTAAATTAGGATTACATCATTTAATATAGCAATTAATCTTTAAAAATCAAGTATAAATTCAAAAAAACAAAAAGCCTACTCAAGATGAATGAATAGGCCTTTTAAATGAAAAGGGTTTAAATCTCACTTAAAAAAAATCATCTTTCTCACCTTCTGAAACTCACCCGCTTGAATTTGATAAAAATAGATACCTGACGAATGACCGGTTGCATCCCAACTTATCTGGTGGTAACCGGGAGGTTTATGTTCATCAGCCAAGGTGGTCACTTTTCTTCCGAGGATGTTAAATATCTTCAGGGTTACATTTGACTCTTTTGGAAGGCCGTATTTAAAGGTTGTTATTGGATTAAATGGATTGGGATAATTTTGAGCTAATAAGAAATTCCCTGGGGAATAGCTGGACTCTTCATTAATAACTAATAGTAGATCGTTCTGTATAATATACATACCATACAACCCATCGGCCACATAGACGTAACTGCCGCTGACGGCAACGCCTAAAGCTTCGCCACCCGTATCAAAGAAGCCCACTTCTTGCGGAGAGGAAGGGGTGGAGACGTCAATGATGCGTAAACCATCAGAGTAATCGGCCACATAGGCGTAACTGCCGCTGACGGCAACGCCACGAGCATAGCTACTCGTATCAAAGAAGCCCACTTCTTGCGGAGAGGAGGGAGTGGAGACGTCAATGATGCGTAAACCAGCAGACCCATCGGCCACATAGGCGTAACTGCCGCTGACGGCAACGCCTAAAGCTTCGCCACCCGTATCAAAGAAGCCCACTTCTTGCGGAGAGGAAGGGGTGGAGACGTCTATGATGCGTAACCCATTCCCCCCATCGGCCACATAGGCGTAACTGCCGCTGACGGCAACGCCTAAAGCCCAGCTACCCGTATCAAAGAAGCCCACTTCTTGCGGAGAGGAAGGGGTGGAGACGTCTATGATGCGTAAACCATCCCCGACCACATAGGCGTAACTGCCGCTGACGGCAACGCCCAAAGCCCTGTGCCCCATAAAAAAGAACCCCACTTCTTGCGGAGAGGAAGGGGTGGAGACGTCAATGATGCGTAAACCAGCATTCCCATCGGCCACATAGGCGTAACTGCCGCTGACGGCAACGCCCCGAGCATTATTACTCGTATCAAAGAAGCCCACTTCTTGCGGAGAGGAGGGGGTGGAGACGTCAATGATGCGTAAACCATCCAACCCATAGGCCACATAGGCGTAACTGCCGCTGACGGCAACGTCTTGAGCCCAGCTACCCGTATCAAAGAAGCCCACTTCTTGCGGAGAGGAGGGGGTGGAGACGTCAATGATGCGTAAACCATCGGCCACATAGGCGTAACTGCCGCTGACGGCAACGCCTAAAGCCAAGCCACCCATATCAAAGAAGCCCACTTCTTGCGGAGAGGAGGGAGTGGAGACGTCAATGATGCGTAAACCATCCGCCCCATCGGCCACATAGGCGTAACTGCCGCTGACGGCAACGCCTAAAGCCAAGCCACCCATATCAAAGAAGCCCACTTCTTGCGGAGAAGAAGGGGTGGAAACGTCAATGATGCGTAAACCATCATCCCAATCGGCCACATAGGCGTAACTGCCGCTGACGGCAACACCTAAAGCTTCGCCACCCGTATCAAAGAAGCCCACTTCTTGCGGAGAAGAAGGGGTGGAAACGTCAATGATGCGTAAACCATCATCCCAATCGGCCACATAGGCGTAACTGCCGCTGACTGCAACGCCAAAAGCAAGGTCCCCCGTATCAAAGAAGCCCACCTCTTGCGGAGAGGAAGGGGTGGAGACGTCAATGATGCGTAAACCATCACTCCTATCGGCCACATAGGCGTAACTGCCGCTGACTGCAACGCCAAAAGCAAGGTCCCCCGTATCAAAGAAGCCCACTTCTTGCGGAGAGGAAGGGGTGGAGACGTCAATGATGCGTAACCCATACCACCCATTGGCCACATAGGCGTAACTGCCGCTGACGGCAACGCCTCTAACTTCTGACGGAGTTAATATCTTTCCTAATTCATCGGGATTTGCCGGATCGTATATATCTACAACTTCAAGATAGCCCCCATTACCAAAATAGGCAATGTTACCCAATACATCCACGGCATAACAGGGATCTCTTGCCCACCATCCTATTAGTGTAGTATTACTATCGCTGAAGGCTTGAAAAGTCTCCTGCGGTATGTAATTTACATGGTGGCGAATATCCCTTGATGGGAGCTGTTCTGGGGGCACATTTGCTGGTCTGTTATTCTGGCCAAAAGCAAGACTGCAAAATAAGATTGCAATCATTACTGTCTCTAATAAGATTTTACAATATTTCAAAAACATAATGATCTCCTCATTTGTTCGTTGAATTTTGTATGGCGGGTCTAACATCTTTATTTTAGTCTCCTCCCTTAATGAAAGTAGTTATTTCCTTTTCAGAATAACAAGACAACTAATAAACCCCTGAAATCCTTAGCCGGATAGACTACTTCAGTTGGCAAACCAACAATAGCCCTACCAAGATTAGTAGCTTAACAGGGGTATCTTTAAGGGGCTAACCAGTTCAGAGGAGGCTCCGAATGGAAAGGCCTGCAGAGCAAATATAGTGAATTGTGGAGATAGAATCAAGAAGAAAATCAAAAAAACAAAAGACCTACTCAAGATGAATGAATAGGCCTTTTAAATGAGAAGGGTTTAAATTTCACTTCAAAAAAATAATCTTTCTCACCTTCTGAAACTCCCCCGCTTGAATTTGGTAAAAATAGATACCTGACGAATGACCGGTTGCATCCCAACTTATCTGGTGGTAACCGGCAGGTTGATGTTCATCAGCCAAGGTGGCTACCTCCTGACCAGATATGTTGTAAACTTTTAGGGTTACCCTACCGGGTTCGGGCAGACCATACTGTATGGTAGTGGAGGGATTGAAGGGATTGGGATAGTTCTGGAATAATTCATAATCAGTCGGTAATTTAAACGATTCCCTTTCAGACACCGAGAGGGCCTGAACCGTCAAGGTAACCGGAATGACCCCTTCCTCCCCGACCGCCGAGTGCTGAATGTGGATTTCACCGGTGTATGTCCCCTCCTCAAGTCCCACAGTGTTTAAGTGGACGATGACCGACTGGGCCTCCCCCCCGGCTACCGTCCCCTCCCGGGGTGAGGGCCGCACCCAGATCAGGTTATCCCCGACGATGTAACCCTCCAGCCTGACCGTAGGACCGTTAATCAACCCCAATAATACCCACTTAGCCGGAATCCAATCCCCAGTAAGGGCCGCCCCCATGGCTCGATCCCCATCCATAAAGGGCAAGCTACCCAAAGGAATTAACTCTCCCCGAGAAGGATTAAACTTGCTCACCGTGGAGACCTGATCGGTCCCCTCCCGGGAGAACAGGTGAAGATTGGCCCCCTCTAAGTCATCCCCCCGCCAGGCCAGCCCGTAGACCCGCAGGCTACAAGGATAGCTACTGATCACATCCCCCTGCCGGTCAATCTCATAAAGACCCGTGTTCACCCCGGCCACCCAGAAATGATCCGTCCCCGGATCATAAGCAATAGCCCGGCTGGGCTGAATCGGACCCGGTATCCCACCTACATAATTGCCCACCGGATCAAAGACGGTAATCTCGGGACCGAAACTCCCGTATAAAAACTGCCCATCCCAGGCCAAATCCCGGAAACCCCATCCCGCAGACCCGCCGGGCTGCTCAAAAGCCCTCACCAAATTACCATCCCGATCAAAAACATAGATGTAATTGGGCTGAGCAGAATTGTTGGCCCCGGAGACGTAGAAGAAACTTGAATCAAACTCCACCCCCAAAAGCCTTTCGTCCCCGGTTAGCATCCCCAGATCATAGGAAAACAAGGGCTGATCAAGATTAACAGAGTCGGTCCAACCGGGATATTCCAGACCGATTCCATACTCTAAGGGGCCGTTCCCCGGATTCAGAATATTGAAAACTACATTGGTCTCCCCCCCAGGAAGCAGGGTAATATGGATCCCCGAAGAATCCACATCCACCACAAATTCGGGATGGAGCAGTCCCGCATCAAGCACCGTGGTCTGGCCGGAATCCACCACCACCCCCTCCTGATACCAATCCAGATAACCCTCCCGGGTCACCGTAACCGTATAGTTCCATTCGGGAACCTCCTCAAACAGAAAAAGGCCGTCCTCACCGGTGGTGTCTACCAACCCAATCTCCCCAACAGTAACCACGGCTTCGGCCAGGGAATCCCCGGTGGCAGCGTCGGTGACCGCCCCGGTCAGAACACCATACCAGCCACCCACCTGAACAGTGTCTATGTAAGGAAGGGCATTATGGGCAGTGACTGTTAAAAAGAGGTCTTCTCCCGGGGTCTGGGGGGGCGGGTCTAATATGAGGGTGATCCCGCCGTCCTCCTCCGTGTATCCTGACGCATACAGCTCATCATTCAAAACACAGACAAGGGCCCCCTCAACCGGGTTGCCCTCTATAAAGACGCCTACTTCATACTCAGAACAGCCAATCCGAGCCATTTCCGGTCGGATCACGGTAAGCAGAACGGGTAACCCCGACCACACGTTCTGCTCTGGATCCCCCAGGACGATGCACTGCTCCATGGTCTCCTGACCTGTACTACCGAAATATTGATACATGAACAGCCTACCGTAGTCGGTGGCTCCCCCGAAGGTATGGATGTTCTCGTCGAAATAGCCGTAAAGGACCCCCCGGCCCAGCGAATCGGAGGTGTAGAATGACACCAGTTCAGTGAACCCGAGGAAGTTGGCCGCCCCCCCGGAAACGCGGCCTTTCATCCACACCTCGCCGAAGACATCCCCGGGCCGGTCTAAATCGGCATTGGAACAGGCGATGGAGATGATAGCCGGGATTTTGTGCCCGTGGGTCAGCGAATCAATGTCACCGGTAGTGAAGTTAGGATGGACGCTGGTCCAACCATTGGGTGATCCGTGGCCGATATAGAAAACCCAGCTCCGGCCCTGGTTTAACCCGTTTTCCACCGCGGAGAAGGTTGCGGTACCTTGGATCTCCTGCAGCTCATCTACGGTGGTAAACCCATGATTTATAAAGAGGTTGGCCGCCAATTGACCGTTTTCAGGATCAAGGTTGTCGGCTGAGGCGATGACCATGGCGCTGGTATACCAGTTCGTTTCATCTAAATAGGGATCCCTTTCGTAGGCGATGGATTTCTGCACCACCGTGTCGGCCTCCGCTGGGGTCTGCACCGAAAACCGGCCCAGGATGACATCGGCCAGGAAGTCGTCGCCCTCCAAGGTGGCGTAGCGGTGGTCGGTACGGGAGCCGTGCACCCCCACCCACCAGGGGATATATTGAACATCCCCGACGAACAGTACATATTCAGGGGAAACTCCCCAGTTGAAGTAGGCATCGGAGATGAAATCTTTGATCTCATCCGGGGAGGGGTTGGCTCCGATCTCTGATAAGGCCACCACCGTAGTGGGGATACCCTTGCGGTGTTTCCATTCGGCCAAGGGGATAACATTATCGTAAAAATTATCGTGGGTTATGATCAGCATCCGCCCCTCATCCCCCAGTTCGGTGGTGGAAGCGACCTGGTCATAATTTAATAAAGTCCGCCGATAGATCCCGTCAAAGGCCCGGGACCGGGGGCCGTAGGGCCGGGTTTTCACATTCCCCGTCCCAGCGCCAGCGTAGCTTAACTCGACCACGATTTGGGTGGTGACCATTAGCTCTCCCCTGACCGGATTGTAGCTTACGGGCTCTATCACTAAGGGCACGGCCCGGAAATCACGCAGAATGACGGGCTCCTCCAGTCTGACCGGACTTTCCGGTAAGTAATCATCTTTTGAATAAAAGGTCTCGTCAATAACCCAGCCTTCCACTTGTGATTCCCCCCTCAGGGGCGGTTTTTGATAGGGGACCACCCGATACCCGGAAAGCAGGTGATGTTCTTCTTTCAGGATCTTCAGGTGAATCCCCCTATCCGGGGGTACGGCCACCAGCCTTCGGATTAAGGGAAGCTGGGGTTTCCCCTCATCCGTTGAGGTCCCCGCATCGGGAATCGTTAGAACCTGAAAGGTCTCACCGTTCCTGCTAAAATCCGCAACCGACATCCCGGGCACCGTCACTCGGATGACCGTACGGAAGTCATCCGATGATA
Source organism: Candidatus Zhuqueibacterota bacterium (assembly GCA_016783505.1). Taxonomy (GTDB): domain Bacteria; phylum BS750m-G25; class BS750m-G25; order BS750m-G25; family BS750m-G25; genus BS750m-G25. The sequence continues at coordinate 55,894 of JADHWK010000006.1, read as the reverse complement.
GAACGGAAATTTCAGTGCGGTCACCGGGGATGGTGTTCAGGGAGACCCATCGGGATTCAGCATTGACCCGAAGGACTAAGAGTGCCAAGCCAAGGACGAAGGAAAAGCTAAGGATCTGTAAAAATAATATCGCCCTTTTCATTTATCTCTCCAAATGAATTTTGTTATCAATTTATTTTTTAATTTAAGAATTATTGCCCATAATGTCAATAAAAGAAAATCCGTCAAAAAAGACGGAATTCTCTGGGTTAATGATTCGATCTTACGGTTTTAATTGCTTTGGCCTTCGGCTATTATTTTAGTTTTTCTATCTTTTTCCTCGCTCCTTCTGCCTCTTTAGTCCCTGGAAAATTCGATATCACCCTCTGATAGGTATTAATCGCTTTGGTTCTCTCCTTTACTTTGCTTTCATAAAGCCCTGCTGCTTCCATTAGTTTTGGTAATACCAGGGAGTCCTGGGGAAAAAGGTCGGCAATCTGAATATATTTCTCGGCGGCTTCGTTATATCTCTTCAATTTCTTCTCATAAACCTCCCCCGCCAGGGCCAATGCCTGACCACCCATCCCGCTCTGCGGATATTGGAAGGCGATTTTTTCATAGGACTTTATGGCTTCCTGATACTGCTTCAGCTTTACCGAATAGATCCTTCCCATAGCCAGCAAAGCGTCGGGGGTTTTCAGATGCTGGGGGTAATTCTCAACCATCTTTTGATATTCAGCTATCGCTTGCCTTTCCCCCTTCTTCTTTTTTTCAGCCAGCTCGGCTATAAGGTATTGGGCGAAGCCAGAATATGTATCTTTCGGGTATTTAATAACTAATTCCTGAAGGATATTTGAGGCCTCATCCCTCTTTTTCAACTGGAACGCATAAAGTTTGCCAATATTATACAGAGCACGGGCATAATAATAACTCTCAGGATATAAATATTCGATCTTTTGATAAGCTGATACGGCCTGCTCATATCTCTTTAGTTGCGAAAGTAGGTCCCCCATAATTACGATAACCTGATCATCCTTCTCAGCCTCCTTGAAAGCATTCAGGTAGTTATTGCACTCAGTCAGTGCCAGTTCCTTAATATCATCATCGTTTAGCCTCGCCAGGTCCTCCAGATAATCAACATATTGCAGATATTTATCCTTTTCTGATAGTTCTTTCCGTATAAGGGCCAATATATCCTGCTCGGTCTTCTCAAAGTCCTTCTTTCCGATTACCAGCTTCTTTAATCTATTCTGGGCATCCCTCTCCCGTATTGAGCCGGGATAAAAGTATAAGAATTTAAGATATAAAACCACCGCGTTTTTCACCTCTTTTCCCCCACCAAGCAACCCGCCCCCCTTCCGTTCTTCATAGGAAGAAGCCAATCGGAATAAGATGTCGGGGGCTGGCTTTGTTTGCGGGAATAGATTCAAAAAGAGATTTGCCTCCCCTATAGTGACCGGATAGACCTTTTCATCCTCAGTGTCAAATAACATATTTATATAATTATAGTAATTATTAACCAGGGTTTCATCTATTTTCCCTTTCCTTAGCCTTTTGGATAGTCATCCTGGCTTCGTCCAAAGATTTACGATAAAAATCCAATGAATCGAGGTAAAAAGCCCTTAAGCGGCCTTCAAGCTGAGCCATGGAATCCGAATAACTTCTCTTGAATAATTCCCGATAGTAGATTAAGGAATCGGCAAAAACCTCGCTTATTGAATCTGTAATTGCCTCAGTCATGCTTTCCACATCAACGGTGGGTTCTGCCTCTTCTTGACCGAAAACGTTCCCCGCCCAAAAGGCTGTTACCAGCAAGGTAACTATTATGGGGATAAAATACCTTTTTCCCATGATCCCCCTCCCTTTTTTACTGTACTTCTTTTTAGACAAATGTATGGTTTTTCTAGATTCTCAAAAGTAATATAATAAATAAAAGTTTAATTCGCAAGCATTTTTTCAAAAAATTTTTGAGGCCTTTTATCTGGAAATGGCTGGGCCCATTGGGGACCGCTCCACCTGGATGAGACTCGGCCAGTTGTAGTTGTGGAGTTCATCCTTTTTGGTGGAATGGATCAGCTCATAATCCCCAAAACCCGACCGATCGGCGAAAACGAAGACCACCCCCCCCTCTAAGGAGTCATACTGCCAGATCTCATAATCCCTCACCCCAGGTTCGGCGGTGTGGTGTTCAATGAAGTCGGGGTTCCCGTATACGATGAGCACCCGTCCCCGGTCGGAGCGCCACCCCTCCCTGAGGCCGGAAAACTTGGTGTTGGCTTGGTCGAACCGACGTTGGAATTCGACCTGGTACTCGTTGATGGGGGTGGTGGGATCCGGATCCCGGGAACACCAGAACTGGTAAAGAAATTGTCTCTTTCCATTCAGGGGCAGATCCCCAAACATCTTTTTTCCGTCCCTGCCGATGATGTATCTGATCCGATCAAACTGTTCGGCTATCTGGTCCTCCCCCATCTGGGCATAGATATTTTCCTCCTTAAGTCCGGCCCCGGCAAAATCGGCCTGCCGGTAAACGAAGAATTTCTTTCGGACTGAAGCCGTCTCCCCAGTGCTGATGTCGGTTACCCCAATATCGAGAAAAAAGCTGCCCGAGGCCAACACAGCAATGGGCAAAGCCCCTACTTCAACCGCCGAGGAGCCCGCCTTTTTCCTCACCTTCGCCGGGTAGGTTTTGACCTCCTTCAGATTACTGTCCAACACCCGATAGGTCACCGAAAAACAAGAATCCCCGGACCCCTTGTAGTCCAGATTGTATATCTCGGCATAATAATATACCAGCGTGAAATCGGTTCCATACAGCCGGCCCGGATTGGGAATGACCCGGAAATTATTCTTGCAAAATTTGCTTTGGGAGGTGTCCTTCTGGATAGTAGTGGAAAGCTCGAGGTCGCTGATGGCCAAATGATCCGGGTCAAAGGGAACGATGGTCACCCCTTCTTCCTGAGAGGCACTTATCCCAGAATGGAGGTCGGTGACAGTCACCCTTAACCGGTAATTGCCAGCTTTGATACGAAATTTAGAGATATTGGGCAGTCTCTGGCCGGGGCCGATCTCGTCCAAGTCTTTGGCGTAATTTACGTTATCCCAGCTCTCCTCCACCAGCAGGGAATCCCCCCGGTATATCTGGGCGGTGATGTTAAAGTTGGCCCGGTAATTCCCCTCCTTATCCTGGACAAACTTCAGCCCTTCCCGAAAAATAGAGTAGTAGACCTCTAAGCAGACATATTCCCCCCCCATCCGGAACTGGGCATAATCCACTTCGAAACGGTGATCCCCGAGTGCGGGCCTCCCTGAGACCGGGGACAAACACACCAATAAAGGAAAAACCGCACCCCAAATTTTTGATAATAATCTCATCACTTTCCCCCCTAAATTTTAAACGGCATTTAACCCAGATTAGCAAAACACGAACTTAGCCTCTACGGGGCAACTGAAATAATGGAAATAAGTGTATCAGGTGATCAGAATATCAGTCGGAAGGATATCAGTAGATCAGAACATCAGGATAAAGTCTGATACCCTGATAATCTGGTCTTCTTCCTACTGATTTTCTGATATTCTGATCTGCTTTAAAGCTCTTTCTTGGAATTTCCGAGACGTTTAATTACGCTGAAATGATTGCTGATTGATGCTGGAGTCTGGGTTTTAACAATTAGCAATTAACAATCAACAATTCAGTGGTTTTTTAATATCCCCTATCGGAACGATCTGGGGACAAACCGTAGACAATTTTTGGATTTAGGTTGAACATTTCTGATTTAAAATCATTCAAATTTCACCGACACTACCTTTGACACCCCCTCCTCCTCCATGGTCACCCCGTAGAGGCTGTCAGCGGCCTCCATGGTCTTCTTGTTGTGGGTCACCAGGATAAACTGAGTGGTGGGATAAAAGCGGCGCAACAAGCCCAAAAAGCGGTCAATGTTGGCGTCATCCAGGGGGGCATCCACCTCGTCTAATATGCAGAATGGGCTGGGTTTAACCATATAGATGGCAAACAGCAGGGCGGTGGCAGTCAGGGCCTTCTCGCCACCAGAGAGCAAATTAAGGGCCTTCAAGCGCTTGCCTTTGGGCCTGGCGGCGATCTCAATTTGCGCCTCTAAGGGGTCTCCATCCCCCAGGTGCAATTCCACTTCCCCCCCGTCAAACAAATCAGCGAAAATGGCCTGAAAGTTCTTATGGATCTTATCTAAGGTATCTTTGAACCGCTTACGGGCCGTTTTGTCTAAATGGACAATGGTCTCCCGCAGGGTAGCCTTGGCTTCCAGCAGATCCTGCCGCTGGGGAATCAGAAAATCCAGGCGTTTTTTGGCCTTCTTATACTCCTCCAGGGCTAACAGATTGACCGGCCCTGCCCGATCCAATCTCTGCCGCAGTTGATCAATCTTCCGGGTAATCTCAGGGACAGAATCCGGTGCCTCCCCCTCAGCCGGGGCTTTAAGGGTCTCCAGGTCCACCTGAAACTCCCTCCGTATTCGATCCCTCAAAGCTTCGGCTTTACCCTTGATCCCGGACAGCTCAAGCTCAAGCCCATGAATACGCTCCCGGATCTCGGTCCGTTTCTCCTTCTGGGCGGCAATGCCCCTCTCTCTTTCTGCTATGCGGTCTTTCATCCGCCCCAGCCGGTCCGCCACCCTGGCCTTCTTCTCCTCCACCAGGCCCAGCTTTCGTGAGAGCTCGGCCAGCTTTAGTTCCCTCTCGGTTACATCCTTTAGCAACGTCTCTTCTTCCGAGGCCGATGCCTTTTCCCGGCCCCGCACATCCAGAAGGATGCTCTCGGCCTCCCGGACGATCTCGTTCCGCCGTTCCTGTTCAGCGATGAAGTTCTCCCGTTCGCCCTTCTTTCTGATCAATTGGAGATCCAACTCCTGCAGGTCAGAGGCGGCCCTTTTCTGGTCGGCCTCCTTCTCCTCCAGGATCAGAAAAAGCCCGGCACTGCGGGTTTCAAGGTCCTCCCGTTGCTGTCTGATCTCCCCCAGTTCCCCGTCTGTACGGGAAAGTTCCGAACGAACCTGTTTCAATTCCTGGTGTAACTTATGCCCCTCTTCCCGGTTGGACTTCAGTGCCTCCCGGGCCCTGTCCATTTCTAATCGGTAGGTGGACTGTTTTAACCCCGCATCGGAGCGATCGGTACCCAGAACCTCAAGCTGATCCTTCAATTCTTTTTCACGGGCGCGCAAACCCTCCTGCTTAGCCTTATGTTTTTCTATTTTCCCTTCCAATATGTTCAGTTCTGCCGTATCCGTCTGAATCTGCCGTCCCAGCTCTTGGGACTGTTGTTTGCGGTCCCATAGGGTGGCCGGGGAAGCTCCCCCCCAGCCGATGATGCCCCCGGCAGCCTGGATAACCTCGCCGTCCATCGTTACCCACCGCACCCCATCCCCCCCCTTCCTCTTTTGGAACTGGTGCACCATAGAAAGATCCGCCACCACCAGCACGTCCCCCAGCAGAAACTCCACCACCGACCGGTATTGAGAAAGGCAGCTAACCAGATCCTTTCCCCATCCGTGAACCCCGGAGTGGGATTTGGTGGAGACCACCCCCGGGGCTTTCCATTTGAAAGTAGCAAATTTATCAAGAACGATGAAGGTGACCCCGGGCTTTTGCTCCTTCTTTAGGAGGGCGATGCATTTGAGGGCGTCGGTGATGGTCCTCACCACTAAGAACCAGGCGGCCGGACCCAGGGCCGCTTCTACGGCCCGACGGTAGTTGGGGGGGACTTCGATCAGGTCACCCACCCTCCCCTGGATGCCGGAAAGTCTCCGCTTTAGCAAAAATGCCGCTCCCGACGGGTCCCCCTTCTCACCAACCAAGCGGTTCAGAAAATCAATCTTCGCCCTGGCAATTCCCACCTTCTGCTGAAGAGCACGATGTCTTTCCCCAAAAGCTATCTGTTTTTCTTCCTCCACTTTCAAATCCCCGCTGACCTTCCTCATCTCAGCAGCCAAGCTTTCTTGCCTCCCCAGAAGCTCCACCAAGGTGTGCCTCAACCCCTCAAGTTCATTTTCTTTGGCGGCAATTACCCCTTCGAGATCGCTTCCCTCAGCCTTTAGCCTGGCGATCAGATGTTCGATATTCTCAACTCTGGACTGGAGCTTAACCCGCTCACCCTCCTTCAGGAAAGCCTGTCTCAGGAGATCTAAATTTCTTTCCCGTGCCCCCTGAGCCTGGTTCCGCAGATCCCCCAACTCCCTACCTAAGCGCATCAATCCATCCTGCCGGGGAGATCGCAGTGTCTCTAAATCGGTCAATTCACGGTCCAGCCCGATGATCTTTTCCCCCAGCTCGGTCACTTTCCGGCCCTGCTCCTCAACCCGTTTCTTCAGTCTTTCCCTCTCGTCTCTTAGCCGCTGGCTATTTTCCTTAAGGGCGCGTATCCTCTCCTGGGATATGAGCATTTCATTTTGAAAATGATGGATCTGTCTGGAGATCTGATCCCAGGTGGCTTGGTGATCGGCCCCTTGGGCTTCCAATGCCGACCCATCAGTCCTCCATTTCTCCAGTCCCTCCTGGGCCCGGGATATTCGGGCCGCCAGGGAAAGCTCCTCATCTTGAAACCTAACTATCCGGTCTTTCAGACACCCTCCCTCCCCGGTTAGCCTGGCAAATTCAATCTGGGCCAGCCGGATCTCAGAGGCCTTTAGTTCCTCCTTAAGTTTCTGGACCCTTTCCGCCCGGCCCGCCTGACGCTTAAGGGAGATTACATTCCTCTTTACCTCAGAAATAATATCACCCACCCTCACCAGGTCCTGTTCCGTTGTGATCAGCTTCCGCTGGGCGGCCCGGCGTCGCTCTTTGTATTTGGTCACCCCGGCCGCCTCCTCAATCAGTCGCCGTCTTTCTGACCCCTCGGGTTTAAGGATGTCTTCCACCATCTTAAGTTCGATGATAGAATAGGCATCAGAACCCATACCGGTATCCATAAACAGGTCCACGATGTCCTTCAGGCGGCAGGGAGAACGGTTCAACAGGTACTGGCTCTCCCCGGAACGGAACAGCCTGCGGATGATCTCCACCTCACCGTATTCGATGGGCAGGATGTTGCGGGTGTTTTCGATGGTCAGGGACACCTCCGCCATCCCCAGGGGTCTGCGGGTACTGGTACCATCAAAGATGACGTTTTCCATCCGGTTGCTTCGCAGAAGTCCTGCCTTTTGCTCCCCCAAAACCCAGCGGATGGCATCCACAATGTTGGTCTTCCCACACCCGTTTGGCCCCACAAAGCCCGTCAGACCATCGCTGAAGGTGATCTTCGTCTTCTGGGCAAACGATTTGAAACCCCGCAATTCAACCTTGGATAAATACATATAAGTTCACCATATTAATCCTATCTACAATCTTTCTCGGGATCAGGAAATGCTGGAATCATTACTAATTTATCCATAAGACTCTAAAGAGACAATACCCACTATTCTAAAGATAATACATTTTTCATGAAAATCAATACAAATTTAACACTTAATCAGCGCACGATTTCCCCTAAGAAGTAACCCCAATAATCGAGGGTGGCCCGTGTTTCCCCAAGATAAAGCCCGAGGGCAAACCCCAGGATGAGGACGACCACTCCGCTTAAGACCCATACCCGCAGCCATGACCAACCGAAGATCACCCGCAGCCCCTTCTGGAAACGAAGAACAAACCAGAGGATAAGCAAAAGGACTAATCCTACAGAAGGCCAGAATAAGGAAGAAATGGAGATTAATCGATAGAACAGAATGGTGACGGGTATCAAAAACAGAAAGCTGGCCCCTGACCAGATGGAAAAGGTGACCGCCTGTTTGAACCTCAGCCCGGCCTTAAAGGTAAAGGCCGCTAACCTTAAGACTAAGGCCAGTAATAGAAAAAAAACTGCGCTTACCAGAAAGATAGCCAGTATGGAGGACGGTGGTTTCCATATAAGACGAAAGATCTTTGAGGATAGGGAACCGTTTCCAATCAAATGAACCAGCGCATAATTTAGGGGCTGACTCTCCCTGAATCGGTAGAAAAGCCCCGATAGGGTGATGGCCTGGGCCCCGCAGATCAACAGTCCCAGAAAAAGGCTGGGAGCCAACCTCAGATAGCGTTTCCCCTTTACGTCAACAAAAAATCCGTGGGAATGGGCAAAGGTCCTTTTGAGATTTCCCCGGAAGTGCGTGCTTTTTCGATAGCCGAGTATAAACAGGACAACCAACAGAAGTCCCCCTACGGGGAAGGCGGCGGGAAATTCCTCTAGCGGGTGTTGATCCGGGAGTACTGATCCAGGGTGGCTGGAGAAGAGATCTTGAACCGTCCCAAAGAGTGCTTTCTTTGTCCCCTCTGGGGTAATCAATCCCGCCGGCTGAAGAAAGGGGTCTCCCCCGGGGGGGACCAGCAGGGGTTGATCCCCATACCAATCTTTCAGAGCCGCCACCAGTTCCCCATCAACCCCCCTAATCTGATTAATCCTACCCCATAACTTTCCCAGTTGCCCGCCCCGAAAGCGGGTATCTGCCAGCAGGGCCAGGGGTTCCCGATACAGGGTCCGGCACAGCAGACTGACCACCACCGGGGAGCTGGGAAATCGCGTCATCCTTTGGCTCAGCATATCCTCGACATCCCCGGAGGGAAGCTCCAACACCGCAAAATCCAATACCTCCCCGCACACATCACCGGAGTGCCATAAAGCCCCGTAAAACAGGGGCCGGTCATCCAGTTCCCGGGCCAGGGGGACCAGAGCCTCCAGAAATTCCCGACTTCTTTCATCCGGGGAAGCCAACCCCGCGGCCAACCCCCAGCCCAACACCGAAGGGTGATGCCGATCCCGGAGGATCATCCCCTTCAAATAACGCCTTGCCAGGGATTTGATCGCCTCAGCCGCTAACAGGGATGGTGGAAATTGTCGGAGGGGAATTTCCTCCAGCACAAGGAGACCATATCGGTCGCAGTAATCGAGGAAAACCGGGTGGGGGGGATAAGCTAACCGAACCATATTCGCCCCGGTTTCCTTCAATGTTATTACATCTTTCTCCATTCGGTCGAAGGACAGGGCGCTCCCCATCCCCGGGGCTTCCTCATGATAAAGAAGGCCGCGCAGGACCAACCAGTCACCATTCAGCACGAAATCCCCGTCAACGATCCTTAGGTCCTTCATACCGAAATGGATACGGTAGCGATCAACCAGCTCCTTTTCCTGAAAAAGAAAAATTTCCAATCGATAAAGCCTGGGATCCCCGGGATTCCAGAGATCGGGATTTTTTATCTCAATCTCCTCTTTTTTTCTGAGCACCTGCTTACTCCCAAACTCCAAGGGCCTTTTCGGGGTGCGGGCTACCAGCCTCCCCCCCTCCCCCCGACGAATCTCCAGAACATAGGAAAAACGTGACCCCGGGGGAGGGGATACCCCGGGCGGCGTTGTGGTGAAGCTCTTAAAGCGAATTTCTACCCCCAGAGTCCCCCTTCGAAGGTCTTCTTCAAGGGTGGACCGCAGCCGAGCCCCGTCTACGAAAGTCCGGGGGGTTGAAAGAAGATAGATGTCCCGGAAGATCCCGCCGTAGTTTCGCCAACCCCAAATCTGGGACCTCGGGGGGATGGTATACCTGGGGTCAAGCTCATTATCTACCTTAATCTCGATCTCGTTGGTCCCCCCGAAATTAAGGAATTCCGGGGCCAAGTCTACGGAAAAGGAGACATACCCCCCCTCGTGAGCAGCCAGATAAACCCCGTTCAGGCTGATCGAGCAGCGATAGTTAATACCCAAGGCCACCAGCTTGAGGTGACGATCTTGCCATTGAGAGGGGAGATCGAAATACCTATGGAAGATGATCCCATCTTCCCCCAGATAACAGCCGGGAACGGAAACGCTCCCCCCATCTTCCCCCCGCTGCCATCTCCATCTTCCGTTCAGGGGAAAGATTTGGACAGCCTTACCTTCCATATGGGGTTCTCCCCATAAGTTACGGCCATCGTCCCCCGGGGGGCGCTCATAGAACACTATCCCCAGGGCGGCCTGGGGGAAGAAGCCCGAAACACCGGCCAGCAGCAGGGAACATAAGATCAAAAGACGGGCGAACAAGAAGCGTAATCCCAATATGTGAACCTTCAAGTAAATGGATAATTGCATAATTGGATAAATGGATAACCCTCCCCGTCTCCGAAATCCGAACCTTCAGCGATTTTATAGGGAAGCCTTCGGTCAGGCGCCCGGGCCTGTGGCACAGCTAGTAAAAGTTGCTAATGTCCAGAACCTATCCCGAACTATCGGGATAAGATTAAGCGTAGCCTCCTACCCTAGGCGGACAAATGCGGACTGGTTAACGTTTTGTTTAACAATTAGTTAACCAGAACCGCTCTTTAGAGCGGTTTTAAAATAACCCCTAAATTATCAATTACAATAGTTCTGCAACAGGCCCGCCCGACTGATTTACAGCCTTTTTATCCCCATTTCTTTATAATATATAAAATCTAATCCTTAAAATCAATTAAAAACTTCATTTTTCTCTTTACTTTTTCAGGTAGAATGTGTAATTTTACAAAAATAGAATAAAGTTCGCTTCGCTCACAATTGGAATGTTGGAATGATGGAAGAATGGATGGATGGATCCCAATCTTCCAGTCTTCCAATCTTCCATTATTCCGTGTAGAGAATATCCCATGGCTCGAACTGTTTTTTTCTTCTCCATTATAGCATTGAGTCTGATTCCCGGTTCGTCCTGGGCCGAGAATGCCGCCTCATCTCCTCCGGATGGTTACGGTTTTTTGAGCCTTCTTCCCCCCATCTTAGCCATCCTCTTAGCCCTCCTGTCCCGCCAGGTCATCCTCTCCCTGTTCTGCGGGGTCTGGCTGGGGGCCTGGTTTATAGCCCATTGGAACCCCATCATCGGACTTATGCGCACCCTGGATTCCTATTTGATACCGGCATTAGCCGACCGGGATCACGCCTCCATTATCATGTTCAGCCTCATCCTCGGGGGGATGGTGGGGATCATTACCCGATCCGGGGGAGCAAAGGGCATAGTTGACCGAATATCCACATTTGCCCACACCCCACGCACGGGGCAGCTAGCCACATGGGCCATGGGCGTTTTGATCTTCTTCGACGATTACGCCAACACCTTGATCGTGGGCAACACCATGCGACCCTTCACTGACCGCTTGCGCATATCCCGGGAGAAGCTCTCCTACATCGTTGACTCCACCGCCGCCCCGGTGGCCTCCGTGGCCTTAATCTCCACCTGGATCGGGTTTGAGATGGGCTTAATCAGGGACGCTTTCGTAAACCTGGACATCCAGCGAAACATTTATCTGACCTTCATCCAGACCATCCCTTATCGCTTTTACAGCCTGCTCACCCTGATCTTCATCGTGCTGTTGGCTTTGATGGGCCGTGACTACGGCCCAATGGCGCGTGCGGAACGGAGAAGCAGGAAGGAAGGAAAGGTGCTGGCGGACGGGGCTGTTCCCCTATCGGATAAAGAACTGACCCAAGGTATGCCCCCCGATACTGTCCCCCCCCGGGCCCGCAACGCCCTACTGCCCATCCTCACCGTCATCCTGGTCACCGTCCTCGGCCTCTGGTGGGACGGATGGCGGACCCTGGGAAGCGGGGCCCAGGGGGTCCCCTTATATCAGATTATCGGTGAAGCCGACTCCTTCCGGGTACTCATGTGGGCCTCCTTCTCCGGGGCGGCGTTGGCGGGCATATTGGCCCTTTCCCAGCGGATCTTGACCCTGGGACAGACGGTGGAAGCCTTTATGGTAGGGGTGCGGTCAATGATAATCGCCATGATTATACTAGTGTTGGCCTGGTCCATCGGAAAGGTGTGCGCAGACCTGGGCACCGCCAATTACGTAATTGGGGTAACTAAAGGGCTGCTCTCGCCCCATTTTATCCCGATGATAGCCTTTCTGATAGCCGCCTTCATCGGGTTTGCCACCGGGACCTCCTGGGGCACCATGGCCATCCTGATGCCCATCATCATCCCCATCGCCCACCGGGTCCCAATAGATGCAGCCATAGACCCCAGGGTGGGATTTTCCATTCTGATGGGCACCATCGCCGCCGTGCTCGCCGGCTCCTGCTTCGGGGATCACTGCTCCCCCATTTCCGACACCACCATCATGTCCTCAATGGCCTCCGGAGCCGACCATATTGACCATGTACGCACCCAGATACCCTATGCGCTGACCACCGCCGGGGTCGGTGTTTTGTTCGGCTACTTACCAGCGGGATTTGGAATATCCCCGGTGATTTCTTTGATTTTTGGAATTTTATTGTTGGTGGTGATTTTGAGGATTTTTGGGAAAAAGGTTTGATAAAAAAGAAAACCCCCACTTTTGCTAAGGAAATAATCATTAGTGGGGGCAAGCGGGGCCGACGAGACTCGATCCCGTCCCGAACCATCAGGATGACAGGCCGGTGTCCTAACCAACTGAACTACGAACCCGTATCAACTTTTTATTACCCTATTTTTCCCCAACACGTTATTATAAAATATACATTTTCAGTGCAAGAATTTTAGTTGCTACTAACTTCATGTTAATTATCAATATAAGTAGCGTGTATCGGCAAACATATACATACTTACATATTCAATAAAATTACTTGTCCTGATTCGCTCGCCTTCAATATACCCACTGGCTTTAAAAATTAAAATGTAGATGAGTATAAAGGATGTCCGAATTTATATACGAAATTCCTTCGTCATATTGAACCCCTTGGTAGTCAAAAACCAATTCTACATCTTTACTTATCCAATATCCGATCCCTATGATTTTCCTCAGATGGGAATTCTTTTTTGTCCTTGTGTCAGGGTCAAACCAGTCCATTCTGCCAATGATAGTCCATTTAGAAGTAAGTTTGAAAACACTGAAGAAAGAATAGCCTAAAAATTTGGTCTTCTGGCTGCCTATTTTATCATTGCCCGCTGAGAACTCAGCACCAAGAGTTAATCGGTTGGATTCAAGGGTGGCAAATCCCGTAGTGAGTGTGGTTGAGGAGTCCTGATCATGTTGAATGTGGGAAGCGAACCCCGTCAACCGAAGCCCATGTATACTAATGGGGAAAGGTCTAAGGGATATTCGTCCATAGAACCCTTTGTGTTTGCCCATTTCTGGTTGGTTGTATCCCTCACCATTCACAAAGGAGAAAGCATATTCTCCGTACTCTTTGTGAAATTGACCATGAAGCTTCAGTCCCAGGTCTGATGAGGTCTGTTTATGTTCAAGATCGGTAAGCATTTTGCTTATAGAACGATAACCCCAAATGTTTTCCTGAAATGCCAACAATGGAACATAGTGCAGGCCTACCAGGAGTTTAACCTTCCAGGATGGTTTCTTCAATTCGACATATCCATATTTAAGATAAAGCCGGTAATATCCTTTCTCCTGATCATTGGAAACACGGCCTATGTCAGTAGTGACTCGAATGCCAATATTTTCAGATAGACCTTTCTTGAAGGTAAGATACAATCGGGTTAAATCGAACCCATTTTTATCCTGTGAACCTTTAGAAAAATCGTAGTAGTAGGCGTTGTAGGCTAAACCTGAAATCTTCATACCGGAAGATTGCTGTGCATGTAAAATTCCCCTTGCCAATAAAAGGACACTAACAAAAATTGAAACCATAATTTTAACATGAACTCTAATACTCATTTTCATATTCTCCTCTTTTTAGTTCAAATTTCCAAATAAAAATCATCATAGCTGCAGCCATGAGTGCACCAAAAATCCAGAAGTAAAAAGCAGCATCCCAATTAAATTTGTCTATAAGATAACCAGTTCCAACACCAGTTAAGCTTGCTCCCACATATCCCATTGCATCTATGAAACCGGTTACAGATGAAGCAGCTTTACGTGAACCTAAGTCCGCTGGTAATGCAGCTACCACCAGTATATGAGGACCAAAAGTAAAAAAGCCAATCAATAATAATATAATTAAACTCACAATCCAGTTTTCTCCAGGAACTATTCTGTATAGGTAGCAGAATACAGCTAATAAAATCAGCATGATAAAAGCAATCGGCGCCCTTCGGTTATTAAACATCTTATCTGATGCCCAGCCGGCAAATATTGCACCAAGACCCCCAGCTATAGGAAAAGCAATTGCCTTATAAGCTGCTAATGAAATTGTTGCACCTTGCTCTTCAAACATATAAGTCGGTGCCCAGCTCATAAAACCGTAACGCACAATGTTTAACCCAAACAATCCAAAGGCCGCAAACCAAACATAGGGATTTAAAAGAGTGATCTTTAATGTTTTACGAAAACCAATATGCTCATCTTTGCGAACCTGTGTGTTTTCAATACCTTTTTCTTGCTCTTCTAAACTTGGTAACCCTATTTCTTCAGGCGCGTTTCTTGCACGAATAAACCAATGAACAGCAATAAGTATCATCACTAAGGAAGGTAACCAGAAGGTAAAACGCCAATTAAAATATCTAATAATCGTGCCAGCCAGCAGCCATGAAAGCGCTCCTCCAATAATGTAGCAGGTACCCAGACGTCCGGAAATTTTACCTCTTATATTTTGGGGAAACCAATTTGCCATCGCTTTTACAGTAGGTCCCCAACCCATTGATTGGAAATATCCATTCAATCCCCATATAACAACCATAAGACCTAATATGCCACCGATGAACCCAAAAATAACATTTAAAACCGCCGATGATAACAATCCAATTGTAATGATTCTCCTAGAATTTAGTCTATCGCCCAGCTGACCATTGATAAATTGCCCAATTGCATACAGTGCAAACAGACTACTCAAAACCCATCCTATATTAGTTTTTGTTAAGCCAAACTCGTCCATTATTCCAGGCAAAGCTACTGAGATATTTACGCGCCCCAGATAAAATGAGGCGTAGGTTATCCACATCAGCCAGAACATTTTCTTTTGCCAGTGCCTAATCTGCAGGTTTACAGACTCAGTTAATTCATTTGCCATTTTCCACTCCTGTTAATATTGTGTAATCCCGTACTATTCTCTTTTACTATTTTCAACTATGATGTTTTTTATTTCGGTTGATGATTGTGAGGGAAAGTATGGAATGACAATAACTTTGCCTTTAATACTCGCCATATATTCCCTTGCCTTTTCAATTTCTTCTTCATCATGACTTGCACTTTCCATCAATATATCAGGTTTAATTCTCATAACATTGGGCAATGGTGAATAAGTTTCTTGTGCGACTGCAACATCCACATATTTTATTGCACTCGCCAGTTCAATTCTTTCCTCAAATGATAGTGTCGGTTTATTTGGCTTTTTTTCCAAAACTGCCTCATCGGTAAGAATTCCCACTATTAACTTACCATCCACTCCGGCTATTGCTTTGGCGTTTTTCATCATTAACAAATGCCCTCTATGAACAATATCTAACACATAATATGAATAAACAATTCTCATTTTTCGCTCCCAGTTATTTCGTCTAAAAGTTTCCATGCATTTCTGTAGTCTTCAAACGTGTCTACATCTATCCATTTCCGCCAAATTTCTAAAGCAGACACTTTTTCTCCCCGATTTATCAATTCTTGAATAAAGTCGACGAAGGATGCATTTCTAATATGTTCAGTCTGGTAAAATTTCTTATCCTTATTTACACAATAAACTTTTTCATAAAGATCCTTGAGAACTGAACAGGCACTGGTTGATAATTTAGCTAACCCGATAAATTCAGATGTTGAATTAGTTTCAGGTAAACCGACGCCAACTGAACTAATTTCAATCTCCCGCTCTTTGTCAGATAGGGTAGTCAACTCAGGAGCAGAAGGATGCTCTTCATGACTAACCTGATAGCGCCTTTTCCAACCTCTATCAACAACTAGAGTAGTGTTGTATCGTGTTTCTATTAGTCTTTTTAGTATGCCTATTTCAAAAAGAATGTCACCGTACAAAACTACCATATCTCCATCCATAAATTTCCTGGCAAGAAATAAAGAAACTAAAATTCCTGTATTTTCATAATCATCATTATCAAAGTACTCCAGATTAGGGAAGTTTATCTGATCCTTTTTGTAACCTCGCACGACTGCAATATCATTTATCCCGATCATCCTAAGCATTTCAATCTGTCGCTGGAGGATAGTTTTTCCCTTGACATCAAGTAGAGCTTTGGGTATATCTTCAGTGAGCGGAAAAAGGTTAGTATCTTTGCCAGCAGCTAATATAACAGCCTTGAATCTGTCTTTATTTCCCAATTTGAGTTGTTGATCAATTTCTGCATCTAATTTCTGTCTTACCCACTCTGAAAAGTTAATCTTTTTAGATTTGATCCACTCTTCCTGGCGTATTGAAATCTTGATTGTTTTAGTTATCTTGATCATAGAGGTTACAATTTTAGAAGTATGTATGTACGTACATACTCCTAAATATAATAATTAATTTGTTGAAAGTCAAGTAAAAAATTAAGTAATATTGACCTCAATGGATAAGACCTCCCCACTATTAGTGGGGCGTGTTTGTTGGAGCAGTTGTTTTGGGTGGATCGGTCATGCGCCCGACTGATTGGGATCCGATCCAAGATGATTGGCGGTAGGAATGTCAAGGATGGTGTTGCATTAGGTAGTTTAGTTTTGATGTAAAGGTATAATGTAGAGGGACGCCCGTTGTTATTGCTGAGGCCTTGGTGTGGGCGTTTGAAGTGATAGAACAGCATATAGCTTATTATTTTATCCAGAAGTTCTTTTTCATAGGTAAAGGTTTCGGTGGTACAGAGTTCATCTTCAATGCGACCGTGGAAGTTTTACGTTGATCCGTTTAAGCGGGGCGTAGCTATGGGGATGGTGGTGTGTGTAGCTTGGTAGACTTTTTCGATAGGTTGGATGAAGAGGGAAAGCCTTTTGGCATTCGGAGGGCCGACGAGACCCGAACTCGTCCCGAACCATCGGGATGACAGACCGGCGTTCTAGCCAACTGAACTACGACCCCCCAATAAAAAAACCTTCGGCAAATAACTGTTTAACCAGATCAAGAATTTTTTACATCAGAAACCAAACCTAGTATTTGTCGGAAGTCTCAAAAAATAGCCTCCGGTCAAGTTATTTTTCTTAAGAACTTGAGGAGGCTATTTCGGGCGGGGCCGACGAGACTCGAACTCGCGACCTCCGGCGTGACAGGCCGGCGTTCTAGCCAACTGAACTACGACCCCGTATCAACTTTTCATAAAAAGCCCTATTTTTCTGCCTTTTTAAAAATCTCTCCCGTCTTAAAGCATCGCTTTTTATCGCAAATCTTTCCACATAAACCAATGACCATGGTGTTTTCTTGTTGGTGTAACGTCCTTTCCCATTATTGTGTTCCTTTATTCTGAGTTCTAAATTTGAGGTATATCCAATGTAGAAAGAACCATCTTTTTCACTCTGCAATAAATACACATAAAACATCAGGCATCCACCGAGACTCGAACTCGTCCCGAACCATCGGGATGACAGACCGGCGTTCTAGCCAACTGAACTACGACCCCCTAAAAAAAACTTTCAGTAAATAACCTATTTAAATTTACGAAAAATTCGCGGCTTTGTCAACAAACATTTTAACTTTCTGTGGGCGGTGGCAGATTCGAACTGCCGACTTTCTGCTTGTAAGGCAGACACTCTAAACCAACTGAGCTAACCGCCCGGATTGTCTCCCCCCTTCTTTTTTTTGTAGAGAATGGACAGGGGAATCAAAATGATATAACCGATGATCAACAGGATGGGGGCCAGCGTTAATGACCAAAAACTGTCCCAAGGTCCAATAGAGAGAAAGATAAACCCCAAGATTAGGACCCCAACACCCCCCAGAAAAAAGAGATAATTTTCCCGTCCCACGAAACCGAGCAGTTTCTGCTCTTTTATGACCCTTCGCTTTCCCCCCCGGATTCCTTTTGCCATGATTCATCCTTTTTTACAATATGAAATGTAATAAATTCAAAGGAAATAGTCAAGAAAAATTCTAAGGCGAAAGCCTTATCAATCGGCCTGGCAAACGGAATCCAACATCCAGGGCATGCACCCCGCCCTCACCCATGGAATCAGGCCGAAAGCCGTAATCAAAGTGAAAGGTACGGTAGATTATTCCCAGGCCAAAGACGGTATCATTTCCCTCCCTACCTATGCGAAACCCAATCGTTTTCTGAAACCAATATTCTATTCCCAGATGGCGGCCCGGAGCCTGTTCTATGTTTTTATCATAAGCAATAGAAAATTGAAGGGCGCTGTCCAAAACGGCGTTGGAAAAGGCCACCTTGAAGTGGATAGGAAACCGCTCCCCATGGCTGGCCGGTGTGTCCCATTTCAGATAGGTGTAGACATCCTGGGCCACCACACCCACTGTCGCCGAGGTAATGGGTTTCCATAAGAGCCCCACATCCACACCCGCCCCATAGGCTCGATAATTAGCCAAGCTGCTGTTTAAGAGCTTCCCGGTAAGACCAACCCCCAGTCCTTCCCGCAGGATAAATCCATAAGAGACCAAAAGGGCGCTTTCCCGAAAGCTGAACTTTTGGGTAGGAAGTCCATACTGATCCCGCCCCTCGATATCCCCTAGGCCAAAGTTCACAAAGCCCACCCCAATAGCCCGCAGATGGGTAATGGGTCGAACCAATCCGATGTAATCCAGCCTCCTCCCCAGGGACATCAGGATAGTGGAGGTGGTGAAACCGATTCCCCCCACCCGAGTTAGCCCGGCCGGGTTCCAGTAGCAGGAGGTGGGGTCATCGGCCACGGCAACAAAGGCGTTACCCATTCCCAGGGCTCGGGCCCCCACCCCGAACCGCAAAAATCCCCCGGCATAGCCTCCGTCCCCTTTATCTCCACCAAAAACCGGTTGTAACCCCCCAACCCCAAAGGCTATGATAAAAAGACGCAGGGGCAATTTACGAATTGCCCATTTAGCGCACAACACCAATTTTCCCTATTCTTTTGTAACCCCTATTTGTTCTTAACCGATAGATATACACGCCGTTGGCCACCTGATCTCCCCTCTGATTCTCTCCATCCCAAAACACCTGGTTTTGTTCCCGGGCCCATATGAATTCATCCTCTATCAAGGTAATAACTCGGCGTCCGAAAGCATCGAAAATCTCTATGGTTAGCCGGGCGTCCTCCTCTAACATAAAGGCAATTTTGACCGTCTCCCGGTCCGGATTAAAGGGATTGGGGGCGGCGTAGGTTCCCAGGAACTGAGTGGTCGCCGTGTCCCCAACCCCTGAAGAATAATTGGGCGGAATCTCATCGTCATAACTATATGCCTGATAGTAAAAGGTTATCCCCTGCTGCAGCCTGGTATCGTGAAAGCCCTCTGCCGGACCGGCGTAAACGATGTCCCCGTCAGTATGGCTGTTTGGAAATTCCCCCACCTTTCGCCGGATCATCGTCTCACGAAAATCAAAATCGTCCGGGTTATGCCAGCTTAAGAAAATATGTCCGTCCCGCCCGGCAGTGGCAGTAAAATGGGTCACCGGTCCCGGGGGCCACTCATCGCTCTGGGCCACTTTTACATAACCAGCGAAGCCTTCAGCTTCTACAGAATCACCATCCACATCAAATAAATTCAGTTCAGTAATAATTAACTGAATGTCTCCGACACCTAATGCATGGAAACTAATCCAGAATAAGACCCCGGGACCGTTAAAGTATCGGCCGTAGCCTAATACCGCCGCATCCAAGACCAGGGATGAATCCCGGGTATCAGTGTGGTAATCAAAGAAGTATGCGGCACTGGTCTGGGTGAATAATGTTCCCAGATCAACCCTTCCGGGGGTCAGAACGGTGTCACTGAATTCTATCTTCAGATGTGTCCCCCGCACAAAAGTAGCCGTGCTGTTCAGGACTACCGCCAAGCGAAAGCTGTCCCCGACGGCCACGTTGGTAGTTAACCGGGATGGGTCAAAGCGAACCCCTACGGGCTGGGCCCTTAGGGTCGAGCCCACCAAAAAAATCAACAGAAAGGAACTGCTTCTCATAATCGCTGCCTGTTCATACCAGATTCGGAAAACACTGTCGGAACGATCTTGGGAAATGATACTGAAATGATTGCTAATTGCTGATTGCTGATTGATGCTGGAGTCTGGGTTTTAACAATTGACAATTAACAATCAACAATTCAGTATTTTTCAGTGTTCACTTCCCGGATTTAGGTTCATCTCAAAATCAGTACCCTTCTGACCGCCCTCCGGGGACCCTGTTCCAGCAGGATAAAATAGGGGCCGCTGGCCACCTTAAGGCCATCCCCGTCGGTAGCATCCCAGATGACCTGGTATATCCCGGGCTGCCTCAAACCGTTAAACAAAGGGGAAATGACCTGTCCCTTTGAATTTACTACCGACAAAGACACCGATCCTTCCTGGTCAATGACAAATGGGATTGCAGTGTTGGCATTGAACGGATTGGGGTAATTGGACCCGAGACGAAATTCACCGGCCAGGGTTTCCCCGGTCCCATATGTCCACCGATAGCTTATCCTTCGATTAATCCCATCCCTGAGGTCCAACACCACCCGGGGTGGACTAAAAATTTGTCCTGGTCGGGAATGAAAACAAAACCGGACCAGCTCCCCATCCCCGGAGGCGGTACCCTCTAATAAGGCTGCCGAAAGGTCAAGAATGCCAACCCCTCCTTCGGTTTTTCTAGAAGAATGGAAAAAGACTCTCCTTTCATCCTTCAACCAACGCCCCTCATCCACCGATCCCAAAGCCAAGGCACGGGAGTCATATTCCAGCACCACCCGGAAGGCCTTCAAGGAGGCTATATTTTCGACCACCAGGTCGCAGGTGAAGGAATCCCCCGGGGCCTCCTCCGGCCAGCCTCGCCAGCGCACGGTCACTTGGGGGTTGGGATGGGGAATGCCTTTCTGGTCGAACGTCCCCTGATAGGAACGTCCGTAATTGATGGAGAAAAGGACCAGATCCTCAAAATCAATGCGGCCGTCTTGCTGGGGAATACCGTCAACCCCACCGGTGCTGGTAGGTCCGATGTCCAGCCTCCCCCGCCAGAAGACGGAATCATCCGGTAGGGTAAGGGCCGTATCCCCGATAGAGCGGCCAAAGTTGACGGCTAAGGGGACAAGATCCCGGTAATCCACTTCGGAGTCCGGAATCCAATCATTATGGTCCCCGCCGAAATCGCCCAGAATGAACTTGGCCCAGCCATTGCTGCCGGAAGAAGTTATATAGTACAGTGTGAACGGCACCCCATACTGATCTTTTACTTCAGCAGCGGTGATGTCAATCGGGGATACACCGGGGGCCGCTACCTGAAATCGGAGTTTAAACAGGGACGACTCCCCGTCCGGCCCTACAGATGATGGGGTGGTTAACTCCACCTCCACCGCCCGGGAGTTCTGGGAAACCAAAGGGTCTAAAAGAAAACTGTCCTGGGAAACGGTCTGACTGTTGACCTGAAAGGTGAGGCCAGAATCCACACCAAACCCCCACATATCACCGATCCGAACCTCCTGAAGGCGAATGACCGCTAAATTCCAGGCCACCCTGACGCTGCAGGAGGCCACCTTATAGGTAGAGGAAATCACCGTATCCACCATCACATCAGCCCAGAACTCCTGCCCCACCAGTTGGTCGTAGGAGGAACGATGGCGGTCATCGCTGTAATGGGGGAAGAAGTAGTTAGTGTCGGGCACCGCCGGCTTTCCCCCTGAAGAGGCCTCCTCCACGGTAGGGTTCCGGTTGACGATCCGCAGCGGGATGGGAAGCTGGGCCCAGACGGACTCCGCCATCATAAAAATTATCAGAGTTTGAAAAAGTTTGTTAAGGGTCAATTAAGGGAACCTGAATTTAACTATATTTCTACATTTCTTATAATAATAAATTTTATTCAAAAATACAACCCTTTTTTATTGACAAAGTGGATTTCTTTTAATATCTTAAAATAAAAATGGAGAAGAAGGATATGGCTACCGGAGAATTTGATCGGTTACTGAAGATCATGAAAAAATTAAGAAGCGAACGGGGCTGCCCCTGGGATCGGGAGCAGACCCATAGGTCGCTGAGGCCTTATCTTTTGGAGGAGGTCTATGAAGTACTGGAGTCCATTGACAACGAGCGCTACGACGAATTGAAGGAGGAACTGGGGGACCTTCTCCTGCATATAGTCTTCCACGCTAGGATAGCCGAGGAGACCGGTCGCTTCACCATAAAAGATGTCCTTTATTTGATCAACGAAAAGCTAATCCGGCGTCACCCCCACGTGTTCGGCACGGCAAAGGCCAAAGATGCCGCCCAGGTAATCAATCAGTGGGAAAGGATAAAACAAGCTGAAAAGGAAAAATCGGTATTGAATGGAGTTCCCCGGGAGCTTTCCTCGTTAATTCGGGCCCACCGGGTCCAGGAGAAGGCGGCCGGGGTGGGGTTCGAGTGGGACGATATCAAAGGGGTTATCGAAAAACTGGACGAAGAACTAGCCGAATTCAAAGCGGCCTACCGGGAGAAAGATCAGGCCAAGCTCGAGGAGGAGTTCGGCGATCTTTTATTCTCACTGGTCAACCTATCCCGCTTCCTCGGCTTAAGCGCCGAGGATTCCTTAAGAATGACCATTGACAAGTTCATCCGCCGCTTTAAACGCATCGAGGTTGAACTGAAGAAGAGCGGAAAGGACATTCGGAGGGCCACCTTAGGGGAAATGGATGAGATCTGGAATCGGATCAAAAAGACGGTATGAAACAAAGATTTAAAAAACCCGGACCAGATCTGGGCCTTTGTTATCCCTGTTTTATTTTCTTAGGATTCTCCCTGTCCGATTCCCATTTAATGGGATTGTTTATTATATATCTCCTGATCTTGTTTAAATCATCTTCATTGCGGATAATGTGTTCATAATAATTGCGCTGCCATACGGGTATACCTGGGGTGTTGCGCATTTGATTTATGCGTTTTGCGGTATTCATTTTGTAATATCCGACGATTCTCGGAATCAACATTTTTCGCCGTTGAACATGTATGGGCAATTTTGGTAGGGGCAATTCACGAATTGCCCCTACGTTGTATGCGATTTGATTGTCGGATGTAATTTCAATTATCCCGTGTATATGATTAGGCATGGCGTTAAATTCATCCAATTCGACATTGTCAAAATGTTTTGGTATTTCAAACCAAAATTGGTGTGCAATTACACCGAACGGCGATAATTCCATCAATCCATTCACCACCCTGCCAAACAAACATTCCCGGTTTTTTGTGCATATTGTGATAAAATATACCCCGGCCTGCGAGTAATCATATTCTTTTAATCGAATTGAACGGCGGTGGTGTTTGTTTGGATCATATTTCAATTTTCACGCCTCTTTCTCTTTATTTTCATTTAATCCTTATAGCCCAAAACCGAAATCAAGGCCTGTACCGACCACTTGGTCACAGTATGGACACTGAACAGGCTGTTCCGGATCGGTAAGGAGACTATGCCATGCGGTGCACTCATTATAACCTTCCCCGTTCCAGGACCATTCCTCTGTCATCAGAGTATTAAACCAAATACGATCCAAAACTTCGTTGCAACGCTTGCAGCGTTTTATCCTTGTTTTCTCTTTAGTAGTCATTTCATACGCCCCCCCTTTTGAAAACTCTTTCACATTTACATAATTTCCTTAATCCTATGTTTTCTCCCCCTCTTCCCCCAGAAAAATAAACCGATCCAGAAGATGCACCCAGTCGCTCCAGCGCTTGCCTGATTCCCTCTGCTGTTTAATAATTCGGGAAAAGCCGTCTGCCTTGGCATCCATATCGTCAGCGAAGTATAGAATGATGGCCTCCAGCATTTTGGGGACCACCGGGGACCCGTACTCCTGCCTCCCCTGGTGACTTAACATGAGATGCAGCAAACGGTCCCTTAATTCATCTGGAAAGTCATTGATCTGGCCAATCTTATCGGCCACCATCCGCTCGCCGATAACGATATGCCCATGAAGTCGCCCCTGGTCGGAATAATCAATAAAGGTCCGGTATTCAAATTCGTATATCTTTCCCACATCGTGCAGGAGGGCCCCGGTCACCAATAGGTCTCTGTCTACGAGGGGATATTCCCGAGCCGCTGCCTCACAGATCCTGAGCACCGACAGGGTATGTTTCAGCAGCCCCCCCAGACAGGCATGGTGCCACAGCTTCCCCCCGGGGGCGGTTTTAAACTTATCTAAAAAATCCTGATTGCTGAAAAACAGATCAAGCAGCTTTTGTAAAGGAGGATTGGACACAGTTTTGACAACATCCTGTAACTGCCCCAACAGTTCACCCACATCATCATCGAGGGCGGGCAGCAGGTCCTTCACATCGTATACATCTTTATCGGTTGCGGAACGCACCCGTTCAACGGAAACCTGGGGTTCATCCCGAAAGGTGGTGATCATCCCCCTGAGCCTCACCACCCCCCCGACCTTAAGGTCATGATACAAGGTTTTAGCGTCATCCCAGACATTCCCTGAAAGTCTCCCGGACCGATCCCCAAACTCCAGAACCAGGTAGGGATCCCCGTCCTTGCGGGATTTCATCTCTTTTTTCCGAAGGACGAAAAACCCAGTGAAACGCTCACCGACCTGATATTCTTTAAGATATCTTTTGTTCTTCATTATTTATGATAGCTACCTTCTGATCATAGGTCAGGGGATTCCCCTCACCTTTAGCCCCCAACTTTATACGCTCTCGCCACCGCAACCAATCTAGGATAAACCCCTGAAAATCCTCCGCCTCCTGGGAAACCCGAAGCATAAACTCAAGAAAGAAACGATAATCTTTGATGAACAGGGGTGTACCCCTAATGGCTGTCCAGGCGACGGTGCTGGGGGCCTGGTTTAAAACGACCAGATCAACATCAGACCTTAAGACATCCTCCAGGTCACTCCAGATCCTGTTTATGTCTTCGGGACCCTACCCATCTTTCAGATATACGGCGATGTCTACATCGGACCCAGGCCGGGGCCTTGCTTTAGCCTGGGAGCCAAAGAGAAAAGCAAATAGGACTTCGTTCTTTTTAGATAGAACGTGGGTTAGCTTTTTGATGTTCATATTAGCCATAATAATTCTCAATTTTTAACTTTCCTCCCTCATTACGGGCAGCTTAACGCTGAAGGTGGTTCCTTTTCCCACCTTGCTCTGGACCGAAATGGTCCCCCCATGGCCTTCGATGATGCCCAATGACACCGAAAGCCCCAGCCCGGTGCCCTTCCCCACTTCTTTTGAGGTGTAGAAAGGATCGAAGATCTTGGAAAGGTTTTCCGGGGCTATCCCCACCCCGGTGTCCATAAATTCAACCTGAACCCAACTACCCCGCTCATCCTCAACACCCTTTGTAGTAATCGTCATCGTCCCCCCTTCGGGCATGGCGTCCCGGGCGTTGTTAATAAGGTTCATCACCACCTGTGAGAGTTGATCGGTATCACCCTGGATTATTGGGGTGTGGGGGTCGAATTGTTTGACAATGGTGATGTTCTCCAGCCTGGTTTCATGCTCCACCAAGGACAGGGTTTTTTCGATAAGTTGACCGATATGGATAGGCTTTCGCCCGGGTATCTTCTGGCGGGAAAAACGAAGCAATCCATCGGTAATTTTGACGATCCGGCCCACCTGAGCTTCTATAATATCCAGCGCTTTCTTGATCCGGGGGGTGATGTCAAAGTCTTTCTTTCGCTGAAGTAGTTGCACATTACCAGAAATAATGTTCAGGGGGTTCAGGATCTCGTGCATCACCCCAGCCGTGAGTCGGCCTAAGGAAGCCAATTTCTCGGCATGGAGGAGTTCCCGCTCCAGCATTTTCCTCTCGGTAAAATCCTTAATGACGCCCACCGTTCCGATAGGCCTTCCCCCCCCATTCCGAAGGATGGCAGCCGACAGGCTGCAGGGAACGTGGCGGCCGTCCTTGGAGACTATCTCAATCTCGTAGTCCTTAATTTTGCCTTTTCTTCTCAAAATGTGGTCAATTTTCACCGCTTCTTCTATCCCTTTGTCGTAAAACTCCGCCACCGGCCGGCCCAGGGCCTCTTCGGGATCATAGCCGAAGATGGCCGAGGCTCCCCGGCTGGCAAAGGTGATACGTCCCTTACGGTCGGTGGTGAGGATAGCATCCACCGATGAGTCCACTAAGTTCTCCAAGTAGTCCCGGGTCTCCCGGATCTCCCGATCCAGCCGGGCATCCTCAATAGCCATAGCCGCCTGATTGGCAAACAGCACCAGCGGTCGTAAGGTATCCACCGCAGGAAGGCGGCCATTCTTAGGGTCATCCACCAGGATGAACCCTATCATCACCCCTTCACGACCGGTGAGGGGAATGAGCAAAAGATCGTCGGGATGCCATCCCCGCTCCCCCTTGATAGCCTCTTTCTTCCCCCGGGGAAGAAAACAACACCCACCGACCCTATACGATTTATTTTCGAAAAGGCCCTGGCCCAGCCTTTTTATCAGGGCCAGTTTCTGCTTCAATCGGCCCTTCTCTTCCTCGGTATAACCGGCCTGGGTGATGTGTCTAGCGCTGCCGTCCTCCTCTAACAGGGATATGGAAACCCGGCCATAATTAGAATATTCCTGAATAGCCTGGGCGGTAATAGCACATATCTTCGCCGGCTCCCGCTCCTGAATAATCTCGCTGGAGATGCGGCTAAATGCCTCCAACTGCCTGGTGGCCTCACGAAGCTGCTGGTTCGTCTCATGAATGTCTGACAGAACGTTTAGGGTGGCCGCTTCGCCCTTTTTCAACTCCTCGTTGATCCGCTTAAGCTCCTCTTCAATCTTCTTTCGTTCAGAGATGTCGGTAACAATCCCAAAGGTACCCAGGAAGTTTCCCTTATCGTCAAATCGGGGCGAACCGCTGATCATAACCGGGATCTGCTTTCCATCCCGGGTGGTAATCCCCACCTCGTAACGGGAACTTTCCCCCCGGAGTCTCTTCTTGTTCTCTTCGGCTATTTTCTTTTGGCTCTCTTCGTTAAAGAAAAGGAAGGCGGGCCTCCCCACCAGCTCATCATAACCGGTGATCTCGGACATGCGCCGGTTGGCAAACAGGGTCACGTGGTTCTTATCCAGCATCCAGACCCCATCGTTGGCCCGCTCCACCAGCTCCCGATATTGCTTCTCCGAACTTTCGATCTCCCCCTTTAGTTTAGTTTCCGTCTCCAGATGATTAGTATGTTCCATATCTTTTGTTCTTTTGGCATTTATCCACAAAACCAAAACAGCCCCTCCAATAATAATCGCCATAATACCCCCCATGAGTCCGAAGATCCCTCTTGAGCTTTTCCTCACCAGATGAGTAATCTCCAAGTAGGGGGCTCCGACGGCGATGGACCATAGTTAGTTTTCAATCCGGACGGGCGAAAAAGCGATCGGTTTCTTTTGACCGATTTGCACCGGATAAATCCCCATTCCTGCCCCTCCTTTGACCATCTCTTCTTGCAGATCAAATGACTGGTGGCACTGGTAGCAACTCTCATCCCTCTGAAAAATGCTGTTTCCCACCATCTCGGGATGTTCTGGATGGTAAAGCAAGGTGCCGTCAATTTATTAAGAAGGCATAAAGGACCTCCGAACCCTATCCATTTCCTCAAAATAAGATTGCGGCTCAAGGTATTGGATGGTGGTCATTTTTGATAACAACAGCAATTCTTCTTTTACCCCATTAAAATAATCTTCTATCCCCTGCGCCGCCTGACTGGCCATCAGCATCTGCTGCTGGTTGAACTGCCTGACCACCGCCTTCTCTGTATCTTTATAGACCTTACGGCCCACCGCCACCAATACGATAATGATGAGAACAGTCGCAGCGAGGAATAAAATGTTCCTTTTCATCCTCTCTTCCCCACCGATTAACCCCCCCCCTCTAATTCCTTTATTCTTTTCTTCAGTTCAATCATCTTCAGCTCCCGGTCCACGGTGACCTTTTTAAACGTTTCCAGGGCATCAATTTTTTTGGTCAACTCCTCGTTCAGTCTTTTCAATTCCTCTTCTGCTATTTTTCTGTCAGTAATATCCTGCAATATCCCCTCAAAATAGAGAATATTGCCCTTTTCATCCCTTACCGCAACGGCTCTATCGTAGGTCCAGATGATGTCCTTCCTGTTTCTATGGCGCATCCGGTATTCCCAGCGGAACTCCTCCCCGGTCTTTAGCATCCGATCTAATTTTCCCCGGACCCCGGCCTGGTCATCCGGATGGATCACCTTCCACCACAGCTCCTGATCGCCGTAGAAGTCCTCGGGCCGGTAGCCAATCATCTTTTCAATATAGGGACTCATGTAGAACGTCCTCCCGTCCGGCTCATCCCGATAGATGACATTGGGCACGTTCTCCACTAAAGCCCGGTACTTTTTCTCCGATTCCACCAGTCTCTGCTCCATTTTCTTTCTCTCTGTAATATCCCGCAATATTCCCTGGGTCGCCGGTTTGTCCTGGTAATCAATATGGGTAATGCTGACATCGAAATCTATTTCGCGGCCATCTTTTGTCAACCCCTTGAACTCGTACCGCAGGGGAACAGTTTTCCCCCTGGCGCTTTTTTCCATCCTCGCTTTGATCAAATCCTGACTCTTCGGGGCCACCAGTTTCATAAAATCGAACCCGACAGCGGAAGTCTCTGTCAGACTATAACCCAAAAGCTCCTCAAATGTGGGATTAATGTAGACAAACTTTCCTTCTTGCAGAATATAAATAGCATCATTGGACTGCTCTACCAGGGTTTCGTATTTCTTTTCTGAATCCATCACTTCCTGATACAGCCGGGCGTTCTCCAGGGCCACCGCCACCTGATTGGCAATGGTGGAAAGAAGCCTGATATCCCCCTTACCAAAGGCATGGGGGACTTCCTTGTAGACGCTTAAAATGGCGGTGGTCTTCCCCAGGGAAATTATGGGAACCCCCAGGAAGGAACGTACCCCCTCCTTCTTCATGCGCTGCCACCGGCTTTTGGGAAGCCCGGCATCCGCCCATAAGTCCTCAACTACGAAAGACCGCTTATCCCGCACAATCTCGGCCAATCGCTCGTCTATGGGTATCCGATGGCCCCGGGCCTCCTCATCGCTGTATCCGAAGGCGGTCCCTACCGTCAGCTCATCCCCCTCCACAAACCGGATGGTGCAGATCTTGGCCACCATGGCTGAAGCCACCGTCTTGACCACAAGATCGCATATCTCCCCGAGGTTAAGGGTGGAACTGATGGCCTGGCTGACCTTGTTCAGGATAGAGAGGTCGGACAGGCTCCTTCGGGTTTCCTGGAACAACCGGCTGTTCTCGACAGCGAGGGCCGCCTGGTTGGCAAAAGAAATTAATGATCCCCGTTCCTTTTCCGATATTCCCACCCTTGGTGAAGAAGCTAAAATGGCCCCAATAATTTCTCCCTTAGCGGATAGAGGAACCACGATAAATGTTTTGACGTCTCCCGCTCTTTGTAGAGCCAAACAGACCGTTTTGCTCAACGTCGGTCTGGCCAGTTCATGAAGGCTTTCACTCACCACAACTTGTCCATCCAGCACTTTCTGAACACTTTCACTGTAGTCCCTTGCGGCGGGAAATTGAATATCGGTGAATCTGCATTCCAGGATTCGTTCGATCTTCTTAACCAGGCCAGCCTCAGATGACAGGGCGACGACCCGACCAAGGTCCCCTTCCCTATCTTTCAATAAAATGACCGAGACATTAAATCCCAGAATCCTGACAATACCATCGGCGACCTTCTGCAATACATCATTTAGTTCCAATGTCTCCTGGATGGAGGTGGATATTTCCTGGAGGGCCAAAAGTTCCTCGTTCACTCCCTTCAATCCTTTTTCTTTGACAACCATGGTTTTTCACCCCATTTCCTATCTCTGCTATGGGTGTTTTAAAACTGCTACGGGATGGAACAGCAACAGTTATTTTATAAAAACTGACCAAAATACTGTTACCATTTTAAGGCCCTATAAAATCCTTACGGATTAACCCCGCAACTTATATCCGAAAGGTAGCAGTAAAGAAGATTTTATCGTGACGTATGTCCTCAACAATGTAACCTGTAGTAGCCATTTCCCATTCTTCCCGGACAAAGGCGAGGTCAACCGCCACCTTTCCCGTGAAAGTGATACCCGCCCCCAACGAAAAATAGTGCCTATCTTTTTTAATTTGATGACATTGATAAGCCAGCGGATCAACCCCGTATCCACCCCGCAGCCTTAAGCCCGTACGGGGAACCGGAAATTCCAACCCAATACGTGTCCGGGTGGTGGCCCGATACCCATTCCGAAAGCCCGGGTTTTTCCTCAGAAATTCAGCCGGGTAGGTATATTTCATCTGCCGCCAATCAGTGTAGCTCCAATCGGCGGTAAGGAGCAGAAAGGCGAAGGAAAGGGATAGCCCTGCGGCAAAGGAAAAGGGCCGTCGAATTTTGTAGGTGTAATCCCCAGACCACGAGGAAAATACCGTCGTATCCACATCCCTCACCTCATCAGACATATTCCATGTCTCTTCAGCAGTAAGTGTGATCGGGGGTGAGATTACTGCGCCCACCCGAAGGGTTGACCCCATCCGATAGAGACAACCGAATTTAAGGGTAATGCCAGTGAATTTCGTGCTGATATTATCGTTAAGAGTGGAATCTATATATACGTTCCCGAAACTGTCTAAAATATGTTTCTCAACCTGCCAGCTATATTCGTCCTTTCCCATCCAGATGTCTAAGGAAAATCCTAAGGAGAGGTCTTTTAAAAAGTCCACCGCACTGGCTAAGGTGATGGGCCCCAATCCCCCGTTCTCAAGCTCAAGGGCATCCACCTTCGCAACTTGCACCGGATTATATCCCGTAAAGGTGGCCGAACCGTCAAAGCTGATTGCCCGATTATATCCAGCCGCAAAAACCAGGCTTCCCCGGTAGACCGGATAGGGAAAGACAACTCCTATAGTATTTATTCGGGTATAGCCCGTCATATCCTTTTTTGTAGTACCATAATAGGCGCCCTCATGGTGGGCGAAAAGATGGGAAAGACCGGTCTGGATTTCGATTCTCCGAATCTGAGCCAGCCCGGCCGGGTTGAATTGAGTAGCGGTAAAATCGTCACATACCCCCACGTAGGCCCCTCCCATCCCCATGGCCCTAGCCCCGACGCCAAAGGACCGGGTCAAGATGACCATCTCCTCCTGGCACCAAGCCGATGGGATTTTTATAATCAGCGCAGACAACAAGAAAAACCCAAAACCGCAGATTGAAGAAATTCGTGTCATTTCATCTTTTTTTTGCTATTTTAACGTCGCTGTAGGCCATTATTCCAGTCAGTCGGGCGCCTGACCGATTGCCCCGAGGGGGCTAAGTTCATCTTTGTTATTCCAGGCCTCGGCGCTTTTTCTTGGGCCTCTCCTGTTTATTCTCCTTCCTCGGGGGGCTGCTCCTCTTAACCCCCTCACCCCGGCCACCGCTTTCCCTTCGCCGCGAAGGACTGGAATAACGACCCTGATCATCCAGCCCCCGCCGACGGCCGAAGAAGCGCCTTTCCTTAGGCTTCAGGAGTAGTTCATCCCCATCGTAGCTAGGATAATAATACCAATCCCACCACCAGGGATAATCGTAATAGCCCCGCCAGCGATAGTAGGAATAATCGGAACGAAAGGCGGGATAGGGGTAAAAGTCATGATAGCTCCCATGACAATCGGTGCAGACATTGCCGTAATGGATATGAGTGGGCCCTTGATCATCGGCCTGATCCTTCAAGTCGGGATGGCGGATAAGGGTGTAGCAGCCTATCGCTAAGAACACCGCTACCGCAATAGGAATGAGAATTAATTCCTTTCTTGCCCTAAATATCATTTTCATTACCCCTTTTTTACTAACATTTTGGTGCTAACAAATTTGTTAGCACTTCAACTTTTGTTTCCAGGCCTCCCCTACGATTCCCATGTTGACCAATGCCTGAAGCTGCCCCGGGTGGTTAAAATGACTCCAAATAATTGATTTTAATCTCCCGACTGACCCCCGGAGCCTCGTTCTTTTTGAGGATGTTCTTAAAATCCAGTTCGATGCTGATCCGGGAGGCAAAGGTCCACCTCAAGCCGGCGTTGAGATAGCCTGTGGTATTGATTTTAAATGAGGAATCTTTCAAATCATTCCAGGCGAAGTCGTATTCGGCGACCACGGAGATTTCCTCGTTGATGGATTTATCCAGGCCTACGTAGAGGTCAGGCCGATCCCCCCCCGTCATCTTTTCCTGGGGATTGTAGTTGATCCCTCCGTGCACGCCCAAAAAACCCAGTCCGTCCACCTTAAAGTTTCTCCCGGCCACCACGAAGAACCCTTTGGCCTTGATGGCATACCGCTTGGTGGAATCATTGTAGGCCCCGTAGCCCTGCGAGGAGTAGCCGATAGAAAGGGCGGGGAACTTCATCGTCTCCTCAAACAGCCGGTATTTGAAGATCACCCCCGGTTGGGCGTTCCAGTTGATGGCCGAATCGGCAATGATGCTTTCCCCCCCGTAGAAGATGCCCATCATTAGCCGGTCGAAAAGCCCGATGGAAAAACCGGCCAAGGCCCCACCCCCGGGGAAGAGCCTCACCTCAAAATCATACTGGGCCCTCTTCAAGGAGCCGGCTGTGGGGGAGTCAATCAACCCTTTGATCTCGGCGGTCTTCATGCCCTGGGGAAAGGCCCAGGAACCAAAGACAAGTAACAATACTAGAACCAAAAAGATTTTTTTCATGCTACCTCCCAGATTTTAGAAGTTCAATCCCCTAAAATTAACCCAGATTCAGAAAACACCGAATGACATTGAAAGGATTGCTCATTGATGATTGCTGATTGATGCTGGAACCTAGGTTTTAACAATTGGCAATTAACAATCAACAATTCAGTGTTTTTTCACTACAGCGAACCTTCGGTCAATGTTGAATTTAGAATTAATCACCCGAAGTCAGTACCGCTCGAACAATCGCCCCCATTCCGTCTCCAAACTTTCCTTCACCCTCTTCCTGCCGACGAAGGGATACCAATAGACGTCATGATAGAGAAAGGAGGCTAAATAGGACCAGGGGGCAATAGCCGTCCCTAATAGGAATTTTTCCAGAGGCTTCAAAGGGCCCCAGTAGATTAGCTTTTGACCCCAGGAGGCGAGGGTGTTTCCGTTCCTTGAGAAACCCCAGTTAATACCTTCAATGTCGTCCCCCACGATCTCAATCTCAGCCGGATCCCCGCAGCCCAATCCCCGCTGGTGGGCTAACCGGATGAATTTCAGGGACAATGGGTCAATCCCCATCATTTTTGCGGCTACGGCATCAATGGCCACCTGATCCCTGGAAGCCAAAATGTAACCTTTGACATGGGGCACCATGCACCGGGGACCGGGTCCGTCCCCGGCGAATGCCCCGTCCATCACTGCGAAGATCCCCGGGTGTATTTCCCGTTGAATGGTCAGCAGGTCCACCAACGTTTCGTGAATGACCGAATGGGTGTGGTGCCGCTTGTCGTGCAACAGCCCCCCGAAGGCATTCTTCATGGCTCCAGTAATGGTGGTAAACACATGTGTCTTCATGGTGGGCAGATGGATAACATTGTCCCCGATCAGACGTCTGGGGATACGGATTCCATCGGGGTAGATCTCCGGCAACACCAGCATATCCCCCTTAGGCTCATAGGTCACCCATTCTTCATTTTCGTAGAGGTGAACGTTCTTCAGCCCGTATTTATCAACTACAACCTGTTTCTGTTTGTTATTGATTTCCCCTCTCTTAGCACTCACCACCACCGTCTTATTATGGCAGCCGTACAGTTTTTCCCGGGGATAACCGTCTTCTAGAAGGGTTTTGATAACACCGTCCAGCTGCCAGGGAGCGGACGAACAGGCAGGGTAGAAGGTATGCCAGGAGATGTTTATCTTTAAGGCGGTGTTTTTATCCTTAGGTAGGTATTTTTCGTATTCCGCCAGCCGCATCAGCTTTCCATAATCTTCAATTACCGACTCGGGCGAAGTTTTCAATACGGCTACTTTGGAGTTCATCATAAAGATGGAGATTTAATAAATCGCATAACTATAAAATGTCAGAAAGGTATCTAACACGGTCTGTGACCGTGTTTAAGGCAGCTTATGATTGCTTGAAAATTATACGGGGCGATAAAAAGACATCCGTAAGATGCCGGATCGTTCTTAGTAACTGTAAATAACTAAACCCACACACCCAGCCCATAGGATCAAATTTATAAGCAGGGGTTTGTCTGTGATTAGAATTTCTTCCGGCGCCCGCCCCTCCCCTTTCCGAAGCAGGTAAAGATAACGGAAGATGCCGTAGACGACGAAGATTAAGGTATACCGCAGGTTCTCGGTATGAAACTCGCCAACCGTACGTGCCGACATGGTATACAGGGCATAGGACAGAATAGCCGCTGCGCCGGTGATGGTGATCATCTGATCCAACAGGGTCAGGTCATATTTTTGCAAGGTTCTCCGATTTCCGCTGGGATTAGAAACCGCCAAAACCAGATCCCCCCTCCGCTTGCCCAATACCAAAAACAGGGAAAGTAGGATGGTGCAGATCAGAAGCCAGGAGGAGATTTCCACCCCGATCACCGCCGCCCCCCCGATGGCCCGCAGCACATACCCCACTGCCACCGTCAGGATGTCCACCAGCACCACATTTTTCAGGGCTAAGGAATAGGCCACGGTCAACACCAGATAACCCAGGGCAACCAGTCCGAACACGGGATTAAGGAGGAAAGATAGCAGCAACCCCCCGGCCATCATCCCCAGGGCAACGGCCACCGCCAGCCTGACCGATAACGCCCCGCTGGGAATAGGCCTCCGGGACTTGACCGGATGCTGCCTGTCCTCCTCTATGTCCAGCACATCGTTGATCAGATAGTTGGCACTGGAAAGGAGACAGAAAGCGATAAAGCCCCCCAGGACCTTGGTTAAGGCCTCCATATTCGTCAACTGACGGGAAAAAACGATGCCGGCGAAGAGGAAAAGATTCTTCGTCCACTGATTGGGACGAAGGCTTATTAAAATCGTAGAGATCATTTCTCGGGGCTAGTTGCTGTAAAGAGTAATGGTTTTCTTCTCCCTTTAATAGCATAACTCAAATAAATAAACGGGGTATCGCAGGCGGCGACGATAATCTTCAGGACGTAGGTGGTGAAAATGATCTGAAGAACCACAGAAAACGGCATCGTGCCCCAAAAAGCAACAAGGGAGAAAACCACACTGTCTATCAATTGACTGAGCCAGGTGGACCCATTGTTACGTAACCAGAGCCATTTTTTGGCTGGTTTGAAAATTTTAATTTTGTGATACATCCACACATCGTGAAGCTGGCTGACCAGGTAGGCCACCAGGGAGGCGAAGATGATGCGGGGAACAAAGCCAAAGATATGCTTCATGCTTTCCTGAACGGTATCCCATTTATTGGGAATAAACACCAAAATGAGCTGAGAGACCACCAGAAAGAACAGGGCGAAGAAGAATCCCATCATCACCCCATCCCGGGCTTCCTTTTTATCATAATGCTCGCAGAGCAGGTCGGTGGCCAGGAAGATGGATCCGTAGAGGATGTTTCCCCCGGTGGCAGCAATTCCAAATAGGTTCATTTGTTTGGTGACAAAGATATTGGCTAAAATGATGTTCACCCCAATGATGGCCTTAATCCAATCCTTACCCCCCAGAGCGAAGGCCAACAGCGTCCCCCCAAGTCCGAAGCCGGTCATAGCGACAAAAAGAAGTTCGTTATTCATTATCGTAGAAGCACCATTTTTCTTACCCTAGTAAAATTCCTCTGATCGTAACCAGCAAAGTTGTCACCCGCAGGCCCGGAGGTGATCCGACAAAAATAAATCCCCGAGGCCACCGGCTTCCCTAGTTGATTCCGTCCATCCCAGCTAATAGTATATGAACCGGCAACCTGATGTACATCAACTAGGATCTTCACCTCCTCACCCAATATGTTGTATATTTTTAAAACGACCTTTGAGGCCTGGGGTAAATGATACCTTATGACCGTCTCTGGATTAAAAGGGTTGGGATAGTTCTGATCCAAGGCAAAGGCGAGAGGGATACCAATTTCAGCCTGCATACGTTCCCCTTCAACCCCGGTAATAATGACATTTCCAATTTTAAAAGCAGGGTGGAAAATCTGCTCAGTGATGTTGCCGCTGAAGTCGGAAACGAAGACCTTCAAATCCACAACGGTGCTTTCGGGATATTGGCTGGTAATGGGGGTTAGATCAGCGGTGAAAAAACGACCGTAGGAGCTGTCAAAATCGGCTTGGCTCTCCACCAAGGGTATCTCACCCCAGTCCTCCCCATCGAAAAGCTTGTAGTATAGCCCGACCTGGGCTACATCCTGATAGCCGAAATAGCCGAGCATCCAATCCTCTACTATAAAATCCGCCGCTGTCAGTTCGACGATTGCGGTTTCATCAAGATCCAGTTGACTGGTAACCTGATGCTCGTCATTTTTGATTTTAAAGGAGGTTAAAGTGGGGGAATTGGGGTCATCCTGTCCCAGGTCAAAGGTCATCCAGAGCTGGGATTGTCCCTGAAGCTGGTC
Organism: Candidatus Zhuqueibacterota bacterium; assembly: GCA_016783505.1. GTDB lineage: Bacteria > BS750m-G25 > BS750m-G25 > BS750m-G25 > BS750m-G25 > BS750m-G25. Next base: position 19,481 of record JADHWK010000006.1, on the reverse strand, counting down.
CAGATAGTAGTTCGGGTTTTCAACCATAAAGGTATACAAGGCCGGGGATTGAACAGTGAAGGGCTCAATATTCCACAAGGTATCGGTTGTCAGGACGGTGGTATCTTGCATTATCCAATATCGGGATTTAAATAAATCCGAATATCTAACTTCATTGGCTTGTCCGGTAGGGTAAGGATAATTCATAATGGATAGGTTCCCAAAATAGTTATTTAGGTTGTAAGAATAGCAAAAAGGCGCTGATCCACCGAAGAACATTTGTCCCCCCGTCGGGGAAACCACATCGATTTTTTTGGGGGGAACCCACCAGCTATTGGCCACCGAGTCCCCCTCGGTGACATAAAAAGGTCTGCTAAAGAAATAATATCCACGAATAACATCCTCAAAATTATACAGATCAATATCCCAACCATCAAGAGCGGTTATGTATCCGACTTCTTTCCGAGCTATTCTATTTGTTAAGAACGCCTGGATAGAGTCGGGATTTTCTACAGGGTAGTAGGGTTCTATTTGACCAAATAAGAAACCGAATTCGATCTCATCCCTTTTAACATGTATGCCGTCTAAAAAAGTGAGAAAATAATTTCCCATATTAGGATTAAATTGAAAATTAAGGGCCTGGGAAACATAGGAAAAAGGGTCGTTGACCAGGGCCGTGTCTATAACCAATCCTTCTATACTATGGGACATGACATAAAATTTTCCCTGAATAACCCGTCGGTGGACTACCTGTAATTCAAAATCCGAACTAAAATCTGAAGTCATAACGGTATCTGAAATGGGAGAGCCAAGGGAGTAGGCACGGAAATAGGATGAATCAGGAAAGGTAAGGATGATGTTCTGGTGGCTATTTAATTCATCACCACCGCCCAAAGGGTTCCCCCCTTCGTCGAGGTCCCAAGTGGTAATGGCATGGATCGCTTCAGAAGAGGAAATCAGCGTATCCAAAAAGCCCTCAATAAGCATATTCTCCCAAAACACATATCTATTTGTTGTGAGACCATAATAATGAGTCACGATATCATAAATCCCCCGGGGAAGAATCCCCTCAGCTACTGTATTACCAGCTTCCCAGGTTAAATCAACATCAGTTATAGCATACTCGTTACTGCTGATAAAGACCCCTGGCCGGGGACTGTCAAACGTAAGCCGAACCACCGATGCTTTCAGCAGGGCCCAGGGGATGTTCAGCGTATCCGAGGTTCCACCAATCGTCAATGCTCCCTCATAGGAGGGGGGATATTCTTCAGGCCAGGAAAGCAGGATATTATCCACCAGTAATTCAATGACGACCGACTGTTCCCCGCCCGGTAATAAGGTAAAACCTGCTGGGTCAGCACTTAGCGAAAGACCCTCCAGCATCCCTGAAAACTGGATAACATAATCCTGTAGTAGGGAATCAACATTAATGACATTTAGGGTATCGGTCACCGTCCATAAATCCTGGGTTACGTCATCCAGACCGAAGCTCAGGCTAGCCGGGTTGGTGAGGGTAGCCACTCCCGCAGAGGCTAAGGCATCCACCCTCCCGGCTCCCTGGGTAAACACATCCTCGCCTATGTCCACACCCTGGCTCATCAGGGCCGATTTGATCATCGCCGGGGTCCAGTCCCGATACAGGTCTAACAGCAGTGCCGCCACACCGGCAACATGGGGAGCCGACATAGAGGTGCCGTCGTGTTTCACAAACCCTCCCCCCAAGTCACAGGAGAGGATATCCACCCCAGGAGCCACGAGGTCCGGTTTTATGCCATAAGTTATCTTATTAGGGCCCCGGGAACTGAAATAGGCAATCTGGTCGGATTTATCAGTAGCCCCTACTGTGATCGCCGCCCGGGCTGTTCCGGGGCTTCCAATGGAGTTATAATTAAAGTTATTTCCTGCCGAAATCACGCAGACTACACCCAATTCCACTGCCCCGTCCACCGCCGTAGAAAGGGGATCATCGGGGTCACCCCTGCCTCCCAAACTGAGGTTAATGATATCAACGGCGTCATCAGTATTGGGATCCCCATCGGGATCTACGGCTCTCTCGATACCCTCAAGGATCCAATCTTCCCATCCCCATCCCTCATCGGTTAACACCTTAAAGGCCATCAGCAGGGCGCGGGGGGCCACCCCCCGAATGCTGTCCCCATCGGCGGCCACGATCCCCGCCACGTGGGTCCCATGCCCGACACCATCCATAGGATCCTCATCCTGATTCGCCACATCATACCCCCCGATGACCTTAAAGCCCGGGCCGAACCCATTCCCTAAAGCGGGATGGGTATAGTCAATCCCGGTGTCCAAAACGCCCACTACAATACTATCCCCCATAACCCCGTAATGGCTCCAGACCGAATCGGCCCCAATCAGGCCCACGCTTTCGTTCAGATGGGCGTAAACCTTCTTAACTTCCCTGATGCTTTTAACATAGGGAAGCCCATGAAGGGTCTGCACCAGACCCCTTGATGCCTTCAGGGAAACCCCGCAGTAGATTTTGGAAAAGCGCCTAAGAATTTGATAGGTGGGAGCCTCCGGGGCCAGGTGGGGGGCCACCTTAGCCTGAAGCCTGGCCAAGTCGGCTTCAAACTGGCCAAATCGGGCTTCGATTGATCCCGGAGACATCCGCTCCCGCTTTTTCTGCAACAACAACGGGGTATCCTTAAACTGGACAATAACGTAAAGCTCCTCGTTCAGATCAATAGTATTGACCCGAACCTCCCCATCCCGGCTGACCAGCACCGATTGGACTTCCCCTTTTTTAGTGCGGACGACCTGACTTTTCCTTGCTTCTGGTCTTTGTAGTTTGCCCCCCCACCAGGTCTGGGAGAAAAGGAGGGCTGGTAACAAAGAAACACCGGTTAAAACTAAGGATAACTTTTTCATGGAAAGTTAATTTTTTGGTAAACCATTGGGAAATAGTTTCTCTTAATATCGTTCTTCCATGGCTGAGAAAATCTCCATCAACCTCTCCAGGTCCTCATTGGAATAGTATTCAATCTCGATGTGCCCCCCTTTTTTCCGGTGCTTTATTCTCACCTTCGTCCCCAGGATCCCCTGGAGTTTATCCTCAGCCTCGATCAGATAAGACAGTTTTTTGGGACGTGAGGGGCCCGCCCCGGGCGGCCTTAGCGTCCCCCCGCCCACCAGCTTCTCCACCTGACGGACGTTGAGCCCCTGCCGGACGATCTTTTCCCAGATTGCCAGTTGGTTGGTTTCCCCGCCCACAGTGACCAGCGCCCGGGCATGTCCCACCGTGATCTCCCCGGTTCGTAGACTTTCTTGAACCTTAGCCGGAAGTTTCAAGAGCCTTAAGAAATTGGTCACCGTGGACCGATCCTTGCCCACCCGCTGGGCCACCTCCTCCTGGGTCAGGTGCCTTTCTGTGATCAACCGCTGGTAGGCCAGGGCCAACTCCATGGGGTTCAGATCTTCCCGCTGGATGTTTTCCACTAAGGCAATTTCCAGCATCTCCCCATCGGAAATATTTTCCAGCGCATAGGCAGCAATTTTCTCCCACCCCAGTTCCTTACAGGCCCGCACCCGCCTCTCCCCGGCGATGACCTCAAAACCATCCCCGGCCTTACGAACGGCAATGGGCTGGATGATCCCTTTTTCCTCAATGGACCGCTTCAGTTCCTCAAACCCCTCCCGATCGAATTGCTGTCGGGGCTGGTAGGGATTGGACTTAATCCCGGCCAACTCGATCTCCTGAACCCCCACTCCTTCCTCTTCCGGCATGGGGATCAGGGCTTCCAGCCCCCTGCCCAAGACTTTATTCTTCATGGCTTAATAACTCCTCCGCCAAGGCCAGATAGTCTTCCGCCCCCCGGGAGATGGCATCGTAGAGAATAATGGGGAGGCCGAAGCTGGGCGCCTCGGACAACTTTACATTGCGATTAATAATCGTTCGAAAAGCCTTTTCACCGAAATAGTTTCTAACATCCTCGGCCACCTGTTTGGCCAGGTTCAGCCGGGAATCATACATCGTCAACAACACCCCCTCAATTCTAAGTTTCTTGTTCAGATACTTTTGAACCAGTCTGATGGTGTTTAAAAGCTGGCCCAGTCCTTCCAGGGCGTAATATTCACACTGAATGGGGATGAGAATCGAATCGGCTGCCGTGAGCCCGTTCAAGGTCAAAAGACCCAGGGAGGGGGGACAATCAATGAAGACATAACGATAGTTTTCCTTTACCCCCTCCAAGGCCTTACGTAGGATATGTTCCCTGGCGATCATGCTCACCAGCTCCACCTCGGCCCCCACCAGCTTGATGTGTGAGGGAACCAGGTCAAGATAACCAATATCGGTGGAAAGGACGGTCTGGCTAAGCTTCTGCTCTTTGATCAACACATCATAGATGGTGCGCTGGTTCTTGCGGGCATTGATCCCAAATCCAGAGGTGGAATTGGCCTGGGGGTCAATGTCCACCAGCAGCGTTTTCCGCTCGGCCACCGCGATGGCCGCCGATAGGTTAACAGCGGTGGTTGTCTTCCCCGTCCCCCCCTTCTGATTGGCAATTACGATAACCTTACCCATGTATTGTCCTTATAAAACGGCTGTTACCTTTCACAAATTCTATTTTGTAGTAAATTGACCAGCCTGTCCCGATCAGTCAGGGGCCTGACTGATCATTCGGGATGTCAATTTATGCGTCCCGAAGGCTCGGGACGCACTCCACACAATTCTGTTTATAAACCCCGAGATCTCGGGGTAACTCCGAAACCTAATAAATCTGTAGAATAAAACGTCTATAAATTGAGAACCGATCTGAAGATACGGATCTGGACAGAATTCCAAAACTTTTAGAAAAAGTAGCACACAGATGACACTAGCTCAAGCAGATTTTCACCGATTCTTTATTCAAAATATTATCAATCCGTGTGAATCCCTGTCTGCCGACAGGCAGGCGCAACATCCGTGTCATCCGTGATCACCCCACCCCCGCCAGTTCCCACTTATGCCGGTAGCGCCTTATCAGGTGCTCCCGCACCCGGGGATGGTTCATCAGCTTGGAGTCCCGATCCACTAAGGAAAAAGCCTCTCTTCGGGCCCGTCGTAGGATCTCCCCATCGGTCAGCAGGTTGGCGATGGTCAGTTCGGGCAAGCCGTGCTGCCTGGTGCCGAAGAACTCCCCGGGGCCCCGGATTTCCAGGTCCGTCTCAGCAATCTTAAATCCATCGGTGGTTCGGGTCATAACCTTCAGCCTCCTTTTGGCTTCTGGGGAGGGATAGCCGGAGATCATCAGGACGCAGTAGGATCTTTCCCCACCCCGGCCCACCCGACCCCGCAGTTGATGCAGTGGGGTTAGCCCGAACCGTTCGGCGTGTTCGATCACCATCACCGTGGCATTGGGCACATCCACCCCCACCTCCACCACCGTGGTGCATACCAGGATGTCCAGCCGACCCTCTTTGAAGACCTCCATCACCCCTTCCTTTTCCTCGCCCTTGAGCCTGCCGTGCAACAGCCCCACCCGGAACTGGGGAAAGACCTCATCCTTCAACCGCCTCCAGTTCCGAGTGGCGTCCTCAAGGTCCACCTTCTCCGACTCCTCCACTAAGGGGTAGACGATATAGACCTGCCTTCCTCTCTGGACTTCTTCTTGGATAAAACGGTAAAGATCCGCCCTTTTTGATTCGTCCCGGACCACGGTCACTATCGGCTTCCGTCCGCTGGGCATCTCCTCGATGGTTGAGATGTCCAGGTCCCCGTAAAGGGTCAGGGAAAGCGTTCGGGGGATGGGGGTGGCCGTCATCACCAGCACATCGGGCGAGAAGCCTTTCTTGCGCAGGATAGCCCGCTGCATCACCCCGAATCGGTGCTGTTCGTCAATCACTACCAACCCCAACCTTTTAAAATCCACCCCTTCCTGGATCAGTGCGTGGGTGCCGATGATGAACTGGGCCTGACCTTCCTTGATCTGTCTTAACAATTGTTCCCGCTTCTTTACAGCCTGCCCACCAATCAATAACACCACTTTCAACCCCAGATTCTCCAGGAAACGGTGGGTGGTGAGATGATGCTGCTCGGCTAAGATTTCGGTGGGGGCCATCAGGGCCGCCTGATAGCCGTTCTCCACGGCAATGATCATGGCAGCTAAGGCCACCACGGTCTTGCCCGACCCCACATCCCCCTGGAGCAGCCGATTCATCGGCCTGGGGCTTTTCATGTCAGAGTAAATCTCACGCAGAACCTTGTGCTGGGAATCCGTTAGTTGGAAGGGTAGGTGCTTGATCAATCTCCGGGTGAGAACCCCTACTTTGGGGAACGAAATCCCTTTTTTGTCCGTCTTAACTCTTTTCCTTCGATAGGCCAGCATCAATTGAAAGAAGAACAGCTCGTCGAACTTCAACCTTTTCCAGGCCTGCTCCTTGTGATAAAGATCATCGGGAAAATGAACCTGATTTAAGGCCTCTTCTAGGGGAAAAAGTCCGTTCCGTTTGATAATGTCGTCGGATAGGATCTCCCCGATCCTTCCTTGGGTGCTGTCTAAGGCGGCTTTAATCACCCTGCGGAAGCCCCGGCTGGTAAGAAAAAATTTCTTCAACGGGGCCGTGGATGGATAGAGGGAAATGATGGCCCCGGTGTTGACCAGCTCCTCATCCTCCCCATCGGACAGGCGGTCGAAGTCGGGATGGAAGATCTGCCAGCCCCCATAGTAGGAGGGCCGACCGCTCACCGCCAAAAATTCCCCCGGACGAAATTTATGCCTCCAGTAGTCAACCCCACCCACCCAGACACAGGTGAGGAAGTCGGTATTGTCATAAAGGATGAGAACGAAGCGGGGTTTCCTCCCCCGCCTGATGCCGAAGGATTCCACTCGGCCAACCACCGTCATCTCCCCGTCCCCTTCCTTGATGTCTTTAACCTTAGTAATGGTGGTTCGGTCCAGATATTTCCGGGGGAGGTAGTAAAGAAGATCAGCAACGGTCTCAACCCCATGCTGCCCCAGGACGCCTGCCCTTTTGGGCCCTATGCCCTTTACATATTGGACGGGAGAATCCAACACCCCCGGTGAACTTTGCCGCCTGTTTCCAACCACGACTTCACCCGGTAATGGACTACGTAAGGATGAATAGATTACTTATCAGGAAGATGTCATATCAATGAGTGCCTTTCGTGCCTCATCAAATATCTTTGCAGAAAGCCACAAGGAAGATCGTTCAAGATTATTTAATGCTTGTTCAGCTTGCCTTCGCGACAGATGTTCCTGAGCCACACTCCAAAGCACAATACCCAAAGAACCGTGCACTTCTACGCCTAATAGAGAAGCAAATAGTCTCGCAGCCGAATCATCTGTCAGCAACCAGTCAGCTTTTTGTGTCCTAGCCAAAATAAAGGCCTCCGCCTCTCTCCCGTGGAGATCTCCTAACTTTGCCCACATCTCGGCTTCTTTCAATTCAGAAGAAGCAAGTTGAACTACTCGAAGCCATTCGGGCCAATTATCAGCAAGGTCTGTGGCAGCCAGAACCTCCATTGATACACTATGTGGCAAAAAAATCTCACCCACATTCTTAAACAATGATAAAATACCGGCTTCATGCAGATGAATGATCGGGCCAGCGTCGCAAACGATTATTCTCATTTGGTTTTTCGGGCCCCCTTTTTTGCCCATTCGATATCTTCACGGGCAAATCATTCCATTAGGTCAATCCTGTTCCTCCGGACAAATTCAGAGATTGCAGCCAATAAAACATCTAATTCAGAACGGAAAAAACCGGCTTTTACGTAACTCTGAACTGCCACGGCCAAGTTATCCGGTAAATCAATTGACATAGATTTCATCACTCTTCTCCTTTTTATAGATTGAGCGTTTGATATTCGGGTTTTGAGTTTGTTTTGGATCGGTCAGGCGTCAGACTGATTTCGACACACCTGCCCCCGAGTCCTCGGGGTGGCGGGCAGGTATTGGAATTTCGGATTTTTTCGCTTTGGATTAAAATCTATACCTCACCCGATATGTTATTTTAACCTCCCCCCCGGCCTGAACGGTTACGGGAAACTCCACCTCAGTGGAGGTCTTCTTTCTGTAGGTATGGGAACTTGACAAGATTTTCCAATCCCCATAAAGATGCTCGACCACCACCACATTCACATCTTTGTCCTTATGATTTCTCAAGGTGATCTCGTATTCTTCTTCCCGGGCCCGTTTCCCCTTCCGCTCATACTCGGTCTGAATCCGCTCCCCCACCACGTCGAACGCCTTGCCCACGAACACCCTCACCTTCTCGTCCTTCGGGGTATGTTCGATCTTATCCTCCCCGATGAACTCCAGGGATTTATCCTCATCCTCCTTATACACCCGCACCTTTCCCGCGGGCAGGGGGATACCCAACCCAGCCTTCTTGCTGTTTATGAATTCCAGATTTACCCGGACGCTCTTCTTGTCTTTTGCCCCATCGTAAGTGAGGATTTTATCCGTTTTAACCTGAGCGTTAGGAAACAATGAGATTTGCTTAATCTGATTATTTTTAATAGTAGTCTTTCTCTGAAGGGTATACAGGTGATATTCAAAAAAGGGTTTCTCCACGAATTGGGGGGCTGCTTTCGCAGCAAAGCTCTCGGCCAAAATTCTATCTCGGGGATACCTTTTCGGTTTCACCCGATGAATCTCTCCCGCCATCAGCTTCACCTTGGCATCCTGATAGGTTGCCCCCGAGCGGTTGTCAATGGAAACCCAGCCCCCTAATTCAAGATTTTTATCATCTTTATCCACTACCGCTACGTATTCGGTATGCCAGTTAATCCCATCAGTGAGATAGCTTACTTCAGCTTTATGGTCACCCTGCTTTTCGCAATCCAGCAGCCAGATCAGGGTCGGTCTGGTAATCAACCCCTCGGGGAGTTGGGGAAAGTTGATGTCCCGGATATTTTCCTGAGAGATCACCTGGATCCCCCCGTCCTTGGTCTCCAGAATGACATCTTTGGGTGAAGAATTAAGGAGCTTTCCCCGAAATAGATCTCCCTTTTCCGTGTACAATTTGATCTCCTGATCAATGTACTTGTTCAGCAGCTTGCTTGAGCTGACCAGGTCGTATTCATAGTTCTGTTCCAGAATAGCAACTTTTTCCGGCGCCGTCAGCGACTTAAAATGGACGGAAGTCGGGTCTATTTTCGCGGCCACATCCTGAAATTTCATCTCGTTGATGCCTTTCTTAAAAAACATTGGGCGCACCTCCTTCACCAGCCCCAGATTCTGGTTGTAAATGGTGATAGCCACCCCCTTTTCCTGAGCCAGAACCGCTGTCATCAAGGACAACAGCGCGACGATGAAAAATAGCTTTTTCATGTCAACCTCCTGGTTAGAATTTTTATGAACTTCTCTAATGACCTTTTAAGCTTTACCAATGCGATTAGGGGACCCCCAATTGATAACGGCTTTCACCTAAGCTCTTCCTTACCACACTTTCTGAAGGGCCTCAAGACAGCTTTCAATAGCATCCTGGATATTTCGATAAGCCTCTTCAACATAATATTCGGCTATTTGGTCTTGTTTTGACATCTTAAAATTTCCTCCTATTAATCTCCAAGTTGTCACTTTTTCAGAGGATTTCTTTAAAGATTCATCTTTCAAATTCCCTTAAAAATTCCGGGAAAAAGGGATTGACAAAACGATAGCAGCCCCGGGCTTCTTTCTTCAAGATCCCTTTACGTTCCAGCGCAGAGAGGGCAAAATATATCTGGGCTTTGTCAACCTGGGGGAAGAATTTCTTGGAATAAGGCAGGGCACCGTTCACCGCCATGGCCTTGGCCACCTGGCGTTGAAAGGGGGCCGATCCCAGGTTGAGCCATACCTGTTCTAGTTCACCCCGAACGTAGTTCAGGGCCAACCGATAGCCGGGGTCAATATCCCCCTCTTCGATTATCCGCTTCTGCTCTGGCAGGGCGTCAATGACCGCCTGGGCCAGAACCTTCACATAATGGGGATGGCTAGCCACCATCCTGGCAATTGACTTGGCCACCCCCAGTCTGATCCGAAATCCCCCTCTACGAAGGGTTCGGATCAAATAACGGGCAACTGCGGTCTCAGACAACAGGGGAACTACGACCACTTTGGCCGATCCAAAAAACGTGGCCGTTTTTGGGGAATAGACAGCCTGTCTCTGTCTTTCCTGGTTCATCGAAAAAAGGTAGGTTACCTGGGAATGCCTCTTTAACGTTGTCTCCATCAATCCCAACAACTTACCGTTCCACCGGCTTACCTCCCCCACCCCATCAATGGCAAACACCATCCTCTTCCCCTTGGCTTCGGCGTATAGCTGGGGAAAATTCAAGACCTCCCCAAGACGTTGAACCTCGGCCCCCTCATTCATTCCCAGGGACTGCAAAACACCAAAGCGGGATAAGGCATCCTCCAACGGGGTATTATTCAAAAGGGAATTGGGAAAGGGCCTCGCTATTTTCCCAAGATTTTTGACCTTTCCGGTCTCATTGGCCAACACCGCTTCCACCAGCCTCCCGGCGAATTCCCCCTGGAAGGCGCACTCAAAAGTGTCCACAAATCCGGTTAGATAACCCTCTTTACGCAACCGACGCAGGCTTTCTTTAAGGATGGACGTCTTCCCGTATTTCCTCGGGGCCAGGACAAGAACTTCTTGTCCCCGCCTCAGGTGAGCTAAGATTTCATCAATAATCCCATCCCGACCGATCAGTTCCGTCCCCGTTACGGGACCGTTGTATGTAAAAAGTTGGCCCATGGATTAAAGGTTAAGTAAACACATAGTCTATGTGATTACATAGTATAAGCCATTGCGTTGAATCTAATTTACAATTTTCATTTAATAAAGTCAAGTGTTTTCTCGTAATGTTCTATCAAAAAAAAGGCCAGCGAAAAAACTGGCCCCTATCTACCATTTCCGGTGCTCGGTTAAGTGTTACTGATCATCGCCAGGTTTTCCCTGATCTTTTCGCAGGTTCGGCGGTAATCCTGCTGTTTTTTCCTCTCCCTTTCGATGATCCCCTTGGGCGCCTTCTTAAGAAATTCTTTATTGCCCAATTTTTGGTCTACCCCACTCAGCAGGACTTGAACACGCTTCAATTCCCTCTCTAGCCGGGCCCTTTCTACGTTAATGTCAATGAGGCCCTCCATGGGGACCAGCACTTCCAGACCCTCCACCACCGCGCTGGCCGCCTGGGGGATTCCTTTCCCATCGAACTTAACCCCCTCCAGCTTGGCCAACTGGATCAGATAGGACTCATTGGCCTTAAGAACATCCCATTGGTTTTCCCCGCCCCCCCGCACCACAAGCCGGGCAAGCTTTCCCGGGGGCACCCCCATCACCCCCCGGATGTTCCTTACCGCCCCCACCACCCCCTGAATCAGACCCATTTCCTCTTCCGCCCCGGGGTCAATCCAGCGCTTTCGGGCTTTGGGAAAGGGGAAAACAATTATGGGACAACACCGGTCAGAGGGCCGATCCTTTTCTCTAAGTTTGTCCCAGATTTCTTCGGTCAGAAAAGGCATAATGGGGTGGAGTAACTTTAGTCCGCTTTCCAGAACTGACAGGGCCACCGATAAGGCCAGCCTCCGGTCCCGCTCTTCCCTGGGATTATACCACCGGCCCTTGACCAGTTCCAGATACCAATCGCAGAAGTCCCCCCAGAAAAAGCGGTAAAGGGCCTTGGCCGCCGTATTGAACCGGTAGTTGTCCAGGGCCCGGGTCACCGATCCAATGGTGTGGTGAAGCCGACTCAAGATCCAGCGATCCATCAATTCCAAGGGGGCAGATTTTAATTCCTCCGGTTCATAGAGGGGCAGGTCCTCATCGTTAAGATTCATCAGGATCAACCTAGAAGCATTCCAGATCTTATTGGCAAAGTTACGGCCCATCTCCACCAGTTCATTGGCGTAGAGGAGGTCCTGGCCGTGGGGGGTGATACTGACCATAGTAAACCGGAGGGCGTCGGCCCCATAGGAGGCGATGACATCCAGAGGGTCAGGGGAATTACCCAACGATTTGCTGAGCTTGCGGCCCTGGATGTCCCGGATCATCCCGGTGAAGTAGACATCCCGAAAGGGGGCCTCACCCATAAATTCCAGGGAGGCCATGATCATCCGGGCCACCCAGAAGAAGATGATGTCGGGGGCGGTGACCAGGGTGTCGGTGGGGAAAAAATACGACAGGTCTTCGTTTTCTTCCGGCCACCCCAGGGTGGAGAAGGGCCACAGCCACGAGGAAAACCAGGTATCTAACACATTCTCATCCTGATAAATCTCCCCTGCCCCGCAATAAGGGCATTTCTCCGGCTTTGTCTTCGCTATAATTATACCCTTTTCTATTCCTGACTTTTGAATTTTTGATTTTGCATTTTGCATTTTAAATTTTAAATTTCGCATTCCTGTCTCTTCCTGGCATTCCCTGCAATAATAGACAGGTAAGCGGTGTCCCCACCAGATCTGGCGGGAGATGCACCAATCTCGAACGTTCTCCAGCCAGTGGAAATAGGTCTTCTCCCAGCGCTTGGGATGAAACCGGACCCTCCCATCCCTGACAGCGGCGATGGCTTTCTTAGCCAGCGGCTTCATGCGGACAAACCACTGCTCAGAAAGATAGGGCTCCACCATGGTGCCACAGCGGTAGCAGTGACCCACAGAATGGGCATAATCCTCAACTTTGGCCACCAATTTATCCTTTTCTAAATCCTTCAGAACAGCTTCCCGGCAGGCAAACCGATCCATCCCAAGATAATTGGGTCCAGCGTTTTCGTTCATGGTCCCGTCTTCGTTCATCACGCAGATAAAGGGCAGGTTATGCCGGTTTCCCACATCGAAATCGTTGGGGTCATGGGCCGGGGTCACCTTCACTGCTCCGGTGCCGAAGGCCGGGTCAACAAATCCATCAGCGATGATGGGGATCTTCCGGTTCAACAAAGGCAGGATTGCCTTCTTCCCTACTAGCTGCTGATACCTTTTATCTTTCGGATTCACCGCCACCCCGGTATCCCCCAACATGGTCTCAGGCCTGGTAGTGGCCACCACGATGAAACCCCTGGCATCCTTAAGCGGGTATTTGATATACCACAGATGGGATTTCATCTCCCGGTGCTCCGCCTCTTCGTCGGACAGGGCCGTCTGACAGCGGGGGCACCAGTTGATAATATAACTTCCTTTATAAATTAACCCCTTTTCGTAGAGCTTGACGAAGACCATCCGCACCGCCCGGGAGAGTCCCTCATCCATGGTGAACCGCTCCCGCTCCCAGTCGCAGGAGGCCCCCAGCTTCCGGAGTTGCTCTAAGATAATCCCCCCGTATTTTTCCCGCCATTCCCAGATTCTTTGCACTAACCCCTCCCGGCCCAGATCATGACGGGTCAGTCCTTCCCTGGCTAGTTCCTTCTCCACTACGTTCTGGGTGGCGATGCCGGCATGATCGGTGCCCGGCATCCACAGGGCCTCATGTCCGGACATCCGCTTGTATCGGATTAAGATGTCCTGGATGGTGTTGTTCAGGATGTGCCCCATGGTCAACATGCCGGTTATGTTGGGGGGCGGGATGACCACGGTGTATGGCTTTTTGTCCGGGTTCACCCGGGCGTGGAAATAGCCCTTTTCTTCCCAATACTTATACCACTTATCCTCAACTACTTCAGGATTGTAAACCTTAGCGATCTCTTCAGGCACTACTAGAACCTCGAGCAATCCAAAAACAGATTAATGTAAAACCATGTATGAAGAACCCTTTAAACCATTCCAGGGATGAGATTAAAAACAGGGGTGTCCAATTTTCTATCGGGTTCCCGTCTTTCCCAGACAGTAGATTGCAATTTATCTATTCATAAAAAAAGAGAATGGCTGACCAATTGTTTAGAAGTCTTACCCCCGCAGAGATCACATTTCATATTTCTATAATTTCCTCTGTTTGTAAGGTCTAATGGGTTTGGGCGAATCCCGAGAAATCGGGATGAGCCACAAATAGCGTGTTAAGCGAAATGCTCGTCAAACTCTTTTATGATAAGCCGTATCTTCTCAGTTGAGACATCCGCTTGGTCAAGTTTGGAGAAAATGGTTACAAGAATAATACTCGTCGGTCTTTTAAGTTGATAGATGAGACGATAGCCGGAGCGCTTACCCTTCTGAATGTCGCTATTCTGCACCCGCACCTTGAAGATGGTATAGCGCGTGCCCCGCACCTGATTCCCGATAACCTCACCTGCCTGAAGTCGACCAATCACGGGTTGCACATCAGACCGAATGTGCCGATACTTCTTCGCCAGTGCCCGCAGATTGCGCTTAAATTCCTGTGTGTACTCGACCTGCACTGGCTCGGCTGGCTCATTCGGCATCAATGCCCTCCCATAATTCAGACACAGGCCGGGTTTCACCTACCAGCGTTTCTTTCCAACCTTGGCGAAAGCTGGCCTCAGCAGGCTTTAACGACACGCTCTCACGAAATAGGTGAACAATCTGAAGAAGATTCGGTAGATACTCCTCTGGCGTCCCTTTGATTTCGCGAACCAATTGTTCTTCATAGTTGGAAGCTTTAGCAGACATGATCACTTCTCCTTGACTTGTAGAGAACGTTGCTTAATGATCGGGGTGTTTGCGAAGTTGGCATAAATCCAAGGGTTTCTAATCCGGCCAATATCCCACTTGGCTAACGTGAGTATAAATTTCTGTAGTATTATAACTCTTATGAAAAAAAATTATAAATAATTTTTTCTTTCTTCTCAGCAGCATTATCTCCCCGTCTCCAACGCCAGACTAAACGCGGGGGGTCATCTTCAGAATATCTTGATTGGCCTTCCGCAGCCTGTTGCAGAGAACCCTGGTATAGAAAGAGGTGGACGAAGAACCCCTTAAACCATTTCAGGGATGAGATTAAAAACAGGGATTTCCAATTCTCTATCGGGACCCCGTTTTTCCCAGACAATAGATTGCAATTTATTTATTCATAAAAAAGGACATGGATTATTTCTATTAATTTCACCCACATCCACCCTGGAGAAAGAAAACCATCACGATCCTTCTTCTGACTCTGATTGATGTATTCGAATCCGACCAATTTCGACAACCCATAGCCTTCCCTCTACCGGCATTTGAGTGAGGGCTTGTAAAAATTGTTGCACCAGTTGTTCCAGTAAAGCAAGGGTTGGATTCCGTGGGCTCCGAATAACAACTATGCCGCTCGCCTGAACTGGTGGAAAACGAGTTATATCCGCGAAATCCAAATCCAGTGTCACCAAACAGCACCGTTCCGAACAACTCGCTTTATAGAGATGCTGGTCTGAACATCCCTGTAACCCTTGGTCACGGATCGTTTGAACGTCGTGTCCTGCAGCACGGAAAGTTTGCTGAGTTCGAGTTCCAAAGTTCTCATCAAGCTTGAACTTCATCCTGTTGCCCCGGCTGGGATTTCAACATATCGTTCCCGGGCCATCTCGGATGCGTAAGCTATGGCAGCCCGAACATCCTCCTCCGTCAGTTGAGGATATTCTGCGAGAATATCCTCAAAGCCCATCCCATTGGCCAGGAAATCAAGAAGCAAGGATACCCAGATTCGAGTACCACGAATGCAGGGTTTGCCGAAGCAGACATTTGGGTCAACGGAAATACGCTGTAAAAGCGGATTCATCATTCTTTCCCCTTCTTAGCTTATACTTGTATATAATTTTTTCTTTGTCCTCAACGGCATTATCTCCCCGTCTCCAACGCTAGACTAAACGCTGTGGTCAGCTTCAATATATCCTGATTGGCCTTCCGCAGCCGGTCGCATAGAACCCTGGCAATGTTGTAGATAATGGCAAAGCCGATGTCCTGATGCTTTTCTCCTAACCTGAGAAAATCTTTTCGTTTAAGGACGGCAAATTCGGTATTGGTCAGGGAAGTAACCGTGGCGGAGCGGGCAAAATCCTTCCCGATCAGGGACATCTCCCCGAAGAAGGGATGGGCGAATGCGGAAAGACGTAGCAGGGACTTGTCCCTGCGGTCGCTTTCTCCGGAATGGTGCAATAAGGTTAGACTTTTAGTAATCTGTACCTCGCCCTCCATCAGAATGAAAAGCTCATCCCCCACTTCCCCCTCCTGGACGATCACTTCCCCGGCCCTATAAGCCTTCTCCGATAAAGACCCAACAACCACTTTCAACCGCTCCTCGTTCAGGCCATCGAAAAGGCTACAGCGTGATAATGCCTTAAGATCCAATTTTTCCCCTGACGTTAATGCAACGTGTTGAAATCCTTGAGAAACCTACGATTTATTGTTGATTGTTAACCCGCCTGTTCCGAACCTTCGGGACGGGCAGGTTGCTGATTGTTAAAATGTCAAAGCCTTTAGTTTCCAGTGAGTTTTGTTAAGGTATTGATTTCTAACCGGCAGGCTCAGTAGCAATTCGATAAGGTCTTATATCTTTTAGCTTTAAAAATTCTCTTTTCATGACAATCAACAATCAGCAATCAACTAATAATGAAATTCCAAATGTGGGTTAATGCGAATAGTTTCCGATCGGTTCCTTTTCCTTCAGCCCGAGACGGGGCGGCCGATGACCAATGCCTCTTCCCCCGTCTGGATCACATTGTCTCTACCGGGATTGATGTTCACCACAATCCGCTCCAACTCCTCCTTCCGTTTCCCCAACTCCTCAAATTTGCGCTTGATAAAGGCGTCAATGGAGGAGGTATCATCGGAAAGAACATCATCCATCCGCAGAATATCCTCCTCGGACAAAAGACCGATGAGAATAACGTCCTTCTTCTCCTTAAAATAGGAAGCCAGTTCGGCGAAGGTTTTCCCCACAAAGTTTTGGGGGATCGGCTCCCGCAAGATAGCATTCCCCCGACCATAGGTCAGAAGTTCGCTTATTATCTGAGGAATCCCCGGGGAGACCACGTGGGTGGCCAGCAGGAATCCGGAGAATTCGTCGGATACGATGACCCCATCGGCGTCGGCCCGTTTAAGGTGCATTTCATTTTCCTTGTCAAGGAGGTGGGCGTAGACCTTGATGTTGGGATTCTCCGATTTGATGGTCAGGGTGGCCAGAATGGTCTTCTCGTCGGCTTTATCCGGGGAAGAGGTGGCCAGATTTGGCAGGACGATCACCGCTGCGGCCTGCTTGACGTTGGCCCTCTCCAAAATGACCAGTTTGGTGTGATCCCCCCGTACGAACCCCATCTTCAAATCCCGGTGTCTCCTCAGGATTTCTTCCACCTCCTCTATGGGAAGTTCATTGACCATGATAATGGCATGACTCCGATAGATGGGGCTTTGCTTCAGCTCCTCAATAATCCGTTCGGCGTTAAAATTCCAGCCGCAGATGATGAGATGATTCTTAAATTTCACTTCCTTCAATCCCTGTCCCTCCCTGATTTTGTTGGCCACAAAGATGGATGAAACAGTAGCCGTGAACATGGAGACTAAGGCCACCCCGCAGATGATCACCCCGATGCCGATTAACCTTCCGGCCACCGACACTGGCACCTTGTCTCCGTAGCCCACCGTGGTCATGGTCACCAGCGCCCACCAGATGGAATCAAACACGGAACTGAACCCGGTGTCCGCCTGCTCGAAGAGGGTCACCGCCATCCCACCAGCCACCATCACCACCGCCATCCCTAAGAAAACCTTGGTCAGATTACTCCGGAGGATATTGGCGATAATCTGTGAACTTTTTCCCGGCATTTCTTTATCAATATAAAGAAATTTTATAAAAGAGTCAATAAAAAACAAAGAACGAGTTTTAAGGGCCGACTTTTTGTCTTGTTTAAGAGCCGTGACTAACCGGACTCCATTACGCTATCATCATATTATAAGAGAATATTGAATGTCGAACAAGGAATATAGAATATCGAAGTGCCTCTTATCTCATCACTCGGCATTCATTATTCAATATTCTAAAGACACCTTACAAAATAGGCAAATATTTATCCAGCTCATAGGTGGTAACTTGGGAACGGTAGCTATCCCATTCGATCTTTTTGTTTTGAATGAATTTATTGAACACATGATCCCCCAGGGCTTCCCTGACGAGTTCGCTTTTCTCAGTCTCCAGGATCGCCTCATATAAATTACCGGGTAGGCTTTGAATGTTTAAGGCCTCCTTCTCACGGGGCGACATCTCGAAGATGTTCTCTTCGACGGGCGGGGGAAGGGAATAGCCCGACTCCACCCCCTTCATTCCAGCCGCCAGCATAACGGAGAAAGCCAGGTATGGGTTGCACACAGAGTCGGGGCTGCGGAGTTCGACCCGGGTGGCCTGTTCATGCCCGATCCGGTAGCGGGGAACCCGCACCAGGGCCGACCGGTTCTTCTGGCCCCACGAGAGGTACACCGGCGCCTCGTATCCCCCCACCAGCCGCTTGTAAGAGTTCACCCATTGGTTCAGAATGGAAGTAATCTCCCTGATATGTGTCAACAGACCGGCAATGTAGGACTTGGCGAAATCGGAGAGATGATATTCCCCGTCGGCGCAGAAAAA
The DNA here is from genome assembly GCA_016783505.1 of Candidatus Zhuqueibacterota bacterium. Classification (GTDB taxonomy): domain Bacteria; phylum BS750m-G25; class BS750m-G25; order BS750m-G25; family BS750m-G25; genus BS750m-G25. The sequence continues at coordinate 1,082 of JADHWK010000006.1, read as the reverse complement.
CAGGTTCTTATCCCCCTGGAAGATGGACTGATGGGTGTGCATGCCGCTGCCGTTGACGCCGTAGATGGGTTTGGGCATGAAGGTGGCGTAGGCCCCGTTACGGCGGGCAATCTCCTTTACCACAAAGCGGTAGGTAATGGCATAATCCGCCATGTTGAAGGCATCCGAATACCGAAGGTCAATCTCGTGCTGGCTCGGGGCCACCTCGTGATGGGAATATTCCACCTTAATGCCCATGGATTCCAGGGCGTTGATGCTTTTTTTTCGAAGCAAGGTCCCTTTATCAATGATGGAGGAATCAAAGTAGCCCCCCGAATCCAGAGTGCCGGTGCTGCTTGAATCCTCAAAATAGAAGTATTCGATCTCAGGACCCACATAAAAGGTATAACCCTTCTTTTCTATTTTTGCTAAATTCCTCCTCAGAACATAGCGGGGATCTCCCTCGTAGGGTTTTCCCTCCGGGGTAGTCAAATCGCAGAACATACGGGCGGTGCTCATCTCCTCTATTTCATCGGGCAGGATGACGAAGGTGTTGGGGTCGGGCACGGCTATAAGGTCGCTCTCGTGGATACGGGCGAACCCCTCAATGGAGGAACCGTCAAAGCCCATCCCGTGATCAAGCGCCCCCTCCAGCTCCCTCGGAGTGATGGCAAACCCCTTCAACTGACCTAGAATATCCGTGAACCATAAACGAATGAAGGAAATCTTTTCATCGCGTACCCTCTTCAAAATCCCCTCTTTCTTTTGTCCCATAGCCCCTCCTGATTGAAAAATGAATGGTTCTTCACAAAATTTTTGACTGCCGCAGCAAGGACATTTTTTTATAGCTGAAAAGTAACTATTTTTCAGCTAGTTATCAATACCTTTTAGTGTAATTTTAGTGGTGAATTACCATAATAATATATAATTTCCCCGGTCCAATCAACACCTTCCTTTTTCTGGGAAAGTTCTTTAAAGGTCAGTTTCGGTTTATAAATTGGACCCCACTTATGCTCTCGGCCCCCTTTCTCCGTTTTAAACAGACCGCATGATAGGGCCTAACACAGAAAGGGTAAAATCCAGGCTCTTTTAAAAATCATCTT
>JADHWK010000068.1 GCA_016783505.1 Candidatus Zhuqueibacterota bacterium | reverse complement strand
AACTTTCCATTCAGCTTAGCTTTTGATCGATTATCCCGGGGCTTTAACCCTTCAAAAGCCCCCTCAAAGAACCGACGCTGCCATTCATAATATATCACATTAGAAATGCCATGACGCCGACAAACTTCAGCAATGGAAGTTCCTGTGAGTAATCCCTCTTTGACAATGTTAAATTTCTGTTGGGTGGAATACCGCCTCTTATTCTGGATCATGATCTTCCCTCCTCTCTTTAACCAGTAATTTAATCATTCAGGAGGGAAAATGCAATCCCGAAGCCTCGGGATTCTGACCCCAAAAAGTCTAATTTCTAGAAAAGCACTTCATTACCTATATCGTTCTTAGAGATGCTTCATATAACATCTCTTCGCATGAATTTTTAATTTCCCTTATCTTATCAAGGTCAAGTGTATCGTCCGTGTATCTTAGTTCAAGCAATTTCCGAAAGGCTTCGTCAATACCACATCGAGCACAATAGAGAAGAATCTCCCTTTTCTTTCCTTTTTTAGTGCCCGCAATCTCCCTGAGTCTGACGAACTCCGAATGGTCGTACACTACCCAAATGATTCCTTTTTCTGTTATCGGAAGATTTTTCCACTTTGCATAATATTGCAAAGTACCATCGGTTTTTTTGCCAAGAAGGAAATCAAATTTTGCCACAAATGCCTTACCTTTTCTGGGTGGTTCTTCGTGTAGATAAAATGTAAACTTCCTCTTATGAAGTTGCTCATTTGTATCTTCATTAATGAGAATTCCTTCAACAGTATATTCTCCAGCCTTATCTTTTTTCTCATCAAAGTCGATAAGTTGAATATCTATCTTTTTTCTAGTATGTGCGGATATGCTCAGGGTATATCTTGATTTGTGCTTTTCGCTACCACCGACATGTTTGATAGTAAGTTTAAAAAGCAAATTTTTCTCATCTCCCGTATCATTTGCAATTTCACAGTCTATAATTAGAGTTTCGTTATATTCAAATTTATATTGATTCGATCTAAAGAGATCAATACGTACTGGCAGTACTTCTCTTGGTTCAACCGGTTTTTTTGGTTCTTCTCCCTTTCCTCCTTTTGCTGGCGGTCCGGCAAGCAACTCCGGAGCATATTCGCTTACCAAATCATTTACAAGTTTTACTGCTTCCTCAAGGATGTTTGCTTCAATTTTTATTTTTTCTTTTTTGGGCGTTATCTCCAGCAAAAAATCATCCAGTTTCTTTCTAACGTACTCTCTGACATGGTTCCACGGTTTTTTGTTGAAGAAACCAAAATGGTTTGGCATTTCGCACTTTTTAAGTTCCATCTCCAGATCGTCATCAAAATTGCAGTAACCGTACACCCTGTTTTTTATAGATTCCTCTGCACCAACTTGAAGCCTCAAAATGGTCATTCCGCCTCTTTGTATGGCAATTCCTCTAAATCCTTCAGGGACATCCTCTTTACAATACTTCAAAACAAGGTTGCGAATTTGCCCGATGTCTTTTATTCTTTCATTCTCCAAATGTTTTTCTTTTAGAACTTCAGGTAAGTCAGGTAATGTTGCCTGTCTATCAACTCCATCAAAATTTACAATAAAAGTGGCGCTATCGTTTCGAATAATCTCCCACCAAGTAGAAGTTATGTATTTCATAAATGATCTATAGTCAAGTAGTTCATCCTTAAATTCAGGTTTGATATTCATTATCCATATACCCGTGCCCTGATGTTGCAGAGGAGACGCTCCGGGAATAAAATCCTGAAGTTTTCTGGTTTCATCATCCCACTCTTCCGCTGTTCCATACGAGAACCTGTAATTTCCATTTTTGTCGATTGTTTCTGTCAACACAACCTTGTCCTTGGAAAAGTAATGAAATAAGAACTTACCTTGTCCCCTTGCACCGAGAGTTTCTTCATCAACTTTTGAGGTATCCCATAAACTCTGATAGGCAACCCATTTTTTTAAATCCATTCCTGTCGTCCCGAAATCTTCAATAACCAGAATATCACGGTCATGAATATATTTGAAAACCAGTCTCCAGTCATTGCCTTTTTTAGTAGTTCGTGCATCCCAAGAATTCTGCGCAGCATCTTTTTGTAATCCATCATAAATATTTGTATATTGTTCAGCAATGTTGGCATCACTTCTTTCAAGATTAACTGGCCTTTTTTTCATGGTTCCAACTCCCTTGGATTTTTAGATACTGCATGACGTATAACTAGACGTCTTCATAAGGCGACTTCTTAACGAATGAGTCAAGCTTTTGAAAACGTCTAATGCAAAATGCAGAATGTCCCGAAATTTCGGGAAAAAATGCAAAATGAAAGGCAGGAGGTTGCCTTAACGAACCCGTAAGGAAAGAAAAAGTAATTTTGACTTTTGTACTTTGCATTTTATATTTTGCAATTCGAAGTTTCTCCCAATTTATGTTTCTCACACCTCGTCGGTTTTAGGCGAAGCTTCCCTAGATAACATTGCCAAATGTTTAATCTGTTTTTCGCCAAGAAAGTTCTAGTGTCCAGCAAAGTATTAGTTCCATTCTTCATAATCGTCTTTATCGTATCCTAAAAGTAGATCTGCATCTTCTAAATTTCCCCTTCCTTTATCCCTCCAGAACCTTATCTTATTTGCCCCTGATATTGCTTCCAGTTTTTGCTATTTTCTAAACCATTTATTAATTTTATTTGTTGCTAAATATTGGTAATTTTTTTGATTACAAGATGGGGTACTATGGCTGAAGAAATAATGACTATAGAAGAAGTCGCTAAGTACCTCAAGACAGGCGCCTCAACCCTATATAAACTTGCTTATTTTGATCTCTTAGAATGATTTAACAACTGTCTTGGTACCAAGAATGTTTTAGGAGGCCTGAAGAAAAGTTTCCTATAACGTACGGAGAAAATCGAAATACCTAAAAGTATAATCTCAATTATGAATGGCAATAATAGTACCTCACCGTTGTAAATAATTAGAGTAGTCGAGATAAGTACTAACATAAAGACGAATTTCATAAATATTACCAGATGTCCTTCTCGTATCTCTATCTTTCGTTTCTCAAAAAACTTCTCAACTTTACCAAAAATTGATTTCCTCTCCTTATCTTCATTATTACTTTCGCCTCCATCATTACTTTCTCCTGTTATGGATTTTATATTGTCTCGAAAAGTCTCCAAAAAGGCGATATGTCTTAGAGATATGAATAAGAATACTAAAGTGATAAAGAATATAACCACTGCTCCCCAGCCCAAAAGTTGTTGGAATACTCCCCAGATCGGGAAGCCATTATCTGTAAGAATTCTTATAACGGCGGCTAAGTATGCCCCAAGGATCAACAAGTATATATTCAGATACGTATGTCGTCGAGTAGCAGTGTGCCGTATTAATTCATAAAGTTGCGGTAGAATTATCTCCTTTTGTTTTTTCTTGTCAAAATCTGACATGGTTGTTTACCTTTCATTCTTAATACACAACTTCTATAGCTGAGCCAAAGTCTCTAAGAAATCCGCTTCTCTCAGTCCTCTTAGAAGTAAACCGTTGTTCAAAATAATTACAGATTCTTCTCAATTCCCTTAATTTCCGTGCTGAGGTTTCATAAGGAAAGAAATCTCGATCTCTTTTGAGCCAATCCTCAATTGTATATTCGCTATTCTTATACACTTTTGTTCCAGGATGGACATGGGTGATGTGGGCCGTAATTTCATGTGGCTTTACCTTCTCTAATATCTCTTCTGTTTTCCTTATATCTTCCGGTGTTTCCGTTGGATATCCGAACATTGTATGGATTCCTAATCGGATGCCATGCTTCTTAACCAGTTGGGATATTTCTACCACCTTGTTATTTATATAAGAGATTTTCCCCATTAATTCCCTAATCCTTTCCGAGCCGGATTCCATACCAAAAAATATTGATCTCCCCCCTGCTTGTTTAAAACACTTCAAAAATTCATTATCAACAACATCAAACCTTGTTTGGCATTCAAGTTCAAGATGGATATTCTCACCTGATAGAGCCCGAAGCAATGCTTTTGCACGATCCAGAGGAAATGAAAAAGTTTCATCGTTAAATAGAATCCTTTTAATCTTATGTTCTTCTGCTAAATATTTAATTTCTTGTATAACATTCTCAATAGATCTCATTCTTGACTTGCTCTTGTAAATCACCTTGGATCCACAATAATTACAATAGAAAGGACAACCACGAACTGTAGTTATCGAAACAGTCGTTAACGATTTTTGTGGTGCAAATTTTATATATTGGTCATAAACAGTAAAAGGATAGATGTCTAAATCCTGAATAGAAAGATTGTCATGAGTTCGAATAATTTCGCCGTTCCTTCTAAATGCTAATCCACCGATCTTTTCTAATCTTTTAAAATCTCTTTCCTCGAGGGCATTTACCAAATCTGGTAAATTATCTTCCCCCTCTCCCAAAATTAAAAAATCAATTAATGGTTCATATTCCAAAATTCTTTCGCCTACTAATGTGGGATGAGGGCCACCCCATATAATCTTTATTTGTGGATTTACCCTCTTAATTACACTAGCAAGATTTAGGGCAATTAATCGAGAAGGAGAAGTAACACTCATACCCACAACTTCTATTTTTTCTTCTTTTATCATGTCTTCTAATCCATCTGATAGATCTACTTCGCGCTTAAAGCCAGTCCTGAAAAATTGAAAAAGGGAATCAAGAACAACTACTCTATGATTGTATTGTTTAAGGATGGAAGCCAAATAATTTACCACCAGTGAAGGAGGATTAAATCCTTCCCAATAGTCTCGGATTTCTATATTACGTCTGAAATCGGGATGTATTAATAAAATGTTCACTATTCTACTACCTCCAAGCCTTTCTTGCTCGAAGAACTTTTACTGCAATGTCCATATTACTGGTTATATATTGGCCAAGTTCGAGCATTTTTGAAACTCTGGCTCGTCTAATTCCCCGATACGCTGGTGGATAATCGATACTATAGAGATGAACCTCGTGAGGCTCTATTTTCTTCAGTGCCTCGATATAACCGCAATTCTTTAATGAACCAAGGTTCCTAATGCCCGAACAGAGAACTGCTGAGGAAATCTTTATTCCCTTTAAGTTAGCAAGTCTATCAACAATCTCTTCAAAGGAAACATTGTTATTTGGCCGGCTGATTAACTTGAATGTCCTTTCATCTCCGGCATCGAGCTTGAAGATTCTTTCATCCAGTTTTTCTATTGATTCGATAACTTCCTGCTTGGATATCATCGTCCCGTTAGAGAATATAGCCAATGGTTTTTGAGGGAAATACTTATCTCGTAATTCTAATACAAAGTTCACTATTTCAGGAAAGAAGGGATAGTAAGTCGGCTCTCCGTTACCTGCAAATGTGATATAGTCAATGGGAGTCCGATTTTGCGAGTGGTGTTCAAATGAGTGTTCTAACTCATCTTTAATCTTTTCCATGGAGGCAAAGTTGTAGGTGTTAACCGTGTTTCTTTTTGTAGGACCACAATCACAATAAATACAGTCGAAAGTGCAGATATTAAAATCTGAGGGGAAAAGGTTAATACCCAGCGACTTGCCAAGTCTGCGGGATAGAATAGGACCATAAACCACTTTATTCTTGCAATTCCAGATGTAGTTCTCCGCAAAAATCTCTTCTTTTTGCGATACCACAATGACCTTACCTTTTAGCTTATCTTCCTCAAATTTTAGCTTGCCATCCATAAAGCCTTACTTCCCAGCCCAATGAAAAACCTTCGATTCCACTACCATAAATATCTTATTTAGCATATAACCGAGTATCCCAGCAATCAAGATCGCCGCATACATTGTAGAGAGCCGAAACATCAGGTGAGAATCATATATTAACCTACCCAATCCATATTTGGTTCCAATGAACATCTCGGTAACAACAACCAGAATCAAAGCAATAGAAATGCTTATTCTCACACCAGCGAAGATATGAGGTAATGACTCTGGGAAAATCACCTTAGTAAATATGGAGAATTTATTTGCTTTCATAACCTTAGCGACTCTTATTCGTGATTCTTTGCAATTTCTGACCCCATACATTGTATAAATTATGATGATGAGAGAACAGGAGAAAACAACTACCGAAACTTTCGCCTTATCACCGATGCCAAAGAAAAGTAAGAACATAGGGAAAAGTGCCGAAGCAGGGATTGAACGGAAGAAATCAATAAGAAACTCGAAGGAATCCGAAAGCCTTTTTGACGAGCCTAATATCAGACCTAATGGAATTCCAACGACGATAGACAAAGCAAATCCAAACAAGAGCCTATAGAGTGTAGCAAGCAAATCTGCCCAAATCTCACCCCTATAGAATAGTTCAGTAAATCTAACTATTACTGCCCATGGGGTTGGAATTAGAACTGGATTTACGATTTTTAGGTAACTGAAAAGAGCCCAAATCAATAAAAATACTATGGGGCCTACAATAAGTTCCTTTCTCATCTCTCCATTACCTTCCTAAAGATTTCTATCGCCTTGCTCCTCAGGCTAAAAAATTCCTTAGATGTCATCATCTGTTGGTGTCTCGGACGGGGAAGATTAACTTCCATTATACAAGCTATTTTTGCCGGCATTTTGGTAAAAAAAACCACTCTGTCAGCTAAATAAATAGACTCGTCTATGTCGTGGGAAACGAACAGTATCGTAGTCTTCGTTTTTTCCCAAATGTCCAATATCTTGTCTTCCACAAACACACGGGTTTGAAAGTCTAAAGCATTAAATGGCTCATCCATTAGAAGGACGTAAGGTTGATCAATAAGGGCTCTTGCTATCGCCACAAGTTGTTGTTGGCCGCTACTTAGTTTATAAGGATAGAGACCATTATCAATTTCTATTCCAAGACTTCTCTCTAACTCGATAACATTCTTATATCTTTCAACTTTTGACATGCCTTTGAGCTCTAAAGGGAAGGCGATGTTGTCAATATTCTTCCGCCATGGGAAGAGAGTCTCTGGAAAGTTTTGAAAAATGTACCCTATTTTGGTTGTACCCGGATTTTTCCCTTGAATTAGTATCTCACCCTCGTCTGGGGGTAACAAACCGGACAAGACATTAAGAAATGTAGTCTTTCCACAGCCATTTGGGCCAAAGAACGTAACAAATTCACCAGATTTGATCTCTATACTGACATCCTCAATGATCGATACATATGAGGATTTTTTTATGTCTTTTGGAAAGGACTTGTATAGATTTCTTACAATTACGGAATTCTCCATTTTTGTTAACCTATTTTATTGGCCATAGTAAAGATTAGAAGTGTCTATTTTCTTTTCTAAAGCACCCCATTCAAAAAGTAGGTCCGCAAGCTTCTGAACCGCTCCTCGGTCTATATCTTCCAGCTTCCAGTATTTTAAGGGTCGAAGTCTTTCTATAACCTCTGGATCTATTTCTGTCCATTCCCCAAGTATACTTCTAGCTTCCTCGATATTTTTAGGATCGTTCAGAAAGTCTAATGCTCGATACATTGCCCTTTTTACTTTTTCTGCGGCCTTAGGGTAATTTTTCAGAAACCTTGATGAGAACGTACTGCCCGACCCAGGGAGAGACTCCATAACATATTTGGCCACGGGTGCTTCCTCCAGCACCCGTGCAATACCCCTCACTATTCCCACCGAGGCTATAGGCTCCAAAGCAAATATTGCATCTACTTGGCCAGTTTCAAGGGCTTGAAGCTGAAGTACAGGTTTAAGTTGAACTATCGTAATATCCTCATCAGGATTCATAAAGTGTTTTAGAATAATTTTGGTATAAGTGAGTATAGTTGAGCCTGGGTATGTTCCTATCTTTTTCCCTTTGAGCTCCGAGAGGCTATTCATCTTTGAATCTTTCTTTACCAAGATATAATCTGGGAAGGCAGTTTCGGTGATCACGTTAACTATGTAAATCTTGAACTGTCCTGGATTATTCTGCTCGACGGAAAAAATAACAGGGAAAGCACTGGTAGCAGTTCCATCAATTCTTCCCGCGATGAGAGCTTCGGCCATCAAGTTCGCTGAGGCAAACTCCACTGGCTCAACTTCAACCCCTTCTGCTTTAAAGAATCCCCTTTCGACCGCAGTGAAGAAATGCTGGTAGATTTCCGTCTTTTGATAGCCGATTTTTACTTTCTCTGGCTTTCGGGCACAACTTGTTAAAAATGTTACGCCCAAGACTACTGTTACTATTATGATAATTAAACGCTTCATTTTAAACCTCCTTTCGTTTTCTAAGGGCAGCAATTTCATCTAACTAGTGGATAAACAAATCAAATTTGTGTTATTTTCTCATTTGGAGTGATAGACAAACCAAGTTCTTCTATTCCCGACTCTGGCACCTCATGAATTTCCCTGGGAATCCTGGGAAAGTTTGGGAATGCTGGGAATCGTGGGAAAAAATAGAGATTCTATCTTAAAAGAGAATTCGCAATCACCATCCTCTGCACTTCTGATGTCCCCTCGTAGATCTCGGTGATCTTGGCATCCCGCATGAACCGCTCCACTGGATAGTCCTTGGTGTACCCGTATCCCCCATGGATTTGCACCGCCTCGATGGAGCAGCGCATGGCCACCTCGGAGGCGTACAGCTTGGCCATAGCCGCCTCTTTGGAGTAGCGATCCCCCCTATCTTTCTTCATTGCCGCCTGATAGATCAGCAGCCGGGTGGCGTTGATCTGGGTCTCCATATCGGCCAGCTTGAACTGAATTGCCTGAAATTCAGAAAGGAACTTGCCGAACTGCTTTCTTTCCTTGGAATATTTGATTGATTCATCCAATGCCGCCCCGGCGATACCCAGCGCCTGACAGGCGATGCCCAACCGGCCTGAATCCAGAGCGGTAAGGGCGATCTTAAACCCCATCTCCTCCTCTCCCAGGAGGTTTTCCTTGGGGATACGACAATCATCAAAGGAAAAAGAGGTGGTGTCCGAACCCCGGATGCCCAGCTTTTTCTCCTTGTGGCCCACCGTCATGCCCGGAGTCCCCTGTTCCAGGATAAAAGCGCTGATTCCCTTCGCGCCCTTGGCTTTATCGGTGACCGCCATCAGGATGAAAACGTCCCCGTTCTTTCCACTGGTAACAAAGTTTTTTCCACCGTTAATCACATAAAAGTCTCCGTCCCTTACGGCGGTGGTGGTCAAGGCTGCGGCATCGGAACCAGCCCCGGGTTCAGACATGGAAAACCCCCCCAGCATTTGGCCCGACGCCAGGGGCACCAAATACCTCCGCTTCTGCTCTTCGGTGCCGAATCGCTCGATGGGATGGCAGGCTAAGGAATTCGTCACCGATAGGATCACCCCCATAGAAGCGTCAATTTTGGATATCTCCTCGATAGCCAGGCAAGAGCAGATAGGGTCCAGCCCGGCACCCCCATATTCTTCGGGGACGGTGATCCCCATAAACCCCAGTTCTCCAAGTTTTTTTAATTGTTCTCCGGGAAAATTTTCGTCCCGATCCCGCTCGGCCACGCCAGGGGCCAGTTCATTCTGGGCAAATTCCCGGGCCGTTTCCCGGATCATCTGCTGTTCTTCGGTCAACTTAAAATCCATCACTCAGTCCGCTTTCTTTACCTTTTCCATCAACCTTTTCCAATTGCCATTCACTTCTTCTTGTATCTTCTCTCTGTCCGTTTCGGAAAGATGGCGGAAACGTCCCTGGAGCTTCAGATACTCGTTCACGGGCACACCCTCAGATTCCACGGTCAGGGTCCATTTCTCCCCGTTTTCCACCTCGTAGAGTGGGAACACCCTGGTCTGGACCGCCAGCCGCATGATCTTCACCGACTCACTTTCCAGGGACTTGTGTCCCGGGGGACATGCAGAGAAGAGATGCAGTAACCTCAATCCATCCTTGATTGAAACCGCCTTTTTAAACTTTTGAATCAGATCATCGGGATAAGCCACCGTAGCTGTAGCGGCATAGGGGATGCGGTGGGCGGCGAAGATCCCCATCAGGTCTTTCTTGGGCTCACTTTTAGGATGGCGAGCTGGGGTGGTAGTCGTCCACGCTCCCCAGGGAGTAGCCGAGCTCCGCTGGATCCCCGTGTTCATGTAGGCCTCGTTGTCGTAACAAACGTATATGATGTTCTCGTTTCGCTCCGCTGCTGCCGACAGAGCACCCAACCCGATGTCAAAGGTTCCCCCATCCCCCGCCCAAGCTACCACCTGAACATCGCTTTTCCCCTGCACATCCAGGCCAGCCCTCACCCCCGAGGCGGAAATGGCCGCCGTCTCAAAGGCGCATTGGAGCACCGGCACCCCGGCGGCAGAATAGGGGAAGGGACCATCAATCACCGCCCAGCAACAGGCGGGAATGATCAGAATGGTCTTTCTCCCCAGGGCCTTCAGGGCCAGCCGCATTGACATGGTGGCCCCGCACCCGGGACAGCCCAGATGACCCTGGGTCATAATCTCGTCTTCGGGTACGATAAAATTCCGGCGTTCGTAAACCTCAAACATAATATCTCCAGATTAAAGACTAATGAAACCTTTATCCCGAAGCTTCGGGACAGGATAAATGAGGATGCGGTGAAAAAAATTTTCAGAGAAAGAATATAAAATCCATACGGATAAACTCCATAATTCTAAAATTCATAGGGAGTTAAGGCGTCAGAACCTTTATAAAAATCTGTGTAAATCTGTGTTATCCCTGCCTGAGGCAGACAGGCGTGTTATCGGTAGTCTATTTTCAGAGGAAATGATAAATGACTCGGGTTACTTTTTCACTCCAATCCAAATGATGTCCTCCTCCGGTCGGTCATGATCCTCGGTATATTGAATAATCTCCTCAATCACTTCAGGTTTGACATCCCGTCCCCCGAGTCCGGCAATGAAACCGAACACCCTGGGATGATCGTTTTGGGATTGGCCGTACAGGGCTGATTTGATCTCCTGGGCGAAGATCCCCCCATAACCGGGACATATGTTCCGGTCTATGACGGCCACTTTCGGGACACCCATTAACACCTTCCTCACCTCTGCTAAGGGAAACGGGCGGAACAGGCGGATCTTCAAAAGACCCACCTTTCGCCCCTTGTCCCTCATTCTGTCCACCACCACCCGGGAAGTGCCGGTCACTGTAGCTGACGTCACCAACATGATCTCCGCATCGTC